>CP129018.1:3000000-3340000 GCA_020524525.2 Bacillus tianshenii | reverse complement strand
TTAGCCGTGGCTTTCTGGTTAGGTACCGTCAAGGTGCCGGCAGTTACTCCGGCACTTGTTCTTCCCTAACAACAGAACTTTACGACCCGAAGGCCTTCATCGTTCACGCGGCGTTGCACCGTCAGACTTTCGTCCATTGCGGATGATTCCCTACTGCTGCCTCCCGTAGGAGTCTGGGCCGTGTCTCAGTCCCAGTGTGGCCGATCACCCTCTCAGGTCGGCTACGCATCGTCGTCTTGGTAGGCCGTTACCCCACCAACTAACTAATGCGCCGCGGGCCCATCTGTAAGTGACAGCAAAACCGTCTTTTACAAGCGAACCATGCGGTTCACTTGATTATCCGGTATTAGCCCCGGTTTCCCGGAGTTATCCCAGTCTTACAGGCAGGTTGCCCACGTGTTACTCACCCGTCCGCCGCTGAATCCAGGGAGCAAGCTCCCCTTCATCCGCTCGACTTGCATGTATTAGGCACGCCGCCAGCGTTCGTCCTGAGCCAGGATCAAACTCTCCGATAAGCTTCCAAATGGAAGTTCGAAAAAATTTGAAACTTGCTCGTTAAGCATGTTCATTTTGTCCAGTTTTCAAAGAGCATTTTAATCTTTTATATGGTGGAGCCTAGCGGGATCGAACCGCTGACCTCCTGCGTGCAAGGCAGGCGCTCTCCCAGCTGAGCTAAGGCCCCATATTTAACAATCGGGAAGACAGGATTCGAACCTGCGACCCCATGGTCCCAAACCATGTGCTCTACCAAGCTGAGCTACTTCCCGGACTAATTATTGGCGCGCCCGAGAGGAGTCGAACCCCTAACCTTCTGATCCGTAGTCAGACGCTCTATCCAATTGAGCTACGGGCGCTTAAATTGTCCGAACTACTGGTGCCGAGGGCCGGACTCGAACCGGCACGGTAGTCACCTACCGCAGGATTTTAAGTCCTGTGTGTCTGCCAATTCCACCACCCCGGCAACTTTGGAGCGGAAGACGGGATTCGAACCCGCGACCCCCACCTTGGCAAGGTGGTGTTCTACCACTGAACTACTTCCGCATGTGTACAATATGTACTAATTTCAATTCCAATAACAGGATGTTACTGTTCTATGTCAAAGATTTTTTTAATGGTGCGGGTGGAGGGAGTCGAACCCCCACGCCGTAAGGCACTAGATCCTAAGTCTAGCGTGTCTGCCAGTTCCACCACACCCGCAAAAATGGTGAGCCATGAAGGATTCGAACCTTCGACCCTCTGATTAAAAGTCAGATGCTCTACCAACTGAGCTAATGGCTCTTCAAATGGTGCCGGCCAGAGGACTTGAACCCCCAACCTACTGATTACAAGTCAGTTGCTCTACCAATTGAGCTAGACCGGCTAACATGGCGGTCCGGACGGGACTCGAACCCGCGACCTCCTGCGTGACAGGCAGGCATTCTAACCAACTGAACTACCGGACCAAATATATGGTGGAGGATGACAGGATCGAACTGCCGACCCCCTGCTTGTAAGGCAGGTGCTCTCCCAGCTGAGCTAATCCTCCAAATATGTATCGCCTGGCGGCGTCCTACTCTCACAGGGGAAGAACCCCAACTACCATCGGCGCTGAAGAGCTTAACTTCCGTGTTCGGTATGGGAACGGGTGTGACCTCTTCGCTATTGCCACCAGACTATGTTTCTTGTTCCTTTTCTAAGGGACAAGAATTATTATACACATTCCATAAAGAAATGCAATAGTTTGTGTGAAGAAAATATTTATTCCTTCAAAACTAGATAACACGTGAAACAGAAGTGTGCAGTGCATGTGTGATGCACGCTGGTTGTCTTGCATTTCCAATTAAATTGGTTAAGTCCTCGATCGATTAGTATTCGTCAGCTGCACGTGTCGCCACGCTTCCACCCCGAACCTATCTACCTCATCATCTCTGAGGGATCTTACTAGCTTGACGCTATGGGAAATCTCATCTTGAGGGGGGCTTCATGCTTAGATGCTTTCAGCACTTATCCCGTCCACACGTAGCTACCCAGCGATGCTCCTGGCGGAACAACTGGTACACCAGCGGTGTGTCCATCCCGGTCCTCTCGTACTAAGGACAGCTCCTCTCAAATTTCCTGCGCCCACGACGGATAGGGACCGAACTGTCTCACGACGTTCTGAACCCAGCTCGCGTACCGCTTTAATGGGCGAACAGCCCAACCCTTGGGACCGACTACAGCCCCAGGATGCGATGAGCCGACATCGAGGTGCCAAACCTCCCCGTCGATGTGGACTCTTGGGGGAGATAAGCCTGTTATCCCCGGGGTAGCTTTTATCCGTTGAGCGATGGCCCTTCCATGCGGAACCACCGGATCACTAAGCCCGACTTTCGTCCCTGCTCGACTTGTAGGTCTCGCAGTCAAGCTCCCTTGTGCCTTTACACTCTGCGAATGATTTCCAACCATTCTGAGGGAACCTTTGGGCGCCTCCGTTACCTTTTGGGAGGCGACCGCCCCAGTCAAACTGCCTACCTGACACTGTCTCCGAGCCGGATAACGGCTCAGGGTTAGAATTTCAATACAGCAAGGGCAGTATCCCACCAGCGCCTCCACGTAAGCTGGCGCTCACGCTTCCAAGGCTCCTGCCTATCCTGTACAAGCTGTACCAAAATTCAATATCAGGCTGCAGTAAAGCTCCACGGGTCTTTCCGTCCTGTCGCGGGTAATGCGCATCTTCACGCATAGTATAATTTCACCGGGTCTCTGGTTGAGACAGTGCCCAAGTCGTTGCACCTTTCGTGCGGGTCGGAACTTACCCGACAAGGAATTTCGCTACCTTAGGACCGTTATAGTTACGGCCGCCGTTTACTGGGGCTTCGATTCAGAGCTTCTCCGTGAGGATAACCCCTCCTCTTAACCTTCCAGCACCGGGCAGGTGTCAGCCCCTATACTTCGCCTTGCGGCTTCGCAGAGACCTGTGTTTTTGCTAAACAGTCGCTTGGGCCTATTCACTGCGGCTCTTCGGGGCTATAAACCCCAAAGAGCACCCCTTCTCCCGAAGTTACGGGGTCATTTTGCCGAGTTCCTTAACCAGAGTTTTCCCGCTCATCTTAGGATTCTCTCCTCGCCTACCTGTGTCGGTTTGCGGTACGGGCACCTCTCACCTCGCTAGAGGCTTTTCTTGGCAGTGTAGGATCAGGGACTTCGGTACTAAAATTTCCCTCGCCATCACCGCTCAGCCTTATGACAACGGGATTTGCCTCGTTGTCAGCCTAACGGCTTGGACACGCACATCCAGTGGCGTGCTCACCCTACCTTCCTGCGTCCCCCCATTGCTCAAATGGTGAGGAGGTGGTACAGGAATTTCAACCTGTTGGCCATCGCCTACGCCTTTCGGCCTCGGCTTAGGTCCCGACTAACCCTGAGCGGACGAGCCTTCCTCAGGAAACCTTAGGCTTTCGATGGACAAGATTCTCACTTGTCTTTTCGCTACTCATACCGGCATTCTCACTTCTAAGTACTCCACCAGTCCTTACGGTCTGGCTTCAAAGCGC
Organism: Bacillus tianshenii; assembly: GCA_020524525.2. Taxonomy (NCBI): domain Bacteria; kingdom Bacillati; phylum Bacillota; class Bacilli; order Caryophanales; family Bacillaceae; genus Sutcliffiella; species Sutcliffiella tianshenii. Next base: position 3,336,488 of record CP129018.1, on the reverse strand, counting down.
TTAGAACGCTCCCCTACCATGTTCCATGCGGAACATCCACAGCTTCGGTGATACGTTTAGCCCCGGTATATTTTCGGCGCAGAGTCACTCGACCAGTGAGCTATTACGCACTCTTTAAATGGTGGCTGCTTCTAAGCCAACATCCTGGTTGTCTGGGCAACTCCACATCCTTTTCCACTTAACGTATACTTAGGGACCTTAGCTGGTGGTCTGGGCTGTTTCCCTCTCGACTACGGACCTTATCACTCGCAGTCTGACTCCCAAGGATAAGTCATTGGCATTCGGAGTTTGACTGAACTCGGTAACCCGTTGGGGGCCCCTCATCCAATCAGTGCTCTACCTCCAAGACTCTTCCCTTGAGGCTAGCCCTAAAGCTATTTCGGGGAGAACCAGCTATCTCCGAGTTCGATTGGCATTTCACCCCTACCCACACTCATCCCCGCACTTTTCAACGTGCGTGGGTTCGGGCCTCCATTCAGTGTTACCTGAACTTCACCCTGGACATGGGTAGATCACTCGGTTTCGGGTCTACGACCACGTACTATATCGCCCTGTTCAGACTCGCTTTCGCTGCGGCTCCGTCTTTCCGACTTAACCTTGCACGAGATCGTAACTCGCCGGTTCATTCTACAAAAGGCACGCCGTCACCCGTTAATGGGCTCCGACTACTTGTAGGCACACGGTTTCAGGATCTTTTTCACTCCCCGTCAGGGGTGCTTTTCACCTTTCCCTCACGGTACTGGTTCACTATCGGTCACTAGGGAGTATTTAGCCTTGGGAGATGGTCCTCCCTGCTTCCGACGGAATTTCACGTGTTCCGCCGTACTCAGGATCCGCTCCGGAGAGAACAGGATTTCAGCTACAGGGCTGTTACCTTCTGTGGCCGGCCTTTCCAGGCCGCTTCACTTATCCTGTTCCTTTGTAACTCCATGTGGAACGTCCTACAACCCCAAGAGGCAAGCCTCTTGGTTTGGGCTGTTTCCGTTTCGCTCGCCGCTACTCGGGAAATCGCGTTTGCTTTCTCTTCCTCCGGGTACTTAGATGTTTCAGTTCCCCGGGTCTGCCTTCATCACCCTATGGATTCAGATGATGATACTGCCCCATTACGGACAGTGGGTTTCCCCATTCGGAAATCTCCGGGTCAACGCTTACTTACAGCTCGCCGAAGCATATCGATGTTAGTCTCGTCCTTCATCGGCTCCTAGTGCCAAGGCATCCACCGTGCGCCCTTTCTAACTTAACCATTGATGAGCATCATACATAAAACGCATTTGCACATACCCTTTAAATCGGTTTAATTTAAAAAGGAATCTTTACTTCTGTTTCGGTTATCTAGTTTTCAAGGAACAAACATTGATTGAGAGAATGCTCTCTCAAAACTGAACAAAATGAAACATGCTTAATCGTTTTGCACCGTTGGTGCATATAAAATCCTTAGAAAGGAGGTGATCCAGCCGCACCTTCCGATACGGCTACCTTGTTACGACTTCACCCCAATCATTTGTCCCACCTTCGGCGGCTGGCTCCAAAGGTTACCCCACCGACTTCGGGTGTTACAAACTCTCGTGGTGTGACGGGCGGTGTGTACAAGGCCCGGGAACGTATTCACCGCGGCATGCTGATCCGCGATTACTAGCGATTCCGGCTTCATGCAGGCGAGTTGCAGCCTGCAATCCGAACTGAGAATGGCTTTATGGGATTGGCTCCACCTCGCGGTCTTGCTTCCCTTTGTACCATCCATTGTAGCACGTGTGTAGCCCAGGTCATAAGGGGCATGATGATTTGACGTCATCCCCACCTTCCTCCGGTTTGTCACCGGCAGTCTCCTTAGAGTGCCCAACTGAATGCTGGCAACTAAGGACAAGGGTTGCGCTCGTTGCGGGACTTAACCCAACATCTCACGACACGAGCTGACGACAACCATGCACCACCTGTCACTCTGCCCCCGAAGGGGAAGCCCTGTCTCCAGGGTGGTCAGAGGATGTCAAGACCTGGTAAGGTTCTTCGCGTTGCTTCGAATTAAACCACATGCTCCACCGCTTGTGCGGGCCCCGTCAATTCCTTTGAGTTTCAACCTTGCGGTCGTACTCCCCAGGCGGAGTGCTTAATGCGTTAACTTCAGCACTAAGGGGCGGAAACCCCCTAACACTTAGCACTCATCGTTTACGGCGTGGACTACCAGGGTATCTAATCCTGTTTGCTCCCCACGCTTTCGCGCCTCAGCGTCAGTTACAGACCAGAGAGTCGCCTTCGCCACTGGTGTTCCTCCACATATCTACGCATTTCACCGCTACACGTGGAATTCCACTCTCCTCTTCTGCACTCAAGTTCCCCAGTTTCCAATGACCCTCCGTGGTTGAGCCACGGGCTTTCACATCAGACTTAAGAAACCGCCTGCGCGCGCTTTACGCCCAATAATTCCGGACAACGCTTGCCACCTACGTATTACCGCGGCTGCTGGCACGTAGTTAGCCGTGGCTTTCTGGTTAGGTACCGTCAAGGTGCCGGCAGTTACTCCGGCACTTGTTCTTCCCTAACAACAGAACTTTACGACCCGAAGGCCTTCATCGTTCACGCGGCGTTGCACCGTCAGACTTTCGTCCATTGCGGATGATTCCCTACTGCTGCCTCCCGTAGGAGTCTGGGCCGTGTCTCAGTCCCAGTGTGGCCGATCACCCTCTCAGGTCGGCTACGCATCGTCGTCTTGGTAGGCCGTTACCCCACCAACTAACTAATGCGCCGCGGGCCCATCTGTAAGTGACAGCAGAACCGTCTTTTACAAGCGAACCATGCGGTTCACTTGATTATCCGGTATTAGCCCCGGTTTCCCGGAGTTATCCCAGTCTTACAGGCAGGTTGCCCACGTGTTACTCACCCGTCCGCCGCTGAATCCAGGGAGCAAGCTCCCCTTCATCCGCTCGACTTGCATGTATTAGGCACGCCGCCAGCGTTCGTCCTGAGCCAGGATCAAACTCTCCGATAAGCTTCCAAATGGAAGTTCGAAAAAAATTTGAAACTTGCTCGTTAAGCATGTTCATTTTGTCCAGTTTTCAAAGAGCATTTTAATCGCCTTTTTTGTTGGCGACTTAATTAATATATCATGCTGTCTGCCTTTCGTCAATACTTTTTTTTCGACATTATTTTTCAGTAAGTATTGCGTCTCTAAAAGCGACAATTAATAATGTACCATGGATATATTTTTATTGCAATAGATAAATGAAAGTTTTTCAGAAAGTTTCAGAGCACAAGACACTGAGATGAAAAAGAGACTTGAATACATTAATTCTTTTCCACTTTTAACTGCATTGCATTTTCTTTTTTTAGCTAATACAAACACAAAAAGAAAAGGAGTGCCGTTGTGGCACACTCCTTATTCTTGTTCATCGCCTTCTCCAAGGCTCTCTGCGGATTCCTCTATCTCTTCGATTTCTTCCTCTGTTGCTTCATCTTCTTTAACTTTTGCTACTGTTGAGACGCTTTCTTCTTCTCCAAGGCGTATTAGCCTTACACCTTGTGTGTTTCTTCCCATTGAAGAAATGTCATTAACAGACATACGAATAAGTACTCCACTTTCGGTAATAATCATAATATCATCATCAGATGTAACAGCCTTCACTGTAGAGACTTGGCCATTCTTCTCTGTCAGGTTACATGTAATAAGACCTTTTCCGCCACGCGTTTGAAGACGATATTCACTTGCAGGTGTCCGTTTTCCATAACCTTTTGTTGTTACAACGAGAACATCTACATCTTCTTCAAGGATTTCCATTCCGACAACTTGGTCGCCACCACTTAAGTTTATCCCTTTTACGCCTGTAGCTGTACGTCCCATTGAACGGACATCTGTTTCTTGGAAGCGAATCATCATTCCGTGCTGGGTTCCCATGATAATATCTTTTTCACCATCTGTTAACCGAACAGAGATGAGTTCATCATCTTCTCTTAAATTCACAGCTATTAATCCACCTTTGCGGATATTAGCATATGAAGAAAGTGGTGAGCGTTTGACAATGCCGTCTTTTGTAGCGAACAACAGGAACCAATCTTCCGCAAACTCCTGAATCGGAATGACTGCTTTTACCCACTCATCTTTATCGATTTCTAGCAGGTTAATGATCGGGATTCCTTTCGCTGTCCGGCTGTATTCAGGTATTTCATAACCCTTCAGACGATATACCTTCCCTTTATTCGTAAAGAATAGCACGGTATCATGAGTAGAAGTCGTCAGCAACTGCTCAACGAAATCATCTTCGTTCGTACCCATTCCTTGAACACCACGGCCTCCACGCTTTTGACTACGGTACGTAGACATCGGCAGTCGCTTAATATAGCCATGATGTGTAAGTGTAATCACGATATTTTGACGAGGAATTAAATCTTCATCTTCAATTGCATCAATTCCACTTACTAAAATTTCAGTACGGCGTTCATCGTTAAAGCGCTCTTTTAGTTCAAGCAACTCTTCACGGATGATATCCAGTACTTTTTCATCATCAGCTAAAATAGCCTTCAATTCTGCTATTAAATCCACTAAATTCTTATATTCTTCTTCAATCTTCTCACGTTCTAACCCTGTTAAACGCTGTAAACGCATATCTAGAATTGCCTGTGCTTGCTTTTCACTTAACCCGAATTTCTCCATTAACCCATTACGAGCAATATCGGTTGTTTGCGAGCTGCGAATTAAATTAATAACCTCATCTAAATGATCAAGGGCAATTCGCAGACCTTCTAGAATATGAGCTCTTGCCTCTGCTTTTCGCAAATCAAAAGCTGTCCGGCGACGAATAACCACACGTTGATGCTCTAAGTAATATTCAAGACATTGCTTAAGGTTCAATACCTTCGGACGCCCACCTACAAGTGCAAGTAAGTTAATACCAAAGCTTGTCTGCAACGTTGTCTGCTTATAAAGGTTATTAAGAAGTACATTGGCATTTGCATCTTTTCGAAGCTCAATTACAATACGCATTCCATTTCGATCCGATTCATCACGCAAATCTGTAATACCATCGATTTTCTTATCCCGAACAAGCTCTGCAATCTTTTCGATTAGCTTCGCTTTGTTTACTTGATAAGGAAGCTCTGATACTAGGATTCGCTCTTTACCGTTTGACATTTGCTCAATCTCTGTCTTTGCGCGGATTGTAATCGAGCCTTTACCAGTCTCATACGCCTTTCGAATACCACTTCGACCTAAAATTTGCCCTGCTGTAGGGAAATCAGGTCCAGGTATGTATTCCATCAATTCTTGAATAGACAACTCAGGCTCTTTTGTGATTGCTAGAATACCGTCAATGACTTCACCTAATTGATGTGGTGGAATATTCGTTGCCATCCCAACCGCAATCCCAGCCGAACCATTGACTAATAAATTCGGGAAACGAGCAGGTAAAACAACAGGCTCTTTTTCATGACCATCATAGTTCTCCTGATAGTCGATCGTATCTTTCTGAATATCGCGCACGAGTTCCATTGAAATCTTGGACATCCGCGCTTCTGTATAACGCATCGCTGCCGCTGCATCACCATCAATTGAACCAAAGTTCCCGTGACCATCAACAAGCATATAGCGATAGTTAAAATCTTGCGCCATGCGTACCATTGTGTCATAGACAGCAGAATCACCATGTGGATGGTATTTACCAATTACTTCTCCAACGATACGTGCTGACTTCTTATAAGCTTTCTCAGAAGTCATACCAAGGTCATTCATTGCATATAAGATGCGTCGGTGCACGGGTTTAAGACCGTCACGGACATCTGGGAGTGCACGAGAAACGATAACACTCATTGCATAATCCATAAAGGATGTCCGCATTTCCTGACTAATATTCACTTCTTTAACTTGTGAACGTTGCTCTTCCGACATGAGGGTACCCCCTTATCCGGCAAGTGCTGACAAATCTCTTGCCGCTTTCTTTACTTTAGATATCAAGATTCTTAACGTAATCTGCATTCTCTTGGATGAAATGTCTACGCGGCTCAACTTTGTCACCCATCAAAATCTCAAAAATTTCATCGGCATCCATTGCATCCTGAAGATTCACTTGTAACAGTGTACGTGATTCTGGGTTCATCGTTGTTTCCCACAGCTGTTCTGGATTCATTTCACCTAAACCTTTGTAACGCTGTAATGACGGCTTCGGTGTAGCAGGAAGCTCAGCATATCGTGCGTCTTTTTCACGTTCATTATAGGCATAATAAACATTTTTACCTTGCTGAATTTTATAAAGTGGCGGCTGAGCAATATAGATATACCCTTTCTCAATTAAAGGACGCATATATCGGTAGATAAAAGTTAACAGCAGCGTTCGAATATGCGCACCATCAACGTCAGCATCTGTCATAATAACGATTTTATGATAACGGACTTTTTCGATATCAAAATCTTCTCCAATTCCAGTACCAAGCGCTGTAATAATCATACGAATTTCATTGTTGGAAAGAATTTTATCCAGCCTAGCTTTTTCAACATTAATAATCTTACCACGAAGTGGAAGAATAGCTTGGAAGTGGCGGTCACGACCTTGTTTGGCTGAACCACCTGCTGAATCCCCCTCAACCACATATAGTTCACTAATTTTCGCATCCCGTGATGAACAGTCTGCCAACTTACCTGGAAGATTGGAGACTTCAAGCGCTCCCTTTCTTCTTGTTAATTCACGAGCTTTCTTCGCAGCCATTCGAGCACGTGAAGCTGTTAAGCCTTTTTCAACAATTTTTTTTGCAGGAGCAGGGTTTTCAAGTAAAAAGGTTTCAAATGCCTCTGTGAAAATAGCATCTGTCACCGTTCGCACTTCACTGTTGCCCAGTTTCGTTTTTGTTTGACCTTCAAATTGCGGATCAGGGTGTTTAATTGACACAATTGCTGTTAACCCTTCACGCACATCGTCCCCAGTTAAATTCGGGTCTGTATCCTTGAAGAGGTTATGTTTACGCGCATAATCATTAATAACACGCGTTAAGGCAGTTTTAAAACCAGATTCGTGGGTTCCGCCTTCATATGTGTGAATATTATTTGCGAAAGAATAAATATTACTAGTGAAGCTGTCATTATATTGAATCGCAACTTCAACAGAAATATTATCCCGCTCATTGGAAATAAAGATTGGTTCATCATGAAGCACTTGACGTGAACGGTTTAAATGTTCTACGTAAGATTTGATGCCACCCTCATAATAATAATCTTTCCTCTTTCCTTCTGGACGTTTATCTGAAATCGAAATCTTTAAACCACGGTTTAAGAAGGCCAACTCACGAGTACGGCTCGCAAGTGTATCGAAATCATAAACCTTTGTTTCTGTGAAGATTTCATGATCAGGCTTAAAATGAACCTTCGTTCCTGTTTGTTCTGTTGTTCCGATGATCTCTAAATCTGCAGCTGGTATGCCTCGGTTAAATTTCTGGTAATAAATATTACCATCACGATGCACAGTAACTTCCAATTCCGACGAAAGTGCATTAACAACAGAAGCACCAACCCCATGAAGACCTCCGGATACTTTATAACCGCCGCCGCCGAATTTACCGCCAGCGTGTAGCACGGTCATAATAACCTCAACTGCAGGACGTCCCATCTTCTCATGAATACCTACAGGAATACCTCTGCCATCGTCCATTACGGTAATACTGTTATCTTCTTCAATGAAAACTTTAATTTCATCACAATAACCCGCAAGTGCCTCATCAATACTATTGTCGACGATTTCCCAAACAAGATGGTGAAGGCCTCTAGAGCCTGTTGAACCAATATACATACCAGGCCGTTTTCTTACCGCTTCAAGCCCTTCTAATACCTGTATTTGGTTTTCATCATAGGCTTGTTGTTCAGGTCTGTTTTGTTCCATTGCCACTTGTATCACCTACACTCTCTTAAGCAGCTTGACTGCTTAAATTTCTTTGTGAATTTATTCGTTGAAAGGCTCAAGATCGGAAATCATTTGTGACCGTCGTTTCAGTGTTACAGAAGATAGCGGGGAAAAGTACACACGATCCTTCGTAACAACAATTGACTTTGCAGCGCCTGCTGATACTTCTGTAATCCCTTTCTCTCTTTCTTGACCTCTAATAAACTCTGACATAATCGTTGAAGACTCGATCAGTTGCCCATCAATAATGGCGATAACGTCCTCAGAACGTATAACGATTTCTTCACCTAGATGAATGAACACCCTCTCACCTCATTTCACTTTAGAAATTTGCCCATTACGAACTTCAAAGGTGTCCGCTTCATTGAGAGTTTGATGGTCAATGCCATCAACGCTTGTCGTCGTCACAAATGTCTGTACTTTGCCTTGAATTGTATTAAGGAGATGTGACTGCCGAAAATCATCTAATTCAGATAACACATCGTCTAATAATAAAATCGGATACTCTCCTGCTTCTTGCTTAATCAATTCAATCTCCGCTAACTTCAAAGATAAAGCCGTTGTCCGCTGCTGACCTTGTGAACCGTATACTTGAACATCACGACCATTTACGTAAAAAGCCATATCATCACGGTGAGGTCCAGCTAACGTAATACCTCGATCGATTTCTCTATCTTTTATTTTAGCAAACTTTTCATGATACGCTTCTATCATTTTCGACAAATCCATCTCATGTGATACCTCAACACTTGGTCTATATTCAATTTCTAGCTTTTCAAGACCTCTGCTAATACCGTGATGGATCGGTTCAGCCCACTTTTGAAGCATCGATAAGAAGATAAACCTCCGCCTAGACACTTCTGCCGCAACTTGTACTAATTGTTCGGTCATAATTTCCAAAAGGGAAGGATCAATCTTTTCGTGCTTTTGCATTCGTTTTAATAAATGATTTCGTTGTTGAAGAATCTTTTGATAATTAGATAGATGATGCATATAGACGGGCATCACTTGTCCAATTTCAATATCAATAAAACGCCGACGTATTTGTGGACTCCCTTTGACAAGGTTCAAATCTTCCGGCGCAAACATCACGATGTTAATTGTTCCAATATAACTGCTTAGCTTCTTCTGCTCTAAAGCATTTACTTTCGCTTTTTTCCCTTTGGTCGAAATAACGAGCTGCATCGAAACAGGTCCGTTTCGCTTTTCGGCCCTACCTTCTATTTTAGCATATTCTTTATCCCAAAATATGAGCTCTTTGTCTTTTGCTGTACGATGGGACTTTGCGATGGCTAACACATAGATAGCCTCCATCAAGTTTGTTTTTCCTTGAGCATTTTCCCCGAGGATAACATTTACTTTATCAGCAAACTCAACGTGACAATGTTCATAATTTCGGTAATTTCGTAATGTAAGTTCTTTAATATGCAAAGGAGCCACACTCCTTACTCAGAAACGACACGGAAGTTCCCCACTTCTGGAATTTCGATTTCATCTCCTGCACGAAGCTTCCGCCCTCTCCGCTGGTCTTGTTCTCCATTAACAAAAATATCATATTCACTCAAAAACCACTTCGCCATCCCACCTGTGTCGATGACACCTGCGAGCTTTAAAAATTGTCCAAGCGGGATATATTCAGTCTCGATCATTACTTCTTCCATGTACAAACACCTGCTTTCTTTTCAGTCAAACCTTTTCCGTTTCTTTATAGTCCATTCCTCTATTGTACAAAATTTATAGCCTCGAGAAAAGAAAAGCTGTCAAACACTACTTACAGCAATGTTTGACAGCTGGTGATTTAGCTCTTAGCAATGTACGGTTTGTTAATACGTTCGCACAGGCAAAATCAACTGCAAAATTGTATCATCCTGTGGTGAACGAATTAGAAAAGGACGCATCGCCCCGGTAAAGCTGACTAGAATTTCTGTTCCGTCAATTGCTTTTAGTGCATCCATCATATACTTCGCACTAAACGAGATCTTTAACTCATCACCTTCAATACTCTGTGTATAAACATGTTCAGTTACTTTTCCGATTTCTGGTGTATTCGAGCTAATTTCTAAACGGCCATCTGAAAGTGTAGATAGTTTAACGACATTATTTTTTCCTTCACGAGCTAGCAGAGATGCCCGGTCAATTGACTGAAGAAATTCTTTTACGTTTACGATGACTTCTGTTTTGCTGTCATTTGGAATTAAGCGTGATGTATCCGGATAATTCCCATCTAACAGACGAGAGAAGAATAAAAGGTATTTTGTTTTAAAGAGAATTTGATTTTCAGTCACAACAATATCGATCGGCTCATCATTGTCATCAATGATCTTGCTAAGTTCATTTAAGCTCTTACCAGGAATAACGACATTCGCTAATTCCTCAGGTAAAGAATCCTGCATTTCAATCGGGGTGCTCCGAAGTGCTAAGCGATGACTGTCTGTCGCCACACATGTCAGCTGTGTATTTTCAATGCGCCAGTTTACACCTGTCAAGATTGGGCGTGTTTCTGAGGTGGACACCGCAAATACAGTTTGTCTCACCATATGCTTTAACAAATCAGCAGGCAGTTGGAATGCGTGCTCCTCATTGATTTCTGGTAAACGAGGATATTCCTCAGGATCTAATCCGTTTAAGTGAAAATGAGTATTTCCAGAATTTATTTTTGTACTATATTGTTCTCCTACTTCTATTTCAACATTTTCTTCTGGAAGCTTCTTTACGATTTCATTAAAAAACTTTGCTTGAAGCACAATACTTCCCGTTTCATAGATCGTGGCATATTCCTTCTCTTCATCTTCTTTTGGAATATACGTTTCAATTGAGATGTCAGAGTTACTACCTGTTAAAGTTATTCCTTCATGAGATACTTCAATTTTTATCCCAGTTAAAATCGGGATTGTTGTTCTTGAAGACACAGCCTTCATAACATCTTGAACAGCTTGTGCCAATTGATCGCGTTGAATGACAAATTTCATCAGTAATTCCTCCTAATCGACAGAACTAACCACTCTATATTTTAAATTATATTTTATTAAAAATAAAAGACGTAGTAGTAGTAATAGTGGCTGTTAACATGTGGATAACTACATGAAACGCAAGAAAATAAAGTCTACCCACATGTGGATAGACTGTTTGTAAGTAACATATAGTTATTAAATTTATTCACAAGAGCAATTGTCGAACATTCTAAGTTATTTCGAAAGAAAAACAAAAAAACAGCATCATTAGACAGCACAAAATAAAGGAAAAGAAACACCTAAGCTTTAAGGCGTTCTTTTACTTCCTGAATTTGCTGTTGGAGTTGTGTATCTGCTTTTAACAAGTTTGAGATTTTTTCATGTGCATGGATTACTGTTGTGTGATCCCTGCCTCCGAATTCTTCGCCGATTTTTGGTAATGAATAATCAGTAAGCTCTCTTGATAGATACATAGCGATTTGTCTCGGGAAGGCGACTGTTTTTGTACGTTTTTTTGCTTTGAAATCTTCGAGTTTAATTGAGTAATATTCCCCGACTGTTTGTTGGATACTTTGAATCGTAATAATCTTCGGCTTCGAACTTGGAATAATGTCCTTGAGTGCTTCTGCTGCAAGGTCTGCATTGATATCTTTATTGATGAGTGAGGAATAAGCAACGACACGGATTAAGGCTCCTTCAAGCTCACGAATATTTGTATCAATTTGATTAGCAATATAAATCATGACCTCATTGGAAATATTCAGTTTTTCAGCCTTCGCTTTTTTCCTCAAGATTGCAATCCTTGTTTCCAAATCAGGCGGTGTAATATCAGTAATTAGACCCCATTCAAATCGTGAACGTAAACGGTCTTCCAGTGTTGGAATCTCTTTTGGAGGCCGGTCACTAGAAATGACGATTTGCTTGCTTTCTTCATGCAAAGCATTAAAGGTATGGAAAAACTCTTCTTGTGTTTGTTCTTTTCCAGCTAGAAACTGAATATCATCGATTAATAGCACATCCACATTTCGATATTTATTGCGGAAATTAACCGCTTTGTTATCGCGAATTGAGTTAATAAACTCATTCGTAAACTTCTCTGATGATAAATAGACCACTTTCGCTTGTGGATTATGTTCCAATACATAATGACCGATGGCGTGCATAAGATGAGTTTTCCCTAATCCAACTCCCCCGTAAATGAATAATGGATTATAGGCTTTAGCTGGCGCTTCAGCAACAGCCAATGATGCAGCATGAGCAAATCGGTTCCCAGAGCCGATGACAAATGTGTCGAATGTATACTTTTCATTCAACATACTATGAGATGATTCTTCATTGGAAGTTTTCTTCGGCGCTTTCTTTTTTTCTTGCTCTAAATCCATGCTTTCTTCTTCCGTATTCTGCGGAATAATAAATTTAACTTCAAGTTCTGCTCCAGTTACTTCATGAACAGTTTCTGAAATTAAATCTGCATAGCGGGATTCAAGCCAATCACGGGCAAATTCATTTGGAGCTGTAATAACGAGCACATCCTCTTTTAGTGAGTGTGCTTTCGTTGATTTAAGCCATGTTTCGAAGCTTGGCTTACTAATCTTTTTTTCTATTTCTTTCAGAGTCCGTTCCCATAACTCTGCGATATTTTCCATCCCGCGGATCCCTCCTTTTAGCAGATGGAATGAACAACCTTATCAATAGCTTATAACATTCAGTAACTACTTTTTCATAAGGAAATAGTAAAGATAGAGGCAGGTGTACAACGTTTGTACACCTTGGAATTTCACATTCATGTGGATGTATAAATATTTAAATCCACAAATGATGTGAAAAGTATATAATATAGTAGAAAAGTGAATCATGCACAATATCAACAGAAGTGGATAACTCGATATAAACACCAGTGAATAAGTTATTAACAACTTACACACAATCTGTGGATAATTATTTTCTGTCCACATACGTTTAAAGAGTGAAAACACAAATATCATATCAAATTCAACCTAGCGTTGCAATGATTTATTAGAATTTATCCACAAACACAACCACTTGTGGACAAAGGATATCCACAGACCTATATTTTGTGCACAAATGATGATTAACACTATGGATAGTTTATTTTTGGATTAATGAATTATCCACAGCTATAATTTGAAAGCAGATGCATAAGAATTGTTCAGGATGAAAAGCTCCAACATTCTTGCTGCTTTTTCTAGAAAGAACAGCTGGGAAAAATAAAAATGAGAAGTTGAAAAAAAGAGCTAGGCGTCATAAACTAGAGGAAACTTGCCAAGTTAAGACGTTTTATAGTAAAGTAAGAAACGTGTGCTTCTTTTTAGAGCATTGACATTTGTTTTATTGATTAACTATAATTAATAAGACTGTCGTATGAAGTTATTCCTCAGGGAGGTGTAAATAAATGAAACGTACATTTCAACCAAACACACGTAAGCGTAAAAAAGTACATGGTTTCCGTAGTCGTATGAGCACTAAGAACGGCCGTAAAGTTCTTGCTCGTCGTCGTCGTAAAGGAAGAAAAGTATTGTCTGCATAGGCCACTGCGTCGTCAGTGGTCTTTTTTCTAGGTGCTCCTTTCTTTTCTTAATAGGAGTGATGAAATGAAAAAAGATTATCGAATTAAAAAAAATAAAGAGTTTCAAAAGGTATTTAAAAAAGGAAAATCAACGGCCAACCGCCAATTTGTTATTTATGTACTCAAGCGCGGAGATCTTGAGCATTTCCGCATTGGGTTATCTGTAAGCAAAAAGGTTGGGAATGCAGTCGTACGAAATAGAATTAAGCGCTATGTTCGTCAGGCTTTCCTAGAGCTGAAAGAGGATGTACACGATCAAAATGATTATGTCATTATTGCGAGGAACCAGGCTGCAGACCTTGATTTTTCCCAAACAAAGAAAAGCTTAATTCATGTGATGAAGCGAGCAAAAGTATTGAATAAACCGAAATCAAATTGATTGAAGTACCAGAATAAATAAAAAGTGCAACAATAATGTTGTTAAAAATACATAATCTGCAAATTCGTGTTGTGAAGATAACAGGGAATGATGCGTGATAAGGAGGAAGAAGTGTTGAAAAAGAGAATCGCACTTGCAGCGGTTTTCACTGGAGTATTAATGCTTTTAACAGGTTGTACGGACTACAATGAAAGCATTACTCCTGAAAGTGAAGGGATCTGGAACCAATATTTCGTTTATCCGCTGTCCTGGTTAATTACGTATGTAGCCAACATGTTCAATGAAAGCTATGGCCTTTCAATTGTAATTGTTACGATTTTGATACGTCTTGTGCTGCTTCCATTGATGGTGAAGCAAACGCAAAATTCAAAAGCTATGCAAGCGATTCAACCAGAATTGAAAGAAATTCGAGAAAAATACAGCTCAAAAGATCAAAAAACACAGCAAAAGCTTCAAAAAGAGACAATGGAGTTATTCCAACGACATGGTGTAAACCCTCTAGCTGGCTGTTTTCCATTATTAATTCAAATGCCAATCCTAATTGCGTTTTATCACGCAATTATGCGTACACAGGAGATTAAAGAGCATACCTTTTTATGGTTTAGCCTTGGCGATCCTGATCCATTCTACATCTTACCAATCGTTGCTGCAGCTACAACATTCTTACAACAGAAATTAATTATGGCTGGAACAGAAAGCCAAAACCCACAAATGGCAATGATGCTTTGGATGATGCCGATAATGATTGGTTTCTTTGCATTAACTTTCCCATCTGCATTGTCACTTTACTGGGTAGTAGGTAACATCTTTATGGTTGTTCAAACTCTTATCATCAAAGGGCCGAACCCAAATAAGGATAAGGCTGCAGGAGGAACAAAGAAGTGAAGCAAGTTACCGCGACAGGTCAAACGGTTGATGAAGCAGTCGCGTCAGCATTAGAACAACTTGAAACAACGAAAGAATTTGTTGAAATTCATGTAATAGAAGAAGGTAAAAAAGGTTTTTTGGGAATATTTGGTGCACGACAAGCGATTGTTCGTGTCACGCTCGTGCATAACCCAATCGATGAAGCTTCGAAGTTTTTAAAAGACGTTACAACAAAAATGGGCGTCTCTGCAACTGTAGAAGTAAACGCTACCGGCAACAACGTTCTATATAATCTCACTGGTGAGAAAATTGGATTGTTGATTGGTAAGCGTGGTCAAACATTGAATTCCCTTCAATATTTAACTCAACTAGTTGCGAACCGCAGCTCAGACAAGTATATATCTGTAACAGTTGATGCAGAGAATTATCGAGAACGACGGCGTGAAACGCTTGAAAGCTTGGCAAAACGACTTGCTGAAAAAGCGGTTCGAACCCAGCAGAAGGTAGAGCTGGAACCGATGCCTTCCTTTGAACGAAAGGTGATTCATACTGCCCTTTATCATAATAACAAAGTCGTTACGGAGTCAGCCGGGAAAGAACCGAAACGACATATTGTGATAAAGCCAAAAAGAAATAACAAATAACAGCTTCCGACAAATGTCGGGAGTTTTTTTATTTTCAAAGAGCTATTGTTCAGGATGAGATGATTCCTTTGTATTCTTTGGCTAAAAACAGTTTCAGTTATCCACTGTGGATAAGGTTTGAGTGCAGCAATTTTGGCAAAAATGAAAATATAGTTATCCACAAAACATAATCTTTCTTCCGATCGAAGGTTGTGGTAATCTAATAATTTAGGGGATATTATTATTCTCTATTCAAGATCTGAATTGAATGAACTTATTTTATAGATAGAAAAGTGATAGAAGTGAGGTGAACGCCAATGGAATTAGATACAATTGCAGCAATTTCGACGCCGATGGGGGAAGGGGCTATTGCCATTGTTCGTATTAGTGGTGAAGAAGCTGTAGAAATTGCAGCAAGGCTTTTTAAAGGAAAGGTTCCATTAACTGAAGTTGAAACGCACACGATCCATTATGGTCATTTAATTGACCCAGAAACAGGTGGTACAGCGGAAGAAGTAATGGTAAGTGTGATGAGAGGACCGAAAACCTTCACTCGAGAAGATATTGTCGAAATTAATTGTCATGGCGGACTTGTATCAGTTAACCGTGTTTTGCAGCTTGTGCTTAATGAGGGAGCAAGACTTGCCGAACCAGGTGAATTTACAAAGCGTGCGTTTTTAAATGGCCGAATTGACCTTTCACAAGCAGAAGCGGTAATGGATTTAATTCGAGCTAAGACAGACCGGGCAATGAATGTAGCACTTAACCAAATGGAAGGGCGTTTGTCGAAATTAATTCAACGTCTGCGGCAAACCCTCTTAGAAACGTTAGCACATGTGGAAGTGAATATTGATTATCCTGAGTATGATGATGTTGAAGAGATGACCAACCAGTTATTAAAAGATAAATCAGAAGAAGTACATCGTGAGCTTGCCAAGTTGCTTGAAACGTCAAAGCAAGGGAAGATTTTAAGAGAAGGACTTTCCACGGTTATAATCGGACGGCCAAATGTTGGGAAGTCTTCACTTTTGAATGCGCTTGTTCATGAAAACAAAGCGATTGTAACTGAAATACCAGGGACAACACGAGACGTCATTGAGGAGTATGTGAACGTGCGTGGTGTACCGCTTCGTCTTGTTGATACAGCAGGTATCCGTGAAACAGAAGATATCGTCGAAAGAATTGGAGTAGAGCGTTCCAGACAACGCTTGAAAGAAGCCGATTTGATCTTGATGGTATTAAATTATAATGAAGAACTTACAGAAGAAGATGAGCGGTTATTTGAAGCCGCAGCAGGAATGGATACGATCGTTATTGTGAATAAAACAGACTTGCCTAAAAGAATAGATCTCGACCGGATCCGTGAGCTTGCTAACGAGCATTCTGTGATAACAACATCTTTATTAGAAGAAAAAGGTGTCGATGAATTAGAAGAAGCGATTGCAACGATGTTCTTTGCTGGAAATATCGAAGCGGGAGATTTAACATATGTATCGAACTCTCGTCATATTGCGTTGCTTACAAAAGCGAAGAAAACGATGGAAGAGGCATTAACTGCGATCGAAGGCGGTATGCCTGTTGATATGGTTCAAATAGATTTAACAAGAACATGGGAAATACTTGGTGAAATTATCGGTGATTCGGTGCATGAAAGTTTAATTGATCAGTTATTTTCTCAATTTTGTCTTGGAAAATAACATTGAAGGAGGAAGTCATCATGTCTTATCAAGACAGCAGTTATGATGTTATTGTTGTCGGTGCCGGGCATGCAGGCGTAGAAGCAGCACTTGCTTCTGCTAGAATGGGTGCAAATACACTCGTTTTCACATTAAATTTAGATATGATTGCATTTATGCCATGTAATCCGTCTATTGGTGGACCGGCAAAAGGAATAGTTGTTCGTGAAATTGATGCGCTTGGCGGTGAGATGGGCCGCAATATCGATAAAACACATATTCAAATGAGAATGCTTAATACTGGTAAAGGGCCAGCAGTTCGTGCGCTAAGAGCACAAGCTGATAAATTCATGTATCAACATGAAATGAAAAATACGCTTGAAAATGAAGAAAATTTAACCCTTCGACAAGGAATGGTTGAAAAGCTAATCGTCGAAGATGGGGAATGCCGCGGAGTCGTAACTGAAACAGGCGGCGAATATCGAGCAAAATCCGTTATTATTACAACGGGTACGTTCTTAAGAGGGAAAGTCATACTAGGAGATCTTTCTTACGAAAGTGGACCAAATAACCAGCGTGCTTCTGTTAATTTATCAAAGCACCTAGAAGAGCTAGGGTTCGATCTTGTCCGCTTCAAAACAGGTACTCCGCCTAGGGTAAAAGGGCAAACAATTGATTACAGCAAAACAGAAATCCAGCCTGGTGATGAAAAACCACGTGCATTTTCATATGAAACAACGAAATTTATGTTAGAGCAAATTCCTTGCTGGTTAACGTATACAAATGAACAAACACATGCCATTATTGACGAGAATCTTCATCGTTCCCCGATGTATTCTGGCATGATTAAAGGGACAGGTCCGCGTTATTGTCCATCCATTGAAGATAAAATTGTTCGTTTTAACGATAAGCCGCGTCATCAAATTTTCCTAGAGCCTGAAGGACGTAATACAAACGAAGTTTACGTACAAGGGCTATCTACAAGTCTCCCAGAGGACGTTCAACAGCGTATGCTTGCAACGATCCCGGGACTAGAAAGAGCAGAATTAATGCGTGCAGGATATGCAATTGAGTATGATGCGGTTGTACCTACACAATTATGGCCTTCGCTTGAAACGAAGAAAATTAAAAACTTATTCACAGCCGGGCAAATTAACGGTACTTCCGGTTATGAAGAAGCAGCAGGCCAAGGTTTGATGGCAGGCATCAATGCGGCTAGAAATGTTCAGGAGAAGGAGCCGGTGATTCTTGACCGAGCACAAGCATATATTGGCGTATTAATTGATGATCTCGTAACCAAAGGGACGAATGAACCATATCGCTTGCTTACATCTCGTGCTGAATACCGCTTATTACTTCGCCATGATAATGCTGATTTACGTCTAACAAATTTAGGACATGAACTTGGCCTTATTACGGACGAGCGTTATCAAGCTTTTAATGAGAAAAAAGCAGAAATTGAAGCGGAGAAAAAACGTCTTGAAGGTATTATTATAAAACCAAGTGATGCAGGCGTTCCTGAGCTTTTAGAAGAAGTCGGAAGCAGTAAGTTAAAGGATGGCGTCCGTGCAAGTGATTTCTTGAAACGACCTGAGATTACGTATGAACATGTAAAGCGCATCGTTCCTGCTGATAAGGAACTACCTTCAGAGGTTGAGGAACAAGTAGAAATTCAAATTAAATATGCAGGTTATATTGAAAAATCTCTCCAACAAGTTGAACGTTTGAAAAAAATGGAGAAGAAGAAGATTCCTGATAATATTGATTATGATGCGATTACTGGCATTGCTTCAGAAGCAAAACAAAAGTTAAAAGAAGTTCGTCCACTTTCTGTAGCACAAGCTTCACGAATTTCTGGTGTTAACCCTGCTGATATTTCTATTCTTTTGGTGTATCTTGAACAAGGAAGAATAGCAAAAATCGCAAAGTAACAAAAATGGTATAGATGATGGTACTCCCGCTTCTTGAAGCGGGAGTCTTTCTGCATTATCCTATTGAATAAGGAGCGGTGAAATGAATATTCAGCAATTTAAGGAACATTTGGAACAAAAGGGTATTACTTTAAATGAAACCCAATTAAGTCAATTTGATACATATTTCAAGGTGCTTGTGGAATGGAACGAAAAGATGAACCTAACTGCAATTACTGAGAAAGAAGAAGTATATTTGAAGCATTTTTATGATTCATTGACTGCAAGCTTTTATTATGACTTCTCTAAGCCTTTGTCAATTTGTGATGTTGGGGCTGGGGCAGGATTTCCGAGTATTCCATTGAAAATTTGTTTTCCTCATATTAAATTAACCATTGTAGATTCACTTAAGAAACGAATTACGTTTCTGAACCACCTAGCTGAAGCCCTTCAGTTAGAAGATCTTGCTCTTTATCATGACAGAGCAGAAACATTTGGTAAGAAAAAAGAAATAAGAGAAAGTTATGATATGGTCCTTTCTAGAGCTGTGGCACGAACATCTGTATTAAGTGAGTTATGTCTACCACTTGTGAAAAAGGGTGGAGTCTTCATCGCGATGAAAGGTGCAAACTTTGCTGAGGAACTTGAAGATGGAAGAACAGCTATTAAAGTGCTAGGAGGGGAAATTGAGCAGCTTGAAAAATTAGAATTACCCTTTGAACAAAGTGAACGTAATATTGCCATTATTCGTAAAGCAAGAAAAACGCCAAATAAGTATCCAAGAAAAGCAGGAACACCTGGTAAAAGTCCCATTTCCTAAAAATGTTTCACGTGAAACATTCTATTTAGCGCTGTCTTGATGGCAGGAAAACATGTGCTGACAGCGTATATTTACATATATTGATATTTGAAAACGCTCCCGCTACTTTTTTGTTCATTAGGCAAAAGGGTGCTTCATATAGAGTCGATAATAGGAATAAGGTAAGGAAGTTTTTTAAAGGTGGTGTAGAAGGTGAAACACCCGTTCACACGGTTATTTGGTTTAGGTGATAAACAGGAAGAAGAGAATGAAGGGGTAGAATTGGAAAGCCGGAATGAAGTAATGGAACTGCCCGTTAAAAATATTAGTCCAAACCGTTTCCAGCCACGTACCATTTTTGTGGATGCGAGGATTAAAGAGTTATCTCAAACGATCGAAGCTCACGGGATGATTCAACCAATTGTTGTGCGACAATATGGAGAAGAACAATATGAGATTATTGCTGGTGAAAGACGCTGGCGTGCAGTTCAGAAGCTAGGCTGGGAGAAGATCCCTGCACTTGTGAAAGAAATGGATGACACAGAAACAGCTTCTGTTGCACTAATTGAAAACTTGCAGCGCGAAGAGTTATCTTCTATTGAAGAGGCCACGGCATATGCCAAACTGCTAGAATTACATGGCTTGACACAAGAGGCGTTAGCGAGACAGTTAGGTAAGGGACAATCCACAATTGCAAATAAACTTCGGTTGTTAAAGCTTCCTGATGAAGTTCAGAATGCCATTATGGAAAAGAAGATTACAGAACGGCATGCACGAGCGCTTATTCCGCTAAAAGAAGCGGAATTGCAAGTAAAGTTATTAAAAGAAGTTATTCAATCACGTTTAAATGTAAAGCAAACAGAAGATCGTGTCGTAAAAATGCTCGAAGGAAAAGTGAAAAAGCGTAAACCAAGACAAAAAGCAGTTAGCAAAGATATGCGAATTGCAATGAATACAATCCGCCAATCATTAGGTATGGTTGCTGATAGTGGAATGAAAGTAGACAGTGAAGAAGAGGAATTTGATGATTATTACCAAATTACGATTCGACTTCCGAAAAAAAAGTAAATATATCGTGCCCATCTGCAATTCATGCGTGATGGGTTATTTTTTATCTATTTTTACGACATTAGAAGACAAATGCACGATTAATATTTCATTTTTCTAAATTTTTATGATGTTTCAGAGATTTTAATTAAGTAATGTTAAAAAATTCATGATAGAATAAAAGGTATTAAAGAGATTCAGTTTGCACTGGGGAAAGTAGGTGGTAGCATGGCTAAAGTGATTGCAGTTGCTAACCAAAAGGGGGGCGTCGGGAAAACGACAACGTCTGTTAATTTGAGTGCTTGTCTTGCTCAATATGGCAAACGTGTTTTATTAATTGATATTGATCCCCAAGGCAATGCGACAAGTGGTTTAGGTGTTGAGAAATCTGAAGTAGATGAATGTATTTATAGTGTGTTAGTGGACGATGTTGACGTGAAAGATGTATTAAAGCCAACCGTTATTGAACAGCTAGATATCATTCCATCGACAATTCAATTGGCTGGGGCGGAGATTGAGCTCGTACCGACAATTTCAAGAGAGATTCGTTTGAAGCGGGCACTTGAACCTTTGCAAAGTCGTTATGATTACATTATTATTGATTGTCCTCCTTCACTTGGGTTATTAACGATTAATGCCCTTACAGCTTCCGATTCTGTGCTCATTCCTGTGCAATGTGAATACTATGCATTAGAAGGACTTAGTCAGCTACTTAATACCGTAAGACTTGTACAGAAACACTTGAACACAGAATTAGAGATTGAAGGGGTACTCTTAACAATGCTTGATGCACGAACAAACTTAGGCTTACAAGTCATTGATGAAGTGAAGAAGTACTTCCAAGATAAAGTCTATCAATCTATTATTCCGAGAAATGTTCGCCTTGGAGAAGCACCAAGTCATGGAAAGCCTATTATTCTATATGATGCACGTTCTCGGGGAGCGGAAGTCTATTTAGAATTTACAAAGGAAGTGATGGCTAATGGCTAAAGGGCTTGGAAAAGGGTTTCAAGCATTATTTCCTACTGAAGAGCAAGAAAATGAAAAAGTTCAAGAGATTAAATTAAGTGAATGCCGCCCGAATCCTTATCAACCAAGGAAAACATTCAAAGAAGAATCATTAGAAGAGCTGACGGAATCAGTTAAACAGCATGGTATTCTGCAACCGATTGTCGTACGGAAAAGTATTAAAGGCTATGAAATTGTAGTTGGTGAACGTCGTTACCGTGCAGCTAAGTCAGCTAATTTAGAAGTTATTCCAGCGATTGTGAGAGAGTTAACGGAAGATGAAATGATGGAAATTGCCCTTGTGGAAAATCTGCAGCGAGAGGATTTATCTCCCATTGAGGAAGGTACCGCTTATCAAATGCTGATGGAGCAGCTAGGTTTAACACAAGAGCAGTTGGCACAACGTCTTGGAAAAAGCCGTCCTCATATTGCTAATTACATAAGGGTGCTTTCTCTGCCAGCTCCCGTTAAGCAGTTAATTGAAAATGGTGAAATTACAATGGGACATGGCCGAGCTTTGCTAGGCTTAAAACAAAAAAATAAAATCTTGCCTCTCGTTGAAAAAGTACGTAAAGAACAGCTCAACGTTCGGAAATTAGAAGAGCTTGTCCAGCGTTTAAACCAAAATGTTTCACGTGAAACATCGAAGAAAGAGCAGAAAACAGACTACTTCATTAAAGAACGAGAAACAAACCTACGAGAACGTTTCGGTACATCGGTAAAGATTAAAGAAAATAAAAATAAAGGGAAAATAGAAATTCAATTTTTCTCAAGAGATGATTTGGAAAGAATTCTTTCCATTCTTCATTCAGAAGGATAATTATGATGAGGCCATCATTTTGGTGGTTTTTATTTTTTGTCTTCATTTGCATAAAAAATATGACTAACGAAAAATAGGTGTGGGAAATGGTACTATTAGGAACAATTGTGAATGGTTTAGCAATTATTGTTGGAACTCTTGGTGGGAGTGTACTTACGAAAATACCAGAAAAAATAAAAGTAACAGTGATGCAAGTGATTGGCCTCTCAGTTATGCTGCTGGGAATTCAAATGGGTTTGAAGAGTGAACAGTTTTTAATTGTGATCTTTTCACTTGTATTTGGTGCAATCCTTGGTGAGACGTGGGAGTTAGAAGAAAAGTTAAATGCATTAGGTCAGTGGCTAGAACGAAAGCTTGGCGCGAAAGAAGAAGGTGGTATAGCGAAAGGGTTTGTTACAGCGACACTTATCTTTGTCATCGGGGCACTTGCTATTATTGGTTCACTTGATAGCGGGCTTCGGGGTGATCATCGCGTTCTCTATACAAAATCATTATTAGATGGATTTACAAGCTTAATTCTTACGACAACGCTTGGAATTGGTGTTTTGTTTTCTGCCATTCCTGTCATGTTATATCAAGGTGCGATTGCGTTATTTGCTACTCAAATTAACCGGTGGGTATCAAATGAACTAATGGATGCATTTATC
Organism: Bacillus tianshenii; assembly: GCA_020524525.2. NCBI lineage: Bacteria > Bacillati > Bacillota > Bacilli > Caryophanales > Bacillaceae > Sutcliffiella > Sutcliffiella tianshenii. Next base: position 3,313,303 of record CP129018.1, on the reverse strand, counting down.
GTCGAAATGACCGCAACTGGCGGAATTATCATTTTTGCAATTGGTTTGAATCTATTAAATGTCCTTAAAATTCGTGTAGCCAACTTACTTCCAGCTATATTTGTTTCCGCGGTTTTAGTAACAGGACAATATTATTGGGCAGATTTTATCGCCTTATTTCAATAAGCAAAAAGAGCTTGAAAGATATCTTTTAAGCTCTTTTTGTGCTTTATAGGGTTGATTCATTATGCACGCGAAGATTAATTCTTGGGAAACGATTCTGTCGTGAATAGCGTTTTTCCGCAAGAGCTAAGCTGTCTCCAATTGTTTCGGCCATGGCCATAACAAGGTTAAGTCGTGTATTCTGAAGAACAAAAAACTCCATAAACCCGCTCACATTTACAATGCCAGTAATGTGAATGTCTCCAACTTCTGGAAGCTGTTTGTTCATCGCTGCCCCTGGCTTTACAGGTCCCTCTTTCAGGTTAAGAATGCCGATATTTTTTGCACGTCCAAGACTTGCGTCAACTGCAATGATAAAAGGATTTGTATGTTTCTGATGAATCGTTTGGATCGTTTCTTCGAGATTTAGTGCATGAACGGGTTCATCTAAATGGCCATACAGGTGGAAGTGTTTCTTTGATGAATATGAAGCGAATTTACTTCCTGCAATCGGTCCTAGCGAATCACCTGTTGAACGGTCTGTTCCAATGCATACAATGACAATAGGTCGTCCATTTTTTGGGAGTAGATTTACAAGCTGCTCTGCTAAGCATGAGGTGGCTTGCATATCTGTATGTGAAATCCGGTATGCAAACGGAGAACGTTCAAAAATTTTCGGCTTCAGATTCATAGGATTCACTCCTTGTTAATAGTAGTAACAGTATACGGAATTTTTTAGAAAACTATACATATGTTTCTGAATAAACATAGAGGAGTGAGGGCGATGTGGCGGGGAGGACTTAAATGGCTATTTCTAATCATGGGGACAATGATCGGAGCAGGCTATGCGTCTGGAAGAGAGATCTGGCAATTTTTTGGTCAAGAAAGCGGACTGGCTATTCTGCTGTTTGCGATTCTATTTATAATTTCATGTTATGTAATTATGCAGATGAGCTATGAGCAGAAAACGATGGATTATATTCCAGTTCTCGAGAAGTTAGTAGGTAAGAAGCTTACGTACGTATATGATTGGATGATTGTATTTTATTTGTTTTCTACAACCGTTATTATGATTGCTGGCGGGGGAGTAGCGCTTGAAGTATTCTATGTGCCATATTGGACGGGCATTGCAATTATTGCGTTTTTATTAGTGCTATTATTCTTTTGGGATATCCAAGGAATGTTATCGATTAATTCACTGCTGTTACCACTTCTCATTACAGGTCTTGTGTTTGTCCTTCTCTTATTCATTTCATCAAATGGACAACCGTGGGTATTTGATTGGGAGAAACAAAGGAATTGGCCGACAGCTTTTACGTTTACAGCTTTAAACATTATGCCGCTTGTCGCAGTATTAGCGGCAATTGGGAAGGAAATAAAGCATCCTGGGGAGATTTGGATTGCGAGCGTTGGAAGCGGAGCGGCATTAGGTGTTATTTCGTATATTTACAACGAATCGCTTTTGCAAATTTCGAATGAAATTGTTTTATATGAAATTCCTTTGTTTGCTATATTGAAGCAATTTCCTTATTCGATGATGATCTTCATGTCTGTTCTACTGTGGGCTGCAATCTATACAACGGCAGCTTCTGGCATATTTGGGCTTGTATCAAGGTTTAGAAAGGTATTAAGGCTTCCTGTCTGGCTGTTATCATTGTTGTTTGTTGTCGTGATGCTGCCACTTACCACTTTCGGATTTTCTAATTTGATTGCTGTTTTGTATCCGATATATGGATTGTTAAATTTGTATATGCTAGCGGCAATTTTGTTGTATCCTTTTTCAAAGCGCTACTCATCTTAACGAAAAATTGTTAAGATAGAAGGTAGAATAAATTGGGTTTATTTGTTGAAAGGAACGTGAAGCATGAATGCTTTAACTAATATGTGGACATGGTTCGTTCGATATTTGACGAACGAAGAACGATGGCAGCTAGTCGGAAAAGCTGTGTTAGAAATATTGCTTATTTGGCTTGTGGCATTCGTTCTGATTCGAATTGGAAAGAAAACCGTTCAGAAATTGTTTGAACTGCGGGAAAGAGGACCCGTACAAATTACTCAGAGACGTAAAACAACCTTATTAAAGTTGTTAACGAATGTTTTAACGTATTGTGTTTATTTTATTGCAATTGTAATGACGCTAGAAGCTGTTTCAATTGATATTAAAGCAATCCTCGCTGGAGCAGGGATTGTCGGTTTGGCAGTAGGTTTTGGTGCGCAAAATTTGGTTCGAGATATTATTTCAGGATTTTTTATAATCTTTGAAGATCAGTTTTCGGTAGGAGATTTTATAAGAGTGGGGAAATTTGAAGGTTTTGTTGAAGAAATCGGTTTGCGTACAACTAAGATTAAAAGCTGGACAGGCGAAATGAATATCTTGCCAAATGGAAATATTAACGAAGTGACCAATTTTTCCTTACATAATAGTGTTGCTGTAGTAGATGTAAGCATTGCTTATGAAGGGAATATTGTGGAAGCGGAGGCTGCGCTTGAAGAACTGCTCAAGGAGCTGCCTGGAAAGTACGAAGATATGGTGAGTACACCTGAATTACTTGGTGTTCAGAGCTTAGGAGCTTCAGAGGTAATCATGCGTGTAATTTCTGAAGTGAAGCCAATGGCACATTGGCATATTGGTAGAGTCTTGCGGAAAGAAATTAAGTTACGTCTAGATGAACGTGGAATTGAAATTCCGTTCCCTCGCCTTGTTATGTATAATCGCAGTGATGACGAAGAAAAGATGTCTGTAAAAGAAAATGCATAATTTGAAAGGGGAAAGCAGAATGTCTGAGAAAGCATTCGAATTAAACGATATAGTAGAAATGAAAAAGCCTCATCCATGTGGGGTCAACCGCTGGAAAATCATCCGCACAGGAATGGATATCCGCATTAAATGTGAAGGTTGCGACCATAGTGTGATGATGCCGCGCAAAGAATTTACCCGCAAGCTAAAAAAAGTTATTGAAAAAACGAGTGAATAAATGATGAAAAACCAGCGCAAGCGCCGTGTGAATTTCCCATCTTTCACACAGGAACGCTTGCGCTTTTGATTTGTTGTTTCTATAATTGTGAAAGTATGTATTAGTATCGGAAAAAAGAGGAGTGACTTTGTTATGGCATTGACGGCAGGAATTGTCGGTCTTCCTAACGTAGGAAAATCAACGCTTTTTAATGCAATTACACAAGCTGGTGCTGAATCAGCGAACTATCCATTTTGTACAATCGATCCGAATGTAGGTATTGTTGAAGTTCCGGATGAACGTTTGCATAAATTAACTGAGCTTGTAAAGCCGAAAAAAACGATTCCAACAGCATTTGAGTTTACTGATATCGCAGGGATTGTAAAAGGCGCAAGTAAAGGTGAAGGTCTTGGGAATAAATTCCTTTCGCATATTCGTCAAGTAGATGCGATCTCACATGTAGTACGTTGCTTCAAAGATGATGATATTACACATGTTTCTGGTAAAGTTGATCCGATTTCAGACATTGAAACAATTAATCTAGAATTAATTTTAGCTGATTTAGAAACAGTAGATAAACGTATTGGCAGAGTTGAAAAGATGGCTCGTCAAAAAGATAAAGAAGCGATGTTCGAGCATGAAATCTTAAAGAAATTAAAAGACGCATTTGAAGAAGAGCAGCCTGCTCGTGCAGTTGAGTTCACAAAAGAACAATTGAAAATTGTAAAGGGTCTTCATCTATTAACGATTAAACCTGTTCTTTATGTAGCGAATGTAAGTGAAGAAGAGATTGTCGACCCATCAAATAATGAATATGTACAAAAAGTACGTGAGTATGCTGCAAATGAAAATGCAGAAGTGATTGTCGTCTGTGCAAAAATCGAATCCGAAATTGCTGAGCTTGATGAAGAAGAAAAGCAATTGTTCTTAGAGGATTTGGGAATTGAAGAGTCGGGCTTGGATCAACTGATTAAAGCAGCTTACCAATTACTTGGTCTAGCAACATACTTTACAGCTGGTGAACAAGAAGTTCGGGCTTGGACGTTCCGTAAAGGAATGAAAGCACCACAAGCTGCAGGGATTATTCATACAGACTTCGAACGCGGATTTATCCGTGCAGAGACCGTTTCGTATGAAGATTTATTAGCAGCAGGTTCAATGGGTGTGGCACGTGAGAATGGGAAGGTACGCCTAGAAGGAAAAGAGTATATCGTTCAAGATGGCGATGTTATTCATTTCCGCTTTAATGTATAGGGACGAGCTTGTCTTTCATAGATTGTTGTGCTATAATACTCAATTGTGAGTAATGAAAGATTGCTCCTTGCTCCTACCATAGGAGCCGTAAGTCCAAAAGGAGGTGACAATACATGCGCAATTACGAAATCATGTACATTATTCGTCCAAACATTGAAGATGATGCAAAGAAAGAATTGATGGAACGTTTCCATGGCATCCTTACAAACAATGGTGCGGAGATCGAAAAAGTAGATGAGATGGGTAAACGTCGTCTAGCGTATGAAATTAATGATTACAAAGATGGTATCTATGTGGTTGTTAACTTCAAAGCTACGACAGAAGCGGTTAATGAGTTCGATCGCTTAGCGAAGATCAGCGATGACATCATCCGTCACATTACTATCAAAGAAGAAGAATAATCGAACTTAGAAACGAGAGGGCAAGTTAGCTGGAGGCATCCGGCTTACCTTCTTGTTTATCGTAATATTTGTACTGTAATTTATACGAAGGAGTGGTTCTGATGTTGAATCGCGTCGTACTTGTCGGCAGATTAACAAAAGATCCGGAGTTACGGTATACACCGAATGGAGTTGCTGTTGCAAACTTTACGTTGGCAGTAAACCGTACCTTCACAAATCAACAAGGTGAGAGAGATGCTGACTTTATTAACTGTGTTGTTTGGAGACGTCAAGCGGAAAACGTTGCAAACTTCTTGAAGAAAGGTAGCCTTGCTGGTGTCGATGGACGTATTCAAACGCGTAGCTTTGACAACCAAGAAGGTCGCCGAGTATTCATTACAGAAGTTGTTGCTGAAAGTGTTCAGTTCTTAGAGCCAAAAGGAGCAACAGGAAGTCAAGCATCAGGACCATCTTATGATCAAGATTATGGATCAATGGGCGGCGGATTCGGTCAAGATCAGAACCAACAACGTCAAAATAATACAAACTATTCAAAGCCACAGAATGATAACCCATTCGGCGGTAATGAAGAAAAAATCGACATTTCAGATGACGATTTACCATTCTAAATGGTACGTAAATGAAAATGAACAATAAAGGAGGTCATGAACAATGGCAGGACGCAGAGGTCGTAAACGTCGTAAGGTGTGTTACTTCACAGCAAACGGCATTACACACATCGATTATAAAGATGTTGATCTTTTAAGAAAGTTCATCTCAGAGCGCGGAAAGATTCTTCCACGTCGTGTGACTGGTACTTCTTCAAAATATCAACGTAAACTTACACGTGCTATCAAACGTGCACGTCAAGTAGCATTACTACCATACGTAACTGAGTAGTATTTGGAGCGGTAAAGGGGCAGCGAGATTCATTCTTGCTGTCTTTTTTCTTTATCATTTGAAAAATGCTTTAATAAACCATAAAATGGTATTACATATTGATTAGGCGGCGGGGTGACATCGTTGAAACAAACACGCATCATTACTGAAGGGGCCCTTCTTCTCGCTTTAACTATGGTGCTTGCTTTCTTAGCAGTATACATTCCAATAGCGGGTATGTTGTTTTTATATCTTTTGGCATTACCGCTCACTATATATACATATCGTTATGGCGTAAAGCCAGGTGCGTTGTTTCTAGTGGGTTCTGCTATCGTTTCGTTCATAATTGGTAGTATCTACTTCCTGTTACCAGTCCTTACGTTTACGTTATGCGGCTTAGTAATTGGTGAGTTAACGAGAAGAAAGAGAACGGCGATAGAGGTTTTAATCGGAGGTACGCTTTCTTTCTTATTTATGCTGTTATTGAATTATATTTTCATCGTAACAGTGCTTGATTTTGATTTTATGAAAGAAACGACAAAGTGGTTCGATGAAGCTGTACAACAATCAGAGGGTATGCTTCAATTTTCGGATGAAGAACTTGCAAATCAAACGAAGTTATTTGAAGAAATGGTTCGCTTTTTACCAAAGATCGTACCAAGTGTGCTTGTATTCACAGCTGTTATTTCAACTTTCATTGTGCAACTGTTAGCAAAAAAGATTTTGAAACGGTTAGGCTTTGAAGCAACCTCTTTTCCACCTTTTTCAGAGTGGCTTTTCCCTAAGGTGCTCCTTTGGTATTATTTAATTGTTTCGCTTATTTTCTATATAGGCGTTTCAGAAGGTATGTGGGAGCTGGCAGTTTTAAATCTGTTTATTGTTTTAGAGGTCATTATGACCGTTCAGGGCTTATCTTTTATCTTCTTCTTTACGAAATGGAAGGGGCTTTCGAAGGCTGTACCAATCGTTGTTACAATCTTTGCTTTCATCGTACCTTTCCTACTGTATCTTATTCGAATCTTAGGTATAATTGATTTAGGATTTGATTTGCGCCAACGTTTGCAAGAGCGAAAATAACTTAGAGTAGCTGGGGAAACATACAGGAACCAACTTTGTGTGTAGGAGCTGACAGTATGCCAAACTTTCTAAAAAAGCGGTGGCTCAGTTATCCATTTTTTCTTTTCTTACTATTTACAATCCTGCTGATTATTTACTTAGGTTTTCATAAATGGGAGGCTGCTTTAACTGCGCTGGCAGTTGTAGCGGGAATTTCGTATATTACATTTAAGTACGAGCAGCAGTTTCAAGAAGAGATGGAGAAATACATTTCGACATTATCATATCGAGTGAAGAAGGTTGGCGAAGAGGCATTAATGGAAATGCCGATCGGAATCGTACTCTATAATGATGATTATCAAGTGGAATGGACAAATCCTTACTTAAGTACTTGCTTTCATGAAAATACACTTGTTGGTCATTCGCTGAATGATATTTCGGAAACAATTATTCCTCTTCTAAAAGGGGATATGGATGTTGAGCTATTGCAAATCAACAAACGTAATTTCCGCGTTCATATTAAGCGAGAAGAGAAGCTGCTTTATTTCTTCGATGTTACTGAAAAAGCTGAAATTGAACGTTTGTATGAAGAAGAGCAAACAATACTCGGAATTGTTTATTTGGACAACTATGAAGAATTGACACAGGGAATGGATGATCAACTTAAGAGTCGAATTAATAGCCAGGTGACATCCATTTTAAATAAGTGGTCTGTCGATAATGGGATTTTCTTGAAAAGAACCTCATCGGAACGCTTTGTAGCTGTATTTAATCAACAAATTCTAGAGCAGCTTGAGCGTACGAAATTCGATATTCTCGATCATGTACGCGAATTCACTTCGAAGCAGAATATCCCTCTTACATTAAGTATAGGTATTGGCAAGGGCTCAGCTTCACTTCCTGAATTAGGAACCTTAGCTCAATCAAGCTTAGACCTAGCGCTTGGGCGCGGTGGTGACCAAGTTGCCATTAAGCAAGAAAACGGTAAAGTGAAATTTTATGGCGGAAAGACAAACCCTGTTGAAAAAAGGACGCGCGTACGGGCAAGAGTAATTTCCCATGCGTTGCGTGAGCTAGTCCTCGCCAGTGAGAATGTTATTATAATGGGCCATAAGTCGCCTGATATGGATGCGATCGGAGCGTCAATCGGTGTTTTGAAAGTAGCCGAGACAAATGAAAAGAACGGGTACATTGTAGTAAACAAAAACGACCTAGACACAGGTGTACAGCGTTTAATCGGTGAAATAAAAATGAAGGATGAGCTTTGGGAGAAGTTTATTTCTCCTGAAGAAGCGATTGAAAAGGTTAATGACGGTACATTGCTTGTTGTTGTTGATACCCATAAGCCTTCATTGGTGATTGAAGAGCGGCTGTTAACGAGAGTTGACCATGTCGTTGTTATCGACCATCATCGCCGAGGAGAAGAATTTATTGAAAATCCTTTACTCGTATATATGGAGCCTTATGCATCTTCAACTGCAGAGTTAGTAACAGAGTTACTAGAATATCAACCGAAACACTTGAAGCTGGATATTTTAGAATCTACATCGCTGCTTGCCGGCATTATTGTCGATACGAAAAGCTTTACGCTACGAACGGGCTCGCGTACTTTTGATGCTGCTTCGTACCTTCGAGCTCAAGGCGCTGACACCGTCCTTGTTCAGAAGTTCTTGAAAGAGGACTTAGATCAATATGTAAAGCGTTCGAAGTTAATCGAAAATGCTTCGATTTATCGTGATGGAATTGCGATTTCAAAAGGCGATCCAGAAACCACATATGGGCAAGTGTTAATTGCCCAAGCTGCAGATACCTTACTGACAATGACAGGTGTTGTTGCTTCCTTCGTTATTTCGAAGCGTGATGATGGTAAAGTAAGCATCAGTGCTCGTTCATTAGGCGATGTCAATGTCCAGGTTATTATGGAAGGTTTAAATGGCGGCGGTCACTTAACGAATGCTGCTACACAAATAGAGAATGTCACAATTGATGAAGCAGAAGAACAGCTTAAAGCAGTTGTAGACGAATATTTAGAGGGAGGGGAAGAAGAATGAAAGTAATCTTCTTACAAGATGTAAAAGGTAAAGGGAAAAAAGGAGAAGTAAAAAATGTTTCAGATGGTTACGCTCGTAACTATTTGCTAAAAAACAATATTGCTGTTGAAGCGACAAAAGGCAATTTAAGTGCACTTGAGGGTCAAAAGAAGAAAGAAAAGAAAAACGCTCAAGAGGAGCTTGAAGAAGCAAAGCAACTACAAGAAAAGCTAGAAAGCTTAACAATTGAGCTGAAAGCAAAATCAGGTGAAGGCGGCCGTCTATTTGGCTCAATTACAAGCAAACAAATTGCGCAAGAATTAAAAGCTTCTCATAATGTGAAAATTGACAAGCGTAAAATTGAGCTAGATGAACCAATTCGCGCAATGGGATATCGTAATGTACCAGTTAAGCTTCACCAGGATGTAACAGCTACATTAAAAGTGCACGTATCAGAACAAGAATAAAAAATAGGACCTTTTTTGGGACGAGATTGAAACACTCCCGTTAGTGAACAGCGGGGGTGTTTCTTGTAGTTTTAAGCATGTAGGCTTAGAGGTTCCAATTTTTTCACTGTTGAGTAAAGTGGCATTCGTGCCTATGATGGTGTTACAGGGAGGGAAAAACGCTATGTCAGATTTATTTGCAGACCGGACACCTCCCCAAAATATAGAGGCAGAACAAGCTGTTTTAGGGGCTATCTTCTTGGAGCCTTCGGCAATGACGAACGCGTCGGAATCGCTCATACCAGAAGATTTCTACCGTGTAGCCCACCAGAAGATATTTGAAGTCATGCTTGATATTGCCGAGCGGGGAGAACCTGTTGATTTAGTAACAGTCACCTCAGAATTGTCGAATCGTAAAATTCTTGAGGAGGCTGGAGGTGTTTCTTATTTAAGTGAGTTAGCAGATTCAGTACCGACTGCTGCTAATATTGAATATTATGCGAAAATAGTTGAAGAGAAATCAACTTTGCGCCGATTAATACGAACAGCAACAAATATCGTGAGTGACAGTTATGCAAGAGATGATGATATTGATGCACTGTTGAATGATGCAGAGAAACATATTCTAGAAGTAGCTCAACGAAAGAACACGAGCGCTTTCCAGTCAATAAAAGATATTTTAGTCGATGCCTACGATAATATTGAGATGCTTCATAATCGTAAGGGAGATATTACAGGCATCCCGACGGGTTTCGTCGACCTTGATCATATGACTGCAGGCTTTCAACGGAATGACTTCATTATCGTTGCAGCACGTCCTTCTGTAGGGAAAACAGCTTTTGCATTAAATATCGCTCAAAACGTCGCAACGAAAACAGATGAAAATGTAGCGATTTTCAGTCTCGAGATGGGTGCTCAGCAGCTTGTCATGCGTATGCTGTGTGCTGAGGGGAATATTGATGCACAGGCTTTAAGAACAGGAAAGATGGATGAGAAAGATTGGGAGAAGCTGACGATGGCGATGGGAAGCCTTGCGAATGCGGGGATTTATATTGATGATACACCAGGTATTCGTGTTGGTGATATCCGGGCAAAATGCCGCCGTTTGAAGCAAGAGAACGGTATTGGAATGATCTTAATTGACTATTTACAATTGATTCAAGGAAGCGGAAGAGGTGGAGAAAACCGCCAACAGGAAGTATCGGAAATTTCCCGTAGCTTGAAAGCACTTGCCCGTGAAATGGAAGTTCCGGTGATTGCTTTGTCCCAGCTTTCTCGTGGTGTAGAGTCTCGTCAGGATAAGCGCCCAATGATGTCAGATATCCGTGAGTCGGGAAGTATTGAACAGGACGCTGATATTGTCGCTTTCTTATACCGTGAGGATTATTATGATAAAGAATCGGAAGCACAGAATATTATTGAGATTATCATTGCTAAGCAGCGTAACGGTCCCGTCGGAACGGTAGAGCTCGCCTTTTTGAAAGAATATAATAAGTTTGTGAATTTAGACCGTACGCATCAAGAACAAAACATGCCTCCAACAGCTTCATAGCTCCTTTCACGAACGTAATAGTAACAATGTGTGAAAATGTTCGGGATTTATTGACTTTATAACAGTCAACTGATACACTAGCTTTGGTTTATAAAACAGTTTTTTCAATTATATTATATATTTAGAGTGTTGCTCTTTGTCGGGAGGCAGTGCTCTTATAAAGAGGAAGAGCGGAGGTGCGGATAGTATGTCATCAGTAGTAGTTGTGGGAACACAATGGGGCGATGAAGGTAAAGGAAAAATCACAGACTATCTATCAGAGAATGCAGAGGTTGTAGCTCGTTATCAAGGTGGTAACAATGCAGGGCATACAATTGCTTTTGACGGTGAAACGTACAAGCTTCACTTAATTCCATCAGGTATTTTCTACAATGATAAGGTTTGTGTGCTTGGAAATGGAATGGTAATTGATCCGAAGGCTCTTGTAAAAGAGTTAAAGTATCTACATGACCGTGGTATTAGCACAGATAATCTTCGTATTAGTAACCGTGCACATGTTATTCTACCTTATCATTTGAAACAAGATGAAGTAGAAGAAGAGCGCAAAGGTGCAAATAAGATTGGTACAACGAAAAAAGGAATTGGACCTGCTTATATGGATAAAGCAGCTCGTGTTGGTATCCGTATTGCAGACCTTCTTGATCGTGAAGAGTTTGAAAACAAACTTGCACATAATCTAAAAGAAAAGAATCGTCTTCTAGAAAAAATGTATGATGCTGAAGGTTTCAAATTAGAAGACATTCTAGATGAATATTATGAATATGGTCAACAAGTTGCAAAATACGTATGTGACACATCAGTTGTCTTAAATGATGCACTTGATGAAGGTCGCCGTGTGCTTTTCGAAGGTGCACAAGGTGTTATGCTTGATATTGACCAAGGAACGTATCCATTTGTAACATCTTCAAACCCAATTGCCGGGGGAGTTACAATTGGTTCGGGTGTTGGCCCATCGAAGATTGAGCACGTTGTTGGTGTATCAAAAGCATACACAACACGTGTAGGTGATGGCCCGTTCCCAACTGAATTAAATAATGAGATCGGTGACAAAATTCGTGAAGTAGGCCGCGAGTATGGAACAACAACTGGACGTCCACGTCGTGTCGGTTGGTTTGACAGCGTTGTTGTGCGTCATGCACGCCGTGTGAGCGGGCTAACAGACCTTTCACTTAACTCAATTGATGTTCTTACGGGCATTGAAACGTTAAAAATTTGCGTTGCTTACAAGTATAAAGGTGAAGTCATGGAAGAGTTCCCTGCAAGCTTGAAAGTACTCGCAGAATGTGAACCAGTTTATGAAGAGCTTCCAGGTTGGACAGAGGATATTACAGGTGTTCGCAGCTTAGATGATCTACCTGTAAATGCACGTCATTACATTGAGCGTGTATCACAGTTAACAGGTATTCCATTGTCTATCTTCTCTGTAGGTCCAGACCGTAAGCAGACTAATATGGTTCGTAGCGTTTATGCACCTCATTAATCAATACGAGACGCCGCATTCAAATTTGTATGCGGCGTTTTCTTTTGGTATTGATTTTATACAGAAGAAAAAAATGAAAAAAGCAAAAGAAAACTATTGCATAAAAGTTTAAAAGTGTGATATTATTACTCTTGTCGCCAGTTAAATGGCTTCATATAGATTTGAGCCATTAGCTCAGTTGGTAGAGCATCTGACTTTTAATCAGAGGGTCGAAGGTTCGAATCCTTCATGGCTCACCATGTATGGCCCGTTGGTCAAGTGGTTAAGACACCGCCCTTTCACGGCGGTAACACGGGTTCGAATCCCGTACGGGTCACCAATTTTTATCTTATCATCATCGCGGGGTGGAGCAGTCTGGTAGCTCGTTGGGCTCATAACCCAAAGGTCGTAGGTTCAAATCCTGCCCCCGCAACCAATTAAATTTCATTAACTACGTCGAAATTCTTCCTAGCTAATGAAAGATGGTAGTGCAATCGTGCAACCAATTTAATATGGTCCGGTAGTTCAGTTGGTTAGAATGCCTGCCTGTCACGCAGGAGGTCGCGGGTTCGAGTCCCGTCCGGACCGCCATTTAATTTTTTTTTACAACTAGATAATAAGGCTCGGTAGCTCAGTCGGTAGAGCAGAGGACTGAAAATCCTCGTGTCGGCGGTTCGATTCCGTCCCGAGCCACCATTTTTTTAAACATAACATGTCCAACTACTGACATGTTTTTTTTATTGCTTTCGAATGTTTAGTGGTGAGGAGCTAAGTCTTATTTATCAGGGCGGAAGATCTAGATCCATTTTTTCTAAAATATATAAAATTAAGATATTTTTGTCGAGTTTTAAACATTTATGTTACAATTATTACTTTTTTGTAGAGCCGGCTCGCTAGTTTATGGTACATTAGTAAGGTGTGTATTAGAACCTTACAATAATTGAATCTCTTATATAAAAAATGATTGTTTTGAGCAAAGGGTTAGGAGGAAGAACTGTGTTTCACTTATATAAAAAATTGAAGGGTCGTTTTTCGACAACTGAAGAGAAAACACCTTATATTCGTGAACACCGCGAACTAGGTAAAATGTTTCGTCGTGCTACATTGGTTGCTTGTTCGACATTACTAATTTCGATTAGTTCAGTATATGCTGATAACCAAAAAAGCAATTTAGAAACGGTATATCATGTTTACCTAGAAGGTGAGCGCATCGGTACTGTGGATGATAAAGGTATCGTGCAGCAAGTAATTGAAGAGAAAGTTTCGGACGCTGAAAAAAATTATGATAAATATAATCTTTCTGCAGGAGAAGAACTGCAATACATACCGGAAAAAGTCTTCCGTCCTCAATATAATAATAATGAGGTGGAAAAAAATTTAACTGAAAAGCTTGCGGTCCAAGCGGAAGCTACAGCACTAAAGATTGATGATGAAGTTGTTGCATATGTAAAAGATAAAGAAGAGGCTGAAAAGTTAATCGAAAGCTTAAAGCTACAATATGTTTCCCAGGAAATATTGTCGAAAGTTGAAAAGAATAAAGAAACAAAAGATGAGCCAATTGCTGATGGTGATTCTAAAATTATAGACGTTCGTTTGTCGAAAAAAGTTTCAATCGAAGAGGGAAAAACTGTTCCAGAAGATATTCTTTCTGTCAAAAAAGCAATTAAGCTTTTTAACAAAGGAACATTAGAGCCTAAGAAGCATGAAATTCAAGAGGGCGAAGTGTTAGGAAATATTGCAAGTCAATATGACCTTAGTGTAAAGAAATTGCTTGAGTTAAATCCTGGAGTAAAAGAAAATAGCCTTATTCAAATTGGTGATCAACTAAATGTGCAAGAATATATGCCATTTGTAGATGTCATTATTGAGAAAAAAGGACGAAGTAAACAAGAGCTCCCATTTGAGATTGAAGTTGTTGAGACTGACGAAATGTATCGAGGCGATACGAAAGTTAAGCAAGCAGGACAAAAAGGTGCGAAGAGCACAGCATATATGCTTGTTAAGAAAAATGGAAAAGTTGTATCAAAACAAATATTAGAAGAAAAAACATTAAAAGAACCTGTCAAAAAGATCGTATATAAAGGAACAAAAGTAGTACCTTCACGCGGTACAGGTGAGCTTGAATGGCCTACACACGGCGGTACAATTACAAGTGTAATGGGATATCGTTGGGGCCGTCAGCATAAAGGAATTGATATTGCAGGTGTGAGCAATCGCTCAATCAAGGCTGCCGATAATGGAGTCGTTGAGTTTGCTGGACGTGACGGTGGCTATGGGAACAAGGTTGTTGTTAATCATAATAACGGCACAAAAACATTATATGCCCACTTATCTGAAATTAATGTCCAAGTAGGTCAAACCGTTCCACGTGGAACAAAGATTGGGGTTATGGGTACTACTGGTGACTCAACTGGCGTACATCTTCATTTCGAAGTATTGAAGAATGGTAGTAACGTCGACCCTCAAAACTATTTCTAAAGATTACTAATAAAGCCCTCAGCTTACTATTCGTAAGCGGGGGCTTTTCTGCTCTATTTATACAATAACCGACATGCTTTCACTTAAAACATATTTTATAAAAATAGATAGGAAGTGTATCGTTCATATCTATTCGTTGTATATGCGTTTTTTCTCTAATCATGATAAAGTAAGATTAGGATGGAAAAATAACAATATAGTTACAATTAATGCTAGACTTAGAATGTAGGATTAAGTGAAGGAGCGAGCTAACTGTGGCGAAGCATATTTTAGTTGTAGATGATGAGCAACCTATTGCAGATATTCTACAGTTTAATTTAGAGAAGGAAGGCTTCAAAGTAACGTGCGCTTATGATGGAGAAGAGGCCCTGCAAAAAGTAAAAGAAGGGCTACCAGACTTAGTGTTATTAGATATCATGCTTCCACATCGAGATGGAATGGAAGTATGTCGAGAGCTTCGAAAAAAATACGATATGCCTGTTATTATGTTAACAGCGAAAGATTCAGAGATAGATAAAGTATTAGGCTTAGAGCTTGGAGCGGACGACTATGTCACAAAGCCGTTCAGTACGCGTGAATTAATTGCCCGGGTAAAAGCCAACTTAAGACGCCACCACCAGGAAGCTGAAAAAACGGTTGGTGAGAATGGTGAGATTGTGATTGGCTCATTAACCATTCATCCAGATGCTTATATTGTAATGAAGCGAGGAGAAACGATTGAATTAACGCATCGTGAATTTGAATTGCTGCATTATTTAGCTCAGCATATTGGACAAGTGATGACACGTGAGCATTTACTGCAAACGGTTTGGGGATATGATTACTTTGGAGACGTGCGTACTGTCGATGTAACGGTACGGCGTTTAAGAGAAAAGATCGAAGACCGTCCGAGTCATCCAATGTGGATCGTGACTCGCAGAGGTGTTGGTTATTATATGAAAAAGCCAGACACGGAGACGTAAGATGAAACGGTTTGGTCTGTTTAAGTCGGTTCATTCGAAGTTTATATTAATTTATGTCCTCTTAATTCTTGTTGCTATGCAAATAATTGGGGTCTACTTTGTACAAAAGCTTGAAGAGCATCTCATTGCGAACTTTACGAACTCTGTGAATGGACGTGTGCAATTGATTGCTTATAGCGTGGAGCAGGAATTAAAAAAAGTAAATGGGGATGAGCTTCCTGTTTTGCAGGAGAGTATTCACCAACAACTGCGTAACTTCACTTCGGATGATATTTCAGAGATCCAAGTTATTGATAATAAAGGAAGAGTGATTAGTACGTCCAATCCTAATAACCAAGGGATTATCGGCAAGCGTACAACAGAGATCCGCGTTAAGCAGACGCTTCTGTCAGGGACAGAGTCCAAGCAGGTATTGGCGGATCCGAAGAATGGTCATCGAATGTGGGTCTTAATTATTCCAATTAAGACCTCTTCTGATGTGGCCGGGGTTCTCTATGTCGAAGCTTCCATGGAAAAAGTGTATTCTCAAATGCGTGAAATTAACCAAATCTTTGCAGCCGGGACCGGGATCGCCCTCGTTATTACGGCAGTCTTAGGTGTAGTGCTTGCCCGGGCTATCACAAGACCAATTTCAGATATGCGCAGGCAGGCATTAGTGATGGCAAAAGGAGATTTCTCACAAAATGTTCGGGTCTATAGTGATGATGAAATTGGGCAGCTTGCCTTGACGTTCAATGATCTAACAGAAAAGCTCCAAGAAGCGAAAGCAACGACAGAGGATGAACGGCGTAAGCTGACTTCTGTGCTGGAGCATATGAGTGACGGGGTAATTGCGGCGGATCATAAAGGGAACGTTATTTTGGTTAATGATCCGGCTATTGAGATGCTGGACGTTTCGCGTGACACCATTATTGGGAAACCAGTCGATGAAGTGTTAGAGTTGGACCAAGAAATTGTGATGGATCAACTGCAGGATAATAATTATTCCGTTCTGCTTGATTTCAGTGAGAATATGAAATCGTATATTTTGAAGGCGAATTTCTCGCTGATTTTAAAAGATGAGAGCCCAAATGGCTTTATTACGGTGCTTCAAGATGTAACGGAACAAGAGAAGATTGACAGAGAACGAAAAGAATTTGTTGCAAATGTTTCGCATGAATTACGAACGCCGCTTACAACGATGCGGAGTTATTTGGAAGCATTAACAGATGGAGCGTGGCGAGATGAAGGAATTGCACCACGTTTTTTAAATGTGACCCAAAATGAAACAGAGCGGATGATTAGGCTCGTTAATGCATTGCTTCAGCTTTCAAAGCTAGATAGTAAGGATTATCGGCTTGATTTCGAAATGATTGATTTCACAGAGATGTTCGAGCAAGTGATTGAACGATTCGAGATGACAAAGGCTCAAAACGTTAGCTTTCAGCGGGATCTACCTCAAGAAAGCTTAGAAGTCTATATTGATCAAGACAAGATGACACAGGTGCTCGATAATATTATTTCCAATGCATTAAAGTATTCACCTGAAGGCGGTACAGTAAGGTTTGAATTAATAAAGCAGAAGCGGTCAATGACTGTACGGATTAGTGATGAAGGAATGGGCATTCCAAAGAATAATCTTGCCAAGATCTTTGAACGTTTTTACCGGGTCGATAAAGCACGCACCCGGAAATTAGGTGGAACAGGATTAGGCTTGGCTATTGCCAAGGAAATAATTGAGCTGCATGACGGAAAAGTGTGGGCGGAAAGCGTTGAAGGAGAAGGAACGACCATATCATTTATTTTACCGCTTGGAAAGCATAGTGAGGTTGGGAAGGCATGAACTTAGAACATGCAAAAGCAGTTGTATTGACGTTATTAGTATCATTGAGCTTTATGCTTACGTGGGGGCTGTGGACGTATCAGCCACAATATGAAACGATTAATGACAATACATACTTACAAGAAGTTGCGATTGGCAATAAGCGAAGCCTTGCTGAAATTGTTCAACCTGAATTGGTTGTCTATCATGAAGATGACAAGCATTTTGGTATGCGCAAAAATGAAGATATTCAAGCATTTAACCAGCAGCTAACAAAGTGGGAAGCAAAGTCAATTGAGGATGTTTCTGCTGCTGTAAAGGAAAAAGGACTCCCGTCTTTTATAAGACAAAATGGCAGTACTGAAGTTATTTATCCCACTTCTATTCCGTCTTATGTGTTCAGTAAGTTATTTAAAACATCAGAGCAAATTGCCTTACAAAGTGTTGACCGGCTTCTGATTAGGTGGCCTGATCAAGGGAAGAACAAATTCACTATGTATTTTATCTCGATGGATGAACAGAAGGTAGTACGGGCAACAATTGAGCAAAATATTGCTCAAGGTATGAAGGCTGCCCGAAAGCGTGCTTCGAATAACCTGGAGTACTTTGTTTATCCAATTAATGCAACTCGTTATTTATACCTTCCTGATGAAAAGGTGAACATCCCGAGATTGACCTATTCAGCTCAATTATTAGAGTCGGGTGATTTTAAGAATGCTTTATTTAACGATCCGACTGTTGTAAAACAATATGGATCAGGACAAGGAGAACGTTCATTCACAGACGGCACAAGAGCGCTGGAGGTTTTTCATAATGATATGCTGATGCGTTATGTGAATCCAACAGATGGAGAGGCTCCAAATGAAAAAAGTAAGCAAATGCTTCTGAATGGGATTGAATTTATCAATGATCATTCAGGCTGGACGGACTTTTATCGTCTAAATCATTGGGATGGAAGTAATCAAGATGTAACGTATCGTTTAATTGTCGGGAATTTACCTGTCTTTAACTTAAAAAACACTCAGGAACTCGTTACTATTCAACAATCATTCCGTGATGAGCAGATCTATGAGTACTCGCGCTCATTGTTAAACCTGCGTTTCAAGCTAGACAAGGAAAGTGAACAAGAAACGGTACCATCGGGATATAAGCTCATTCAAGCACTGAAAAAGACATTCCCTAAATACAGTCCTGAAAAATTAAATCGAGCTACGCTTGGCTATCAATTCGTGCCTGTCGGATATCAAGCTTCAGTCGTACAATTCAAACCAGTTTGGTATGTACAGTACAATGGAAAGTGGTACAAGATTAATCTGACGGATCAAGGGGGAAGTGCAAATGGATTGGAATAAGATAAAAACAATCTTCATTTTGACATTTCTTATCCTTGATTTATTTCTTGTTTTTCAATTTATCGATAAACGGAATGCAAGCAGTCAATTATCATGGATAAGGGAAACGAAAATTGAAGAGCAGCTGCAGGCTGAAAATATTTCTTACCCTGATATTCCTGAAGAAACCGTGGAAGAGCCATTTATTAGAGCAGAGAAGAAGAAATTTACGAGGCAGGAATTAGAGAAGCTCACGCATCAAACCATTACACTTATTCATGACGGACCGATTGTTTCGATATTAGATAAGCCATATCCTCTTCATGAAAATAATGTGGAAGATAGATTAGAAGAGTTTCTTGAAAGCTATGTGTATGATGGAAGAGAATATAAGGTTTGGAAATGGAATAAAGAAACCAATAAATTATTGCTTTTCCAGACTTACAATGACCGGATGATTTATTATAATGAGAATGGACTTCTGTCAATTCAGCTTGATGAAAAGAATCAAATTATTGGGTATGAGCAAGCCCACTTAGAAAACATTCAAGAGGTTGATGATGAAGGAAACAACCAAGATATTTTACAAGGAATTCGAGCTCTTGAAAGCCTCTATCGGAAAAATTATTTGACGTATGGAAGTAATGTGTCCAATATCGAATTAGGTTATTATAAGGTCGTTCCGCTCTCGGGCGATGTGCAATTCTTTGCCCCTACATGGCACATACAAATTAATGAAGAAACGAATTATTTTGTGAATGCGATCGAAGGACAGATTATGGAGCTCGTAGAAGGTGGAGTGGAAAATAATGAGTTTACATTTTAGCGTATTAGCAAGCGGCAGCTCTGGTAATGCGTTCTATATTGGTACGGAAAATCAAAAATTACTAGTTGATGCCGGATTAAGCGGAAAGCAAATGGAGCAGTTGATGAAGCGAGTGGATATTAATCCAAAGGAATTGAACGGTATTTTGGTCACACATGAGCATAGTGACCATATTAAGGGATTAGGCATTCTTGCTAGGCGGTATAACCTGCCGATCTACGCCAATGAAAAGACGTGGAATGCAATGGAAGGGCATATTGGAGCCGTTCCAACCGAGCAAAAATTCATTTTTGATATGGAAACTGTTCGCTCATTCGGTGACCTAGATGTTGAATCCTTCGGTGTTTCACATGATGCTGCTGAACCGATGTTTTATGTTTTTCATTATGAAGGAAAGAAAATTTCACTAGTAACAGACTTAGGATATGTAAGTGAGCGAATTAAAGGGACGGTAAAAAATTCTGATGCCCTTGTCTTTGAATCCAATCATGATGTAGGGATGCTTCGAATGGGACGTTACCCGTGGAATGTAAAGCGTCGAATTCTAAGCGATGTTGGCCATGTCTCGAATGAGGATGCAGCCCTTGCTTTAACTGATATTATTGGCGATCAAACAAAGCGTATTTATTTAGCGCATTTAAGCAAAGATAATAACATGAAAGATCTAGCCCGTATGTCAGTAGCACAAGTATTAGAACAACGAGGTTTTGGTCCTGGTGAACAGTTTGAGTTGTACGATACAGACCCGACAAAACCAACAGAAATGTTGTTTGTATAAAAAGAACATTGGCATGTTTACCCTCAATTTTCATGAGGAAAGTCATGGTAGAGAGGCTTTTTATGTACTTTAGTAACAAGTGCTATCGGTCATGGAAAGGATTGGTGAAGCGATGGGTTATTACGATCAAGATTACAAGGAACCTCCTCGCAGACAAAAAGGTAACAGATCAGAAGGGTTTATTGCAGGTATTATCGGAGCTGTGATAGGTGCGCTTATTATTGTTTTTTCCCTGCCTTTTCTAAGTCAATGGGACATCCTCCCTTATGACATCTCAGGAATTGGTGAAAATCAAGAAGAGCAAGATGAAGCGGGTGTTCAACAACCAGGAGAAACGAAAACAATTAATGTGGATGTTGAAACAGCAGTAACTCAAGCTGTAGATAAGGCCTCCGATGCGGTTGTTGGCGTCGTAAATATTCAAGAAACAACATTCTGGCAGCAACAAGGAGCAACGGAAGCGGGCACAGGCTCAGGGGTTATTTACAAGAAAACAGATGGCAGTGCCTTTGTCGTGACGAATCACCATGTTGTAGAAGGGGCTTCTAAGCTTGAGGTTAGCTTAAGTGATGGCTCGCGTGTTCCTGCTGAATTACTCGGTAGCGATATGTTTACTGATTTAGCTGTTCTTCGAATCGATGCGAAGCATGTGAAGAAG
This sequence comes from Bacillus tianshenii, assembly GCA_020524525.2. Classification (NCBI taxonomy): domain Bacteria; kingdom Bacillati; phylum Bacillota; class Bacilli; order Caryophanales; family Bacillaceae; genus Sutcliffiella; species Sutcliffiella tianshenii. Next base: position 3,292,318 of record CP129018.1, on the reverse strand, counting down.
GTTGCTGAATTTGGTACTTCTGAAAACTTACAAGCTGGTGAACGCGTACTTGCGATTGGAAATCCACTTGGTCTTCAATTTGCAGGCTCTGTGACAAGCGGGATCGTCAGCGGCACAGAACGTTCCATTGATATTGATATTAATAAAGATGGTCAAATTGACTGGCAAGCAGAAGTGTTACAAACAGATGCAGCCATTAACCCCGGGAACAGTGGCGGGGCATTAGTCAATCTGGATGGACAGGTTGTTGGGATTAATTCAATGAAAATTGCTCAGCAATCAGTTGAAGGAATTGGCTTTGCCATTCCGATGAGTACGGTACAACCAATTATCGAGGATCTTGAGAAGTTTGGTGAAGTGAAACGTCCATTTATGGGAATCAGCATGCGTTCACTTTCTGAAATTCCAAGCTACCACTGGCAAGAATCATTAAAATTACCGAAAGACGTGAATCACGGAGTATTTGTCGTTGGCGTCGTACCTGGCTCTCCAGCAGGAAAAGCAGGCTTACAGGAACTAGATGTCATTACACAGTTGGATGGACAAGAAGTAAAGAATGTCATTCAGCTGCGGAAATATCTCTACAACAACAAAGAAATTGGTGATACAATGACAATCACGTATTATCGTAACGGCCAGAAGAATTCAGCAGAAATTAAGCTTGCATCAGAAGGAACATATTAAGAGAATGGAAACAGGGTGAAAGAGCCCTGTTTCTTTTCTGTGGAAAAAGGCAATTTACATAAGGGATAAAAAACAAAAACAGCTTATTCACAACTTATCCACAGGTGTGAATAAATAGGAGGAATAGTATGATTTTTTGTTGTAAAGAGCATGTTGATTTAGCACTAGATGATATCGTAGATGAGAGTGGAACAGCGCCACAGCTGGAAGAAGCCAAGTTCGAAGAGAATGATGACAAACGATGTGCGTATTGTGAAAATGAAGCAAAATACATGGTCGAATCGAGTGAATAGTCAGAAGAATTCCATTTATATGTGGATATGTGGATAAAATCTGTGGAAAACCTGTTTATGAATGGGGGATAAAGTTGAACATCACATTGTTAACTGTGGGTAAACTAAAAGAAAAATATCTTAAAAACGGAATTAACGAATTTACAAAGCGACTTCAGCCCTACGCTAAAGTCGACATAATCGAACTACCAGACGAAAAAGCTCCAGAGCAATTAAGCGAAACCGAAATGCAGCAAGTGAAGCAAAAAGAAGGCGAACGCATCCTAAACAAAATCTCACCAGACACATATGTCATCGCCCTTGCAATCGAAGGAAAAATGCTCACCTCAGAGCAGCTCGCCAAACAACTCGACCAGCTCGCAACCTACGGCAAAAGCAAAATTGCCTTTATTATTGGGGGATCGTTAGGATTAAGTGATGAAGTCATGCAGCGTGCAGACCTGGCGCTGTCTTTCTCGAAAATGACCTTTCCCCACCAGATGATGCGGCTGATTTTGGTGGAGCAGATTTATCGGGCATTTCGGATAAATCGGGGGGAGCCTTATCATAAATAAAAGAAGCGTCAAGAACACTTACATGTTTCTTGACGCTTTTTGCTATTTACTCTAGTCGTCCTGTATTGGTGCCTGTTCCTCAGTGCGGTAAAACTTTACTATAGTGGGGGGACAGGCACCTTTATCAGAACGAATTAATGTAAATACCTTGCAACCCTTGATAGTGATTTTGTAAATAGTCGGTATGAAGAAGGGTTTAATATGCACCTCTTAAAAGTTTCTTAATGGCATAGGAAAAGTGATTAACGGTAGATGGTTAATGTTTGTATGATGATGAAGAATACCATTTAGGATATTCTGAACCTATGGTTAAGGGGGCTATAAAAAAGCAGAAAGCATTTAATATATGCTCTCTACTTTAATACTTTACCATGGTGGGGGACTGTCCCCAATTACCCCGACAGCTGTACGGCGTTTGAAAATGTCTTTCCAAGCCTTTGAGCCACGAGCCTCAAAGTGAGTGGCATCAATGGCAATCGTATCATCAAAGATGAATCCTTCTTCAATTGCTTGAATGACAACTTTTTCTTTGGATTTCTCTAAACTATTTGATTCACTTAATTTCGTGATGAGTCGAGAGTAAGAAGCTTCAGACGGGGGATTGTCTGAAACAAGAAACCCGTAATTTAATTTGAAATTGAGATTATCATCCAAGTGTTTTACTAGATTTTTAATTGTGGGGATTCGTTCAATGTAACGAATAAAAATAGAGATAATCATAGCAGCGTAATTAAGATCCTCAGGCGCACCAAGTCGAGATTTTTTCGCTACATCTTGATAGATTGCATCCAAATCAATAGTTGAAATGATGGCTTCATATTTTTGGGTAGGTTCCACCTCAAATAATTCTTGAATGCTAAATAAGCTCTCTTGTCGTATAATAGACATAGGGAGTCCCTCCAGTCTTTTGGTTTGTGTGGTTACTTACCATTATACAAGACTTGGGGAGGTGCTCCATTTTTTATGCCTTGAAACCTTTGAGCCGCAAAGGCTCAGAATTATGAAATTCACTCATTAATCAAATCAATATGTGCTTAAGTAAAATTAAGTATTGCAGGATTTTTAATTAAAGTGTAGAATACTGAATTTACAACGAGAAGCCAGCTTCTAGTCAAACTACCGATTAGGAGAGAAAAAATATGACTAAATTTAATGTTCGCTTGAATCAGGAATATAATAAGGGGATTCAACAAATATTACAAAGTAATAATATAAAAGTGAAACATTTTGATGCTATTTTAAATGACTTTATTATTGTGGAAACCAATGATAAAGATGAGTTATATGAATTTGATTTTATTAAATCAATAAAGGAGACAAGAATAGGAAGATTATTGGATTTACCAAAAAATCAAAAAACTGTTCATCTCAAAGTTAAACCTACGCCCGAACTCAACTTAAAACCATTAAGAGATAAAGGGCTTTATGGGTTAGGAACTAAAATAGCAGTAATTGATTCAGGATATGATATTGAACGTGTGGGTGAAGTTGAATGTGCGATGAATTTTACAAATCACCCCAATTCTTATGATACATGTGGACATGGTTCAATAGTTATAGGACAAATACTAAATATAATTTCTAAGGCAAAAATTTATTCGGCAAAGGTTTGTATTAGAGATAATGATATTGATGAGGAGGATGTATTTAGAGCACTGGATTGGGTCACAACATTATCTGATGTAAAGGTTATCAATTTATCACTTGGCATGGATGCTAAATGCCAAGGAGATTGTGACCTAGCTGACAAAATTAATGCTATGGAAAAAATGGGTTATATTATAGTTGCTGCAATGGGTAACAATGGAAGTTACACACATTGTCCAGCTTGTGCAGAGAATGCAATTTCTGTTGGTGCACTGGATAAAACGGGAAAGACAGTGGCATGTTATAGTTCACAAGGACATATTAATTCTAATAAGCCGGATTTAGTTGCGCAAGGTCATGGAGTTGAAACCTTCTTAGGTGTAAATCACGACTTTCAGGGCACATCGTTTGCAGCTCCAATTGTAACTGGACTTTTAGGTGCTACATATAATATGTTTAAAGAGAATAAAGAAGTGAAACAATACTTAATAAGCAGTTGCGAACCACTCATTAATGTACCAAGAACAAAACAAGGTTATGGAAAAATCGACCTAGAAAAATTCTTGGAGGAGATAACATGAATAAGAAAATGAAGGTAAAAGTTAATGAACTGGGTAAAGTTTATTTGTTAGAAAAATACGGTAGGATTTCATATGTTGATGAGATGGTTAATCTTGTCTTCATAACTTTAAATGATGAAAACATTGAAAAGGTAAAGCAATTGCCATTTGTAACGAGGGTTAGTGAAAATAGAAAAGGAACTTTATTAGCAGTTTAATCCCCTGCCTTTTTGGAAGGGGATTTTTCATTATTGGTGCACTGTCTCCCAGTACTGAGCGTACCCCTGTCAAGTAGACACAGATTAACTAAGGGTCAAGCTGCTAGTTGGGCTTTATAAGTCATAGAAGCTTGACCTTTTAATTTTTTCTGTCTTCGTTCATAGTTATAGAATTCGATATAGTTTTCCATGACCTCACGAACTTCCTGCTTCTTCTTTTACATGTCCAAAAAAACTTTCAATGGGTGCGTTATCCCAACAATTTGCCTGACGAGACATACTCTTTATCATTTCTTCATTTTCTAAATAAGCAGTATAATCCCTAGACGTATATTGATGTCCCTGGTCGCTATGAAGAAGTGTGCCTTTAACATCACCTTTTCCAACGGCTTTATTCAGTGTTTGGATAACAAGATCATTGTCATTTTGATTACTAATATGGTAGCTGATGACTTCATTCGTACACAAATCCAAAATGACAGACAGATACATACGCGTTAATCCTGTTGGTAAATAAGTAATATCGGTTACCCATTTTTCAAACGGTTTTTCAGCTGTAAAGTCGCGATTTAAGACATTCTCGGCACTATTTCCTTCATGCTTCTGAGCTTTCTTACGCTTATAAATTTGGGCTTGAATACAAGCTCTTTCTGAAGACGATAAACACGTTTATGGTTAACTGGCTTATGATAAAGGGTGTTAATCTCCTGCGTTAAACGCGGATAGCCATACGTATGATGAAAGTACTGATGAAGCTCAAGAATAAGCGTTTTAAGCTCTTCATCTTCACGTTGTTTTTTTGTTAAAGGTTGATATTGACGTTGTCGCCACTTATAGAAACCACTGCGGGATACTGGTGAGACATAACATAAATCCCAGGTAGGAAAATGATTAGACAAATCTTCGATAATTTGATAGTGATCGCTTGATGTTAATTGGATTCCCACTTCCGCAAGGCCATTAGCTTTTTTAAATATGCATTCTCTGCCTCTAAAAAAGCAATACGTTCATTCGCTTCCTTTGGATGTTCCCAGTACTCCTCGGAAATTGGTTAAGACTTTTTCTTTATTTTCTTTCTTGGTGAAGTAGCTGCCTTCTTTCTTGGCTTGAGTTTAAACGCTTCATCTCCATGTGCCTGTTTCTGCTTCACCCAACGACGCACACTTTCATCTGATGGGAGATCAAAAATTCGAGCTATACTTAAGTAACCCAACTCTGGATGTTCTTCATAATACTGGACGATTTCTTCTTTAAACTCTTTTGAATAACGATTTTGTTTTTTCACGATTCATCACTCCTAAATTTGACGGTAACACCCTCGGACGAATCGTGTCTACTATGTGGGGATAATATCACAGGCACCTTACTACTCGATAGTAAATGGAAATTGGGACGATGAATCGTCCCAATAAAGTGAGTATAAAAATTAATTTCTAGCGAGGCCTCTTTCAAATGCTGCTAAATGATTTAAAGAGGCAATACGTAGTTGCGAAAAGACAATTCTTACATCATTAGGGATGTTCAGTGATAAAAATCTTTCGTACATAGATATATTATCTATTTCCCCTTGAACACCCGCTGCATATGCAGCCTTTAGATTTTCTGGAGTTGAAACAAAAGATTGAGAAATATCATTAGGGAATTGTACTTGATATCGTTCGAAAAGTGGTAATAATGCACTTATATGTCTCTTTTCTGCTTCTCTGATTTGTACAAACGTTCGTACATTACCAAATTTTCCAATAATATTATTATACCGTGCTTGGGCTAAATATTCGTCCTGAAGGGCATAAGTTAACATTTGAGGCAAGGACAATGAAGAAGCACTTAAAGCCCCTTTAGCACCATAGTCTTCAATTTGCCTATGGGTTTGCATTCCCTTCGGATTTTTCGAGAAAAAACAAAAACCAAACAGCGTGATTTTGTTCATCTGACGCTGCACGTCGAAATCTGTCTTTGATTGTAATATCCTGTGCATTATCTGAGATATCTAAATAAAAATCTACAGCCTCTTGTTCATCTTTAAAGGCAAATTCAATGCCTGCTCTATAATTGTCTGGACATTCCTCAATGATTTGATATGATGGCTGACTCCCTGTTAAACTTGTATAAATCCTACTAAATTCTTGAAGATGTCGTTTTTCATCTTTTTGTATTTCAAGTATTTTGTTCTTTTCATCTTGTGTTGGTGCCATTTTGGCTATTTTCTCGTAACAAGCAATGGCACTATACTCAGCATTAATTGCCTTTTGGATATCATTTAAAAGTTGAGTATCTAGTAACGTCCGATAATAATCATTATAATATGGAACAAAATATTGTTGATTTGAATACATGATTGTCCTCCTGTTTTTAACTTTCTACTTATTTTATTCGTTGTATATAGGTAAGTGTGCAGGAGAATTCATTTTATTGTATAGAAAAGAATTATGAAGAATTTTACTGAGAACTATTGGTGCCTGTCCCCCAGTGCGGTAATACTTTACTATGTGGAGATAATATCACAGGGACCTTTATCTCGGTGGAGTAGATTTATCGGGCGTTTCGGATTAATCGGGGGGGGGGAACCATTCCATAAGTAAAAAAGCGTCAAGAAACTTACATGTTTCTTGACGCTTTTTTGCTATTTACTTTAGTCGCCCTGTATACCTACACTACCTTACCCATTACTAATTTATGTTTAATTAAGAGATATAAAAGGAATTACCGTTAACACCTTTTTAAATTAACATATATTTGGAAAGCAGCGGAAAGAGAATGGTTTGGCTATTGAATTTGCACGTTAGGTTTTTAACCGCGTGATTGAAAATTCGTATTATGGCTTATCATTAGGAGGCATACGATGAGATTTGCAGGTGTAGGCTTAGTTATACTAGCTGCTATATGCTGGGGCATAAGTGGAGGAATTGCTGAAATATTAATGAACAAGGGCTGGGATCCTATTGTAATTGCATTTTACCGAGGGGCTGTTGGATTTGTATGTTTTTTCGCATGGTTCCTCTTTCGCTTTAAACAAAATTGGAGTAGCTCTACTCGCTTTTACATGTGGGCTCTTTTAGCGGGTGTTGGTGTTGCGGGAAACTTCACTTTTTATTTTCTAAGTATCAAATCTGCCAGCATTGCTGTGGCGGCTACTTTAATGTATACCGCACCTGTGTTCGTCCTTTTAATCTCCTTTTTATTACGAATAGAACGTTCGACTTGGTTTAAATGGGGAAGCATTTTCGTTGTACTTATTGGGATTATCTTGCTTACAGGTGCCTACGACATCGAATCGATTTCTGCGAGTTTTATAGGAACGGCAACGGGTCTTGCGGCTGGCCTTTCTTATGCCTTGTTTATCTTCGGGTTTAAAAATGCCTCTTCTATTGGAAAGCCGCAGACCGCCTTAACGGTCGCCTTTCTTTCATTTTGTCTCATCCTTTTTCTTTATATGAACAATGGGGAAGCAGCTAGGGTGGTGACGTCAAGTGACATATGGTGGTTTATTCTATTAGGGATCATTGGGGCTGGAATTTCGTTTATATTTTATGTGATTGGCCTTCGAAAGACAGCACCAACAACTGCTTCAATGGTTGCTATGATAGAGCCGGTGACAGCTTCATTATTCGGCGTTCTGGTTATTGGTAGTCATTTGTCTATCATTCAAATCCTTGGAATGGGGCTCATCCTGGTTACGATCACCATACTTAGTGTAAAGCAGTCCGACTGAAAAATATCGACTATTGGTGTCTTGCTCCCAGGATTCCTTAGTATTTCGCAAAGAATGATACAAGCTATATCAAAAAAACGCATGACAGCCATTGTATAGTAACAAAGGGCTGTCATGCGTTTTATAGTAATACATCGTTAACTGAACATATTAATAGTGGTGATGATGATTGGCATTGCAAATACGTCAATTAAGAAAGCGCCAACGATAGGAACGATTAAGAAAGCTTTGCGGGATGGACCGAACTTGTGAACGATTGCATCCATGTTTGCAATGGCATTAGGCGTTGCGCCTAGGCCGTGCCCAGTAAAGCCGCCTACCATTACAGCAGCATCGTAATCTTTGCCGAGTAAGCGGAAGAGGACGAACATACCGAATAGAGCAATAAATAAAACTTGGACAAGAACGATGATGAGCAGTGGCAGAGCTAAGTTCGCAACTTCCCATAGCTTGATGCTCATAAGTGCCATAGATAAGAAGATTCCTAATGTCACATCTCCGATGATTGTAATACTCTTCATTTGAATGAGGTCTTTGTTATATAGATCGATGATATTTCTAACAATGACTGCGACGAACATTGCGCTCACATAGCTTGGAATCGAGAAACCAGTAGTTTGAGTGAATAACTCACCTAGATATGAGCCGGCGGCCATACAGAATGTAATAATGAATACTTGTATCATGAATGTTTTTGAATCGATGTTAGTATTCTCGCCATTGTTAATAGAGAGTCCCTCTTGACTATAATCTTCTTCTGTAGGCTGCAGGTTGTATTTGTTTATAAGGTGTTTAACAATTGGGCCTCCAATCAGACCTCCGGCGATAAGACCAACAGTTGCGGCAGCTAGTCCTATAGATAATGCTGAATCTATCCCCATTTCTTCAATTGTAGTACCAAATGCAGTTGCCGCTCCATGCCCGCCTTCCATTGAAACAGCGCCGACAACAACCCCAATCAACGGATCTAGATTAAGCAAAGTGGCAAGCGAGATACCGATAACACTTTGAACAAGTGCGAGGAATCCACATGATAACCAGTAGAGAACTAATAATTTTCCACCAAGCTTTACTAATCCGAAGCTAGCTCCTAATCCGACAGTCGTGAAGAAGGTTAGCATGAATAAGCTTTGAAGGGAGGTGTCTAACACAAAGTTCACGATGCCCAACCCTCTGAAAGCGGTTGCAATGATTGCGAATAAGAGACCACCGATAACAGGTGCAGGAATACAAAATTTATTTAAGAAATGAATTTTTGAGTTCAAGTATTTTCCTACCATAAAAACAGCTACAGCTAGAAAGATTGTTGTCAGCTGATTGATTTCGAATTCCATTTGATCACTCTTTTCTATATGAGGTTAGTTATTTATGAAAATGATTCATTGCTTCTGCTATTAATAATGCAGCTAATTTCGTTGTTCGTCCATCAAGGTCTAAGCGAGGATTTACCTCTGATAGATCAAAGCTTAATACATTTCGTTTGGACACTATATATCGTAGTAGCGTTCGAACGACCTTTGGCTCTAGTCCAAATGGAGAGGGGGCGCTGACGCCAGGGGCAGCAGATGCAAGAATTGAATCTGTACATAAGGTAACAATGACATAATCATGCTGAGAAAATTCATCAATAGCCTTGAATGTTGCTTCATAATGATTCTTTGTGATGTCTTCTTCCAAAATATATTTGCAGTTGTACTCATTCGCGCTCTGAAACAATGCTTTCGTATTCGCGAGCTCTTGTATCCCTAGGCATAAGTAGTGACTGTTTGGATCATTCGCTAAAATTTGTTTGAACATCGTACCCGAGGAAGGTCTTTCATCATCTCTTAGGTCAAAGTGGGCATCGATGTTAATGATTCCGAGAGAAGCATCAGGGCCTATAAAATTCCTAGCACCGAGATAATGGCCATATAAGGTTTCATGCCCGCCGCCAAGAATAAGCGGGGTTTTGTTATATTGATATAATCGTGAAAGGTGTTGTCCGAGCTCTTCTTGTGCTGATTCTAAGTCTTCGTTTTCACAAATGATATTACCAGCATCCATTAGTTTCTTTCCTGAGCCCAAGGTAACAGGAATAGCGGCTAGTGCTTTTCTAATTTCGTTTGGTGCTTCACTTGCTCCGACTCTTCCTTTATTTCGTTTCACTCCTTCATCACTTTCAAAGCCAATGATGCAAAATGAGCTTTCCTTCGTCATTGCTTCATTTAGATTCGTCATTTGGACAATTTGATGTAGGCGAAATTGTGCAAGATCTGTTTTACTATCGATTCTACCTCTCCAGCATTCCGTACTTGGCAGCGTGTACAACAGGATCCCTCCATTTCTTGAAAAATTCTAAATAGTTCGTTCTTTTATGTTAAAGCAATGCAGTATATAATTACTAATACATGTTTTTAATGAATTAATAGATACAAACTATAGAAAGGGAAATTCTGTATGGATTTGAGAGAGCTGAGGTACTTTGTAACGATAGTAGAGCATACGACATTTACTGCTGCAGCAGCAAAATTGCATATTTCACAGCCATCATTAAGCGCTACGATTAAAAAGCTCGAGCATAATATAGGGTTCTCACTGTTAGATCGAAATTCTAGAGAACTTCGTCTAACGAAGGAAGGGAAGATTTTATATCATGAAGCAAAGAAGCTATTAAACCATTCGGAGCATGTAAGGGAAGAAATGATTCGTTTGAAGAAGGATGGTCCTCTGGAAATTTCACTTGGGTTAATTGAATCAGCGAAATATTGGCTGCCAAAGGTACTATATGCATTCAAACAGCAATATCCAAATGTACATATGAAAATCTTTGACATTTTAAGCTCGAGTGAAGTAGTAAAGTCATTTGATAACTATACAATTCACCTTGCGATTACCAATCAATATATAGATAATCCCGATATTCAATCACTCCCACTCTATGAGGAGAAGCTTGTCGTGCTGCTGCCAAGTTCGAGCAGCTTAGCTGACAAGGAGGCTCTTACGATTCATGACCTTGAACAAGAACCTTTCATCGTCTGTAGAGAAGGTTTTCAAACTCGTGAGGATATATTAAATACATTTCGAAAAGTGGGGGTGAAACCGAATCTTCAGTTTGAGATTGAGCGGTTTGAAACGGCTATTAGTTTAGTTGAGAACGGCTTAGGTATAACTGTTGTGCCAGAAAATTATGTGAAGGGTACGACAAAATATCAGTTTCACATTAAACCGATTCATAAGTCGCATAATATATCACGTACTGTGTATTTAACGACAAACACGAATCATTATTTGCCCCCTATTGTGTTAACATTTATTAACCTCATTCAAGATTATTTCGAAAAGATGAAAGGCTCATGAACCTTTCTAAGTAATTTCAACAAACATTTCCATTAATTCCTTGAAGGGACTGAACGATGCGTAGCTAACAGTATTCGTACACAATACCAATCCTAAAAGAAAATATGGAGGTTGTTCGTCATTGAATACTGAATTAGAAACAAAAAGATTAGTTTTACGGCAAGTAAAATTGAGCGATGCTCAAACCTTGTTTTCCTATTGGTCTGATCCTGAGGTTACGAAATTCATGAACATTGAACCGTTTCAAAGTCTTGCGCAAGTGGAAGAAATGATTGCTTATCTTAATGAGCTAGCTGAGAAAGAACAGGCGATGCGTTATACGTTGCTTCTTAAGAAAACCAATCAAATTATTGGAACATGCGGATTTAACGATGTTAATTTTGCACATAATCGAGCTGAGATTGCTTATGAATTAGGGAGAGACTTCTGGAGGAAAGGGTATGCTTCAGAGGCGATTCCTACTTTGCTGGATTACGGGTTTCATGATCTGGATGTGAATAGAATGGAGGCGAAGGTCGAGCCGCAAAATGTTAAGTCCATTAAACTGTTGTACAAGCTAGATTTTACATTTGAAGGCACCTTAAGACAATACGAAAAGGTGAACGGCACCTTCATTGACTTGAACATGTATTCTAAGTTGAGAGATGAATAACTGTAGAGGAGGCGCTTTTCTTAAGGGAAAGCGTCTTTTCTCTGTATACGAGAGTATGAATTTTCTAAGAAATTGGCGCGATAAGTTTAAGATATTTCCAAAACGTTTATACAAATAGTAAACAATATTTATACAAAACATGAAAGGAGGATGTAACGATGAAAGGCTTAAATGTTATAGCGCTGGTATTAGTTATTGTAGGTGGATTAAATTGGTTGTTGGTCGGACTGTTCCAATGGGATTTAGTAGGCGGTATCTTTGGCGGTATGGGTAGCCCGCTTGCACGAATTGTATATATACTTGTAGGCTTGGCTGCAATTTACTCGTTAACTCTTCTCAATAAAGTAAAATAAGGACGTAAAACCTCTCCGAAGTAATTCTTTGGAGAGGTTTTTTGGTTTCGACATCATCTGCTCTTAAATATGTTAGCATTAACGTTAACATCATAATAAAGGGTAGATGGCTTTGGATATTGGATTATTTATTGTCATTATATTGTTGGCATCAATATTACAGACCAGCACGGGGTTTGGCTTTTCGATTTTGGCTACGCCGTTTCTTCTTTTGCTGTTTGAGCCGAGGGAAGCGATCCAGATTAATTTAATTTTATCGTTGTTTATCTCGATTGCATTAATAAGCAGTATCAAAAAAGATATTGATTACGGTATATTAAAGCGATTTGTAGTAGGCAGTGCTGCTGGTTTGCCGGTAGGAATTTTGATTTTTATATTTTTGGATATGAACAAGCTGAAGCTGGGGATAAGCTTGATTATTCTGCTGTTAACCATGCTGTTGATCTTAAAGTTTCGTGTTGAGCAAAGTAAGAACAGAGATTTGGTCGTTGGAGGGCTCTCAGGGTCATTGACAAGCAGTATAGGCATGCCCGGTCCGCCTATCTTGCTTTACTTTTCAGGAACGAATACGCAAAAAGAAAAATTACGGGGCACTACTTTAGGCTTTTACTTATTCATCTATTTGATGAGCTTAGTTATTCAAATAACGTTTGTTGGAACGAATAAAACCATTTGGATTTCAAGCGGTTTTGCTCTACCGCTTGTATTGCTAGGACTGTATATAGGTCAACGGTTATTTAAACGGATTAATCAACGCCTATTTCGGATGTTTACATATTTTATTTTGTTATTCACAGGGATTTATTTGTTTATTGAAAATTGGCAGGGCTTCTAACTGGCGGTGAAGTGAGGTCAGTTTTTCATAAGTGTATAATAGCAATAGACATTTCGTTATTTAAGCATGAATTGAGGTTTTGGAAGTGAAGAAGACGATTGGGATATTAGCGCATGTTGATGCCGGCAAGACGACATTTGCTGAACAGCTCTTTTATCATACAAAGAGCATTCGACAGCGGGGGCGGGTTGACCATAAGGATACGTTCTTAGACAGCCATGAGATCGAGAAGGAACGAGGTATTACGGTTTTCTCGGACCAAGGTGTCATATCATATAATGGCTCTACTTATTATGTGGTTGATACGCCTGGGCATGTCGATTTCTCTCCAGAGATGGAACGTTCGATTCAAGTAATGGATTATGCAATTGTGATTCTAAGTGCTGTTGAAGGGGTGCAGGGCCATACGGAGACCGTTTGGCAGCTGTTACGCAACCATGAAGTGCCGACTTTTTTCTTTATCAACAAAACAGACCGTGTTGGTGCGGAGCCGGCACGTGTAATCGAAGAAATTCGCGCTAATTTTTCAGCGGATATTTGTGAGCTAACGAACGCCTTTTCTAACGGAGAAATGACTGAAGAACTGATTGAATTTGTGGCAGAGCGAGATGAACATTTGCTTGAAATGTATCTTGAAGCAGGATTTGAGCTGAAATTATGGCTTCGAACGTTTAAAAATCTGATTAAGAATAATAAAATTTTCCCTTGTGCCAGTGGGTCTGCCCTGCAAGATATCGGGATCGACCATTTCTTTGAAAGTGTTGATCGGTTAACTGATACAAGCTATTCAGCTGAAGAACCGTTTGCCGGGCGCGTGTACAAGATTCGGCATGATGAGAACGGGGCAAGAGTGACATTTATTAAAGCGTTGAGTGGCCGTGTACAGGTAAGGGATGAAATGAGTTATGAGCGGGACGGCAAGTCTATTTCTGAAAAGGTAACACAGATAAGAATATATAACGGTAATAAATTTAAGACAGTTGAAGAAGCAGAAGCGGGAGAGCTGTTTGCGGTAACAGGATTAACGATGGCTTCTGATGGGGATGGTGTTGGTCAATTAAAAGGACAATCAAATTATGAAATGGTGCCAACATTAAGGTCGAAAGTGAATGTTGATCCTTCATTGAATATAAAGGAAGTCTACCAATGCTTTAAATTATTGGACGCTGAGGATTCTTCTTTGCGTGTAACGTGGCAGGAGAGCTTTCAAGAGATTCATATTCATGTCATGGGACCGATTCAGCTGGAAGTTCTGAAGCACATTGTAAAGGAACGATTTCATTTTGAAGTTACATTCGATAAGCCGGAAATTCTGTATGCAGAAACCATTGAAGCAGATGTAACAGGATACGGTCATTTTGAACCGTTAGGCCATTATGCAGAGGTGCACTTGAGAATCGAACCTAGTGAGCGGAACAGTGGTATAACATTTGAAAATGAATGCCATGCAAATGATTTAACAGTCGGGCATCAGAACTTAATTCGTCATCATCTATTTGAACGAGCACATCACGGGATTTTGACTGGTTCACCGCTTACCGATGTGAACGTAACACTTCTAACAGGCAAGGCCCATAATAAGCATACGTCTGGCGGAGACTTTCGCGAGGCAACATACCGAGCGCTGCGGCAAGGGTTAGAAAAGGCAACCAATATCCTACTTGAGCCGTATTATGACTTTAAGATCGTTGTAGAAACGGATTATATTGGCAGAGTATTGTCTGATATCCAAACAGCACATGGTCATTTCAATCCTCCTGAAAATATAGGCGATAAAGTTGCCGTCACTGGTAAAGTGCCGGTTAGCACATTTATGGATTATACAACTGAATTCGCCGCGATAACACAAGGAAAAGGCTCAATTCGCCTCGTCTTTGGGGGATATGACCGCTGCCATAATGAAGCAGAAGTGATTGAGAAGATCGGTTATAACAAAGACGCAGATCCAAAGTATACCTCCTCTTCGATATTCTGTTCCAAAGGACAAGGGTATACAGTACCTTGGGACAAGGCTGAAGCGGAGATGCATGGCTTGTAGCATTTTTTAAAAACGAAAGGATTTGGAGATTATATCAACATTATTCAACTTTGAACCAAGCTCTTATATTTACTCATATACGTGTGATAAGAATGAGCGATCGCTATGCCGGTTAGAAATGCGCTCGCTGTTTGGAATGGATTCGAATGGTGGTCTATTAGAAAGCACTCGAAAAATTGATCCAAGCCGAAGCCCATTTATAAAAGAAAGGCTTGATGTCGTCGTTAAGGGTGATAGCCTGCAAGAGTTAATAGATAGGGTTGGGAGGCTTCCAGCTTCTGAAGCCACATTTAAAGTACGTCTTATCCAAAGCAGTGAACTTGGATCACATGAGAAAATCAGATTTCAAGAACGACGTAAGATCGAACGAGAGGTTGGCCTGCACATACCTGGTACAGCTGATCTTCATCAGCCAGACCAATTATTTGGCGTTATCAAGATGGACGGGAGCTGGGTCTTCGGTCCGTATATCGAAAGTGAACCGGTTTGGCTGCAGCATCAATGGAAGCCGCAAAGTTATTCGACAGCACTTAGCACGCGTGTCGCAAGAGCTGTAGGGAATATTGCTGTTCCAGACCCAACAGGGGTTAAAGCAATCGATCCTTGCTGTGGAAATGGGACAGTATTAGTGGAAGCACTGTCAATGGGAATTGATATTGTTGGCAGTGATCTGAATCCGCTTATTATTGAAGGTGTTAGAGAGAACATTGCATATTTTGGTCTTGAAGGAGAAGTAGAGCTTCGTGACATTCGAGAGGTTACGAATGATTATGATGCCGCGATTATTGATATGCCATACAACTTATGTTCAGAAATAACACCGACGCAGCAGCTTGAAATCCTTGAAAGTGCACGTAGATTTGCAAGTAAGTTAGTTGTCGTCACAATTGAACCGATTGATTCGATTATTGAAAGAGCGGGATTTACGATTGTCGACCGCTGTATTGTCAGGAAGAGACGTGTAGGCCCGTTTGCTCGGGAAATCATAGTGTGTGAGTAGCTTCAATGATAGCCATCTGAATGTATGTTCAGGTGGTTTTCTTATGCTATTTCGTTTAATTTCGAATTGCTTCTAATCTCCTACCTCCTTTTGATACAACCTTCTTAAACAATTGATACAGGAGCTCTTAAGCCTTGGTACAAAAGGGATAATGTAAGCGCTGTCTTTTTGTAACAGATGAAAGGACTATATGACCAGTTCATGGCTTGAGCTGTATTGAAGCTATTTTTGCATGATATACTTGATAAAAAAAGACAGAATTTTAGCATTTTTGAGAACGGAAAGGGGTATCTTCAAATATTAGAGGAGGGATGCAACGATGAGAAAGCATGGATATCCAGTTCCACAAGGCTTATACCATCCAGAAAATGAACATGAGGCTTGCGGAATTGGGATGATCGCTAATATTAATGGTACGAAATCACATAATATCGTCGAAAATGCTGTCACGATTCTTTGTAACTTAGAGCATAGAGGCGGACAATCAGCGGATATCAATACAGGAGATGGAGCCGGTATTCTTACGCAAATTCCTCACCATTTCTTTCAAAAGCAATGTGAAAAAGAAGAAATCTATCTTCCTGAAGAAGGAAAGTACGGAATTGGCATGGTTTTTCTTCCGCAGGATGATGAAGTAAGAGCAAATAGTGTAGACATATTTGAGAGAGTAATTGAAGAAGAGGGTCAGAAGCTTCTCGGCTGGCGCAGAGTGCCGATAAATGGGTCGTTCGTTGGGGAGAACGCGAAGAAAGCACAGCCGTACATTCGACAAGTGTTTATTGCCCCGTCAGATGAGCTGAACGACCGGATGGCGTTTGAAAGAAGACTCTATATCATTCGCAAACGAGCAGAAATTGAGATTTCAAGTATGGAAGGGCATGATGATTTCTACATAAGCAGTTTATCGACGAGTACAATCGTCTATAAAGGCATGCTTATTCCAGAACAATTGGACTCATTTTACATCGATTTGAATCACCCTGATTTCAAATCAGCACTCGCATTAGTTCACTCACGCTTCAGCACAAACACGTTTCCAAGCTGGAAACGAGCCCATCCAAATCGCTATACAATCCACAATGGTGAATTTAATACAATACGAGGCAATGTCAATTGGATGAGAGCAAGACAGGCGCTTTGTGAATCAGAGTATTTTAATCAAGAAGATTTGCAAAAAATCCTACCTGTTATTGATTCCAATGGCAGTGACTCTTCGATGTTTGATAATTGTTTTGAATTTCTTCATTTATCAGGCCGTTCACTTGCACATTCGGCCATGATGATGGTGCCTGAACCTTGGGCAAATGATAAAACAATTGATGAAGAGAAGAAGAACTTCTATGAATACCATAGTACATTAATGGAGCCGTGGGACGGTCCTGCGGCATTAGTCTTTACAGATGGAAAGCAAATTGGTGCATGTTTAGACCGGAATGGCCTGCGACCTGCACGTTATTATGTGACAAAGGACGGCATGATTGTGCTTGGTTCGGAAGTCGGGGCATTGGACTTCTTTGATGATGAAATTGAATACAAAGAGCGGCTTCATCCTAGTAAAATGCTGTTAGTTGACTTGGAGAAAGGCGAAATCATTCCAGATGAAGAGATTAAGATGCAAATTGCAAAAGAAGAACCTTATGGGGAATGGATTGCTGAGAATATGCTGGACCTCGATGATTTGCCAGACCCTGCTGAAGAAACAGGAGTGACAAGAGGTGAACAGCTGGTTGACCAGCAGCTAGCATTTGGTTATACGACTGAGGAACTGAATAAGATCTTGAAACCAATGGTGTCTGACGGAAAAGATCCAGTCGGCTCAATGGGGTATGACTCACCGCTTGCCGTTTTATCAAAAAAGCCTCAGCTTCTGTATAACTATTTCAAGCAGCTCTTTGCTCAAGTAACGAATCCACCGATTGATGCGATTCGGGAGGAAATTGTAACAGCTGTGGGCACGACTATTGGAGCGGAAGGAAACCTTGTACAGCCAGGACCAGAGTGCTGCCGGCATATCCGCTTAGAAACACCGATCCTTACAAACTCTCAGCTTGAGAAACTGCGTCAGCAAAGCGTTGATGGGTTAACTTCTACAACGCTGTCAATCTTATTCAAGGCGACAGAACCAGGTGCAATGGAACAAGCATTGGAACGGCTGTTTGAACAAGCTGAGCAAGCAATTGAAGAAGGTACAACGCTATTAATCTTATCTGATCGTGGAGTCGATGCAGAGTATGCGGCGATTCCAGCCTTGCTTGCTGTCTCAGGCTTACATCATCATTTGATTAGAAGCAGGACAAGAACAAAGGTAAGCATTCTGATTGAGTCAGCTGAACCACGCGAGGTCCATCATTTTGCAGCGTTGATTGGATATGGAGCAGAAGCGATCAACCCTTACTTAGCATTTGATTCATTAGGGGATCTGCTTGAAAAGAATGATTTACCTGTCACTTCGCTTGAAGAAGCAGTGGAGAAATATATTAAGGCAGCAACAAAAGGTGTCTTAAAGATTTTATCGAAAATGGGGATTTCCACGTTCCAAAGCTACCGCGGTGCACAAATTTTTGAAGCGGTTGGGATCCACTCAGATGTTATTGAACGATATTTTACGAGAACGGCTTCAAGGCTAGGCGGGATCGGCTTAGATATTATTGAGAAGGAAGTGCTCATGAGGCACAGCAGAGCATTCAGTAAAGGGAGAAGCGTTGAAAAAGCATTAGATTCAGGCGATGAGTTCCAATATCGCGAGGATGGTGAAGATCACCAGTACAATCCGCAAACCATTCATATGCTTCAGCATGCTTGTCGTTCAAATGATTATGAGCTATTTAAGCAATATTCAAAGCTACTGACAGATGAGAAAAATAATTTACAATCTCTTCGCGGCCTGCTCTCCTTTAAAAAACGTGAGCCTGTCCCATTAGAAGAAGTGGAGTCTGTTGAGGAGATTTGCAAGAGGTTCAAGACTGGGGCGATGTCATATGGTTCAATCAGCCAAGAAGCTCATGAAGCACTTGCTGTGGCGATGAACCGAATAGGCGGGAGCAGTAATACAGGCGAAGGTGGAGAAGACCCGGCACGTTTTACCCCTGATGAAAATGGTGACTCACGCCGAAGCTCGATTAAACAAATTGCTTCTGGACGATTCGGGGTAACAAGTCATTACCTTGTGAACGCCGATGAAATTCAGATTAAAATTGCCCAAGGTGCAAAGCCTGGAGAAGGTGGGCACCTGCCAGGGAAAAAGGTGTATCCGTGGATTGCAGAAGTCAGAGGCTCAACAACAGGTGTGGAATTGATTTCTCCACCGCCGCATCATGATATTTATTCAATCGAAGACCTTGCGGAACTGATTCATAATTTGAAAAACGCGAATCCAAAAGCACGGATCAGTGTTAAGCTAGTCTCTGCAGTAGGTGTAGGAACAATTGCTGCAGGTGTAGCAAAAGGAAGAGCAGATCTCGTCTTAATTAGCGGTTATGACGGGGGAACAGGTGCTGCTCCGCGGACGAGTATTAAGCATACAGGACTGCCTTGGGAAATTGGTTTAGCTGAAACGCATCAGACACTTGTACTGGATCATCTTCGTGATCGAATTGTCGTAGAAACAGATGGAAAAATGATGACGGGACGAGATATTGTGATCGCAACATTACTTGGGGCTGAGGAATATGGTTTTTCAACAGCACCCCTTGTTGTCCTCGGATGCGTTATGATGCGCGTATGTCATCTTGATACGTGTCCTGTGGGTGTGGCGACGCAAAATCCTGAGTTGAGAAAGAAATTTACCGGTGATCCTGAGCATGTAGCGAATTTCATGCGTTTTATTGCAGCTGAAGCGAGAGAGCTGATGGCTGAGTTAGGGTTTAGAACAATAAATGAAATGATCGGAAGAACGGATGTCTTAGAAGCAAATACAGCGATTAACCATTGGAAAGCAAAAGGGATTGATTTATCAGCGCTTCTTCATCAGCCTGAAGTTCCTGAAACGGTTGGTAAATATGCAATGATCGAACAAGATCATCAACTCGATGAGAAGTTAGATACACAGGAATTAATCCCATTGTGTAAGAAAGCAATCGAAAACAAAGAACCAGTTGAAGCGACAACTTCGATTCGAAACATCAACCGGGTAACAGGAACTATTCTCGGTAGTGAAATTACAAGACGATATGGAGCGGAAGGGTTACCTGAAGATACGATTCGCTTAACCTTTAGAGGCTCGGCAGGTCAAAGCTTTGGTGCATTTATTCCGCGGGGAATGACACTAAGACTTATAGGAGATGCCAATGATTATGTAGGAAAAGGGTTATCAGGCGGCAAAATCATTGTACACTCATCGCCTAAGTCTACCTTCGTCCCAGAAACGAATACGGTGATCGGAAATGTTTCCTTGTACGGTGCAGCGTCTGGAGAAGCTTATATTTACGGCGCAGCGGGCGAACGCTTTTGTGTGCGTAACAGTGGTGCGAATGTCGTTGTCGAAAGCATCGGCGACCATGGATGTGAATACATGACAGGCGGAAAAGTCGTTATCTTAGGTTCAACAGGCAGAAACTTTGCTGCAGGGATGTCTGGTGGAGTTGCTTATGTTCTGAATGATTCGGACGAGCCTTTTGAAACAAAGTGCAACAAGGAGCTCGTTCACCTTCAAGCATTATCAGATGAGAAAGAAATACAAGCATTGCAGGAAATGATTGAAAGGTATGTGCACTATACGGGAAGTGCAAACGGTAAGAGGATCTTAGAAAATTGGGAGGCTTTCATTCCGAAATTTGTTCGTGTGATCCCGATAGCATATCTTGAAATGAATGAACGAATTAACGAATTGAAAGAAAGCGGTCTTAATAAATTTGAAGCAGAAATGACAGCATTTGAAGAAAGCAAAAAAGCGGTGAAAGCTTAAATTAAAAGGAGGGGATACGATGGGAAAGCCAACTGGATTTATGGAATATCAACGCCAGCCAAGACATGAACGTGACCCTTCAGAACGGACAGTTGACTGGGAAGACTATACTCTTCCGATGTCAGAAGAAGAGGTACAATTGCAAGGGGCACGCTGTATGGACTGCGGTGTGCCGACCTGTCATTCAGGAATGGAATTGAGCGGAGGCACAACAGGATGTCCGGTAAATCACTTAATTCCAGAGTGGAACGACCTTGTTTACCGGGGGCAATGGAAAGAAGCGTTGAAGAAGGAGCATGAACGAAATAATTTTCCTGAATTCACAGGCATCGCATGTCCTGCACCGTGTGAAGGAGCGTGTGTGTTAGGAATTAACGAACCACCTGTGGCGATCCAGGCCGTTGAACGCTCCATTATTGAAAAAGGCTTTGAAGAAGGCTGGGTTGTGCCCGAACCGCCGAAAAGCCGTACAGGCAAAAAAGTAGCTGTTATTGGGTCGGGACCTGCAGGGCTTGCAGCAGCAGCTCAGCTTAATAAGGCTGGACACAAAGTTACTGTATTTGAACGCAATGACCGAGTTGGTGGTTTGTTAACATACGGGATTCCAGAGATGAAGCTTTCATATGATATCGTAAAACGGCGTGTTGATATTTTAGAGGAAGAAGGAATTGAGTTTGTTACCAATACAGAGGTAGGCAAGGATTACCCGTCAGAAAAGCTTCAGGAAGAATTTGATGCAAGTGTGTTATGCGGAGGGGCAACCGTCCATCGTGACTTAGAAGTAGAAGGTCGGGAGCTGAAAGGGATTCATTATGCGATGGATTTTCTGCATGCGAATACGAAGAGTTTGTTAGATTCGAACCTAGAAGATGGCAATTATCTCTCTGCAAGGGATAAGGATGTCATTGTGATCGGAGGCGGAGATACAGGGACGGATTGTATTGCCACTTCTATTAGACATAATTGCAAAAGCTTAACGCAATTTGATATCTATGATAAGAAAACATCTGTTAGAGATGTTGAAAATAATCCTTGGCCGCAATGGCCGATCATTCACCGTGTTGGATATGGTCAGAAGGAAGCGGCTGCGGTATTCGGTGATGACCCGCGTGCATATGCTGTGATGACAAAAAAGTTTGTCGGCGATGGAAATGGACATGTGAAAGAAGTCCATACAATAGGTGTCAAGCTAACAATAGATGAAGATGGGAATCGACTACGTGAGGAGATCCCAGGTACAGAAAAAGTATGGCCAGCGGATCTCATTCTGCTCGCAATTGGATTCAGCGGGCCTGAACAAGAACTTATTCAACAGCTCGGTGTTAAAACAGGGGAGCGTTCCACTGTAAAAGCAGAGTACGGAAAGTATAAAACAAATGTCGAAGGTGTGTTTGCAGCAGGTGATATGCGTCGAGGACAAAGCTTAATTGTTTGGGCAATCAATGAGGGAAGAGAAGCTGCTAGAGAGTGTGACCGCTATTTAATGGGAACAACTGAACTGCCTTAGGCATGATTAAAAACCGAGAGCTAAAATTAAGCCCTCGGTTTTTTAATCGTTATTATTCTTCTGTAGTATTAAGCTCTACTAACATGATAGTTAATAGCATACTAACAATGATTAAAGCAAAAGTTACAGTAAACCCCATATCTCCTCATCTCCTACCATGTTCTAAATCCTTTTGACCCTGGTGGTGCATGTTGAATCATATCTGATAATGGAATTGTATAAGCGATTGCAATTAGTACAAATGAAATGCCAATCCAAATCCACCAGTTCTCTAAGAACTTAGGTGTAGCTTCAGTGTCGCTGTCAGCAAGCGGGAACTCGACTTGATCTTCTAGTTTTATAACTTTTGGTGCTAAGAAGTAAGAATAGACAACAATGTAAATTAACAGCATAGCTGATAAGAAAAGAATTGAACCGCCAATCGCCATTGTGACGTGGTTTGAAAGAATTCCGTTAAACCATTCTAAAGCAGCTGGATGGTCGTTATAAGCAGAATATGCTGTACGTCTTGGTGCACCTAATAAGCCTAAAATGTGCTGTGATGTGGACATTAATAACATCCCGATTGACCACGTTATAATTTGAATAAATGCAAGCTTTTGCATTGTTTTCGTCATTGTTCGTCCTGTTAAGTAAGGAACCAACCAGAATGTTAAGCCCATGAACGTCATGGCGACAGGTGTCCCAACTGTGATATGGAAGTGACCAACAACCCAAAGTGTGTTATGAATGACTTCATTTAGCTGAAAGCTTGCATTAATGATTCCGCCTGCTCCACCTGGAATGAAGAAAAGCATTGCAATAAAGATAGAAGTAAAACGAACATCTCTCCACGGCAGCTTGAAAAACCAACCGAATAATCCTTTCGCGCCTTTCGCTCTTCCTGCAAGCTCAAAAGTAGCAAAGATTGAAAAAGCAGTCATTAATGAAGGGATAATTACCATAAATGTTAAGGATGTTTGCAGGAACTTCCAAAAGCTTGCAATCCCAGGTTCAACGAGCTGGTGGTGGAAGCCAACAGGAATCGAGAATAGGATAAACAAAATAAATGATAGTCGTGCAAGTGAATCACTAAACACTTTTCCGCCAACGATTTTCGGAATGACGACATACCATGCCATATAAGCAGGAAGCAGCCAAAAGTACACAAGTGGATGACCGAAATACCAAAAGAGTGAACGGCTCAGTTCCACATTGATGGTATCAACCCAGCCAAACGCCCAAGGGATAAACTGGAACAAAACAGTTGCAACTACACCAAGGCAGGCAATTACCCAAAGAATAATGGTTGCGACAGTCATGAACGCAAACAATGGACTAATTTGTTTTGGATTCTTTTTCTTCCACGTCATATAATGGCCGATTAAAGCAAATCCACAAATCCAAGTACCAACAACAAACAAGGCTAAGCCGACATAGTACCAGCCACTTGCTTGCAATGGAGCATAAAATGTATATAAAACAGAAGCTTCACCGGATACAATCATAATTGTAGTTAATACTGTACCAAGCGTTGTGACATAAAAACCAATCCATGAAAATAAACGCACCTTTGGTCCGAAGTCTCCTAATGTTTTGCTCATACCAGAGATTAAGAATCCAAAGATAAAATAGGTTGTAAAAACAAGTGCAAGTAAAACGCCATGAGCAGTCAGGATTTGATAATAATTAAGCCAAGCTGGCAGCTCCAAGGCATCATTTCTTATAAATACTTGGAGTAACCCGCAAAACGTACCAATTAAAAAGGCAATATAGGCGACGCCAATATGTGATAGTGCTAATCTTCGGTCATGTACACCAATTATTGTTTTCATTCCTCAACCACCTCAATTGCGGTTTTCATAAATTCATGCCCTGTACCACAGTATTCATTACAGATAATTAAATAATTTCCGGGCTCTTTAAAGGTATAGCTTTTTGTGTTGACTTGGCCGGGCACAACCATCATATTTACATTTGTATTAACGATCGAAAAGCTGTGAGTAACATCCGGGCTCGTTACTTTGAAAATGACTTTTTTACCTACAGGAACTTCAATTTTGTTAGGTTTGTAGCCGAATGTTAGAGCGACAATTGCCACTTCATAGGTGTCTTCATCAATCTTTTTAACTCCTGGATTATCAAAAGGAGGTGTTTGGGCCACTTTCTCAGGATCAATTGTTTCGAGGCCACCAGATGGATGGTGGTCAAAGGCAAAGGCACTAACGCCAACAATACTTAAAAATAAAACCAATGAAAAAATACCGAAAGTTAACCAGATTTTTTCATATTTATGGAAATGCATAAAATCACCTTTTTCTATTTAATGAAATGCGTTTAACGTGTTAAATAAAGTGCATAAGCACCAAACCACATTGCAAGAATAATGAAGCCGAGTACAAAAACACTTACTAATGTCCCTTTTAAATTACTATCCGTATGATTCTTATTACTCATATTTGTTCACCCTTTCAACACTCTTATTAAGCTAATATTAATGGTAAAATCTTTAATTGGATGTGACGTATATCACTTTCATACAGTTTTATTTTTATTGGAGAGATTTTTGGAGGTGAGCTTGTGGATTTAAAGCCGTTAGAACAATCCTATTTCGAAAAGCCTACACTTGAATTAGCGAAAGACTTGTTAGGGAAGCTTCTTGTGAAAGAAACAGAAGAGGGGACAGCTTCAGGATGGATTGTAGAAACAGAAGCTTATATAGGACCGATGGATCGAGCTGCACATAGTTATAACAATAGACGGACAGCGCGGACTGAAATTATGTTCGGATTGCCGGGCAATGTCTATACGTATGTCATGCATACGCATTGTTTAGTAAACGTAGTGAGTGAAGGAGTGGACAAGCCAGAGGCTGTGCTTATTCGAGCTGTAGAACCTCATATGGGGATTGAGCTAATGTATGAGCGACGAGGAAGGAATAAAAAAGAAACAGACCTTACAAGCGGACCAGGCAAGCTGACAAAAGCGCTTGGCATTACAAAAAGTGATTACGGAAGGTCTTTCTCTGAAAGTCCGCTCTACATCGCCGAAGGACGCGAAGTTAAAGAGATTGTAGCAGGCCCACGGATTGGAATTGCCAACAGTGGGGAGGCAAAAGATTATCCATGGCGTTTTTGGGAAAAGGGAAATCGGTTTGTTTCTAGGTAGAAAATCCATTGAATATAAAAAAGATTACAAGTACACAACAAGAAAACATATTGAATACAAAGATGTATACTTGTAAACAAATGAGTACGCTTACTGGTTTTATAGGAGGTGTACAATTACCGTTTAAATGTATACATAAATGAAAACAAGTGTACATAAAAGTAAACGAAAACTAAGCGTCATTCCTTTCTATTTTTTGATACGAAAAATCGATAAGCGATACGAATCTTGTGATGAGTACGATATAGAAAGGAATGATGTATTGTGAGTAATTCTAGAATAGCAGCGATTGATGTAGGTAATGATGCCGTTAAAGCATTGTTTGGAAAGTTAGACTCTGACTTGTACATACCGAATGTAGTAGCAAGAGATATTGAGGACCGACCTGTCATTGGAATTGAAGATTTAGATGAAAAGGACCCACTTGATAACATACATATCCGTGTTCACTCACCTGCTTTACAAGAGAATAATGCAATCTATCGTGTCGGAAACTTAGCAACAAAGAGTTCAAATTCAACTGAACTAGATCCTGGCAGCAGCAAATCTGAAGAGGACCAAACACTCATTATGTTATTTGCTTCTATTGCATTAGACGCGGTAAATGAAGGTAACAATCATGAGTTCAAAAAAATGAGTAATATCATTGATGCGAACTATACGCTCGGAACAGGCTTACCACTTAGAGAAGTTAAAGAAGGAAAAGATGTTGGCTACCGGGCACAGCTGCTAGGTTCTGTGCATCAGGTTGAGTTTCTTGTTACACCGAAATATCAAGGATTGAAAGTAAACATTAAATTTGATGAAGTCAAAATATATCCAGAGGGTTTTGCAGCATATATCAACCTTGTCATGGATAACGACCTGAACATCATTAACAAAGACTTAATCGATAAGCGCATTCTTATCCAAGATATCGGTGGACTATCAACAGATATCGCGGTCATTCGCAACCGAAATGTTGATGATGATAAAGCGCAAGGGTTTAACCTTGGTGTGTCTGAATCATTAGAAGCCATTCGTGAGGAAATTCGTTCAAAACACGGTGTCGAATTAGATAGTCGTAGAGATGTCGTGGATATTATTACAAGAAAGAATGACCGGAACCATATCATGGTGAGAGGAAGCCGGACAAGCGTTCATGATATTACGGATCGTATTTTATTAGAATTAGCGAAAAAGCAGTATCGCTATTTACGTAATGTTTGGCAGAGAAACTCTCAAACAGAAATTTGCTATTTCGTTGGCGGTGGTTCAAGTGTCTTGAAGGATTACTTGAAAACATTAAATAATAACTTAGATGGTTTTAACATCGATTTCTTTGAAGATGAGAAGGAAAGCATCTGGATGATGGCAAATGCTTATTATAAATTGATTTCTGATTTCGCGAGAAAAAATCAAAAAGAAATGGAACGCAAAAACGACAATCATAATCAGCAGAATGGGAAGCATAACAAACATCAAAAACATCAAGCTTCTGTTTCTAAATAGGGTGATTGTATGAGTCAATCAGGTAAAGGCATTCAGCGGGGGCAAGCGATTACATTTCGCATCCCCTCTGATACGCCTGATCACCTCATTAAGCAATTACAAAGATTAAAAGAAACGGAAAGAAGGAACTTTTCAAGTAAAATTGCAGAGTTCGTTCTCAAAGGAGTTAGTGAATCGCTCTCCAAAGAAAGAGAAACAGTAACGATTCCAATGCCGCAGCAACTGACAAAAGCACAGCGAAATTGGCTGAAGCATGAGCATTCAGAAGCACTTATTGGTAGCATTCTTCATCAATTATTAGCTGACCCAATACGAGCTACAGCATTACTAGCTTCTCTAAACAGCAATACAACCGATATTGATGAAGCACTATATCTTCAAGAAAATATCCCTACGCCTTCCCATATAGATGAGGAGAAAGAAGAACAGGCAGAAGAAATCCAACAACACTCAGATGAGCTAGAGGATGATTTAAGTAACTTTAACTTAGATGAAATAAAAGAAGATTTACATGCAGCACAAGAAGAGCAGGAAGATGAAGAAGACGATGATGACTTACTTGGTGGCTTCCTTTCAAAAATGAATAATTAGAATAAGGGGTATAGAGAGCTGAAAGAAGCTCTCTATTTTTATCTTCTTAATGTTTACAGAAAAGAAAACATGTATACAAACTGTATTCCGTATGAACACAATTATGTTTACAAGTATACAAATATGAATGCTTATTGATATGAAGGGATGTATACAAATAAGTGATCACGTATACATAAATGAAATCATGATTACAAATTTGATCACAAACATATTTGGAGGTTGAAAATTTAGAAAATAGAAAATATTATGCATTTACTCTTCTGAATCTTCGTAATATAATAAAGTCTATAAAATTACTTGGATATCAGGGGGAGATATAATGTCAACAAAACAATTATTAAAGGTCGAATCAGCAGGAAAATGGTTAGGAGGATTAAAAACATCAATTTCAGTGAGAGATTTCGAAGATTTTCTAGTAGATGAACCGAAAAATCTCGGTGGAACAGATGAAGGTCCTAATCCTGTTGAATATGTGTTAGGTGCTTTAACAAGCTGTACATCTGTCATGATTGCCTTGATTGCGAGAGAACAAAAATTTTCTTTTGAAGCTGTTGATTTTGCAAATGATGGTACGCTTGATTTGCAAGGATTAATGGGCGTAGAGGGTGTATCACCGCATTTCCAAACAGTGAACTTTGAAGTAAAAATAAAAACAAATGAAAGTGATGAGCGATTAGAAGTATTGAAAGAAGAAGTAGAACGTAGATGTCCAGTGTATAACTTAATTAAGGACGCAGGTGTCGATATCGAAAGTAAATGGAGTAAACAATAATAATGGAAGCCCCCTTGAGAGTATTCAAGGGGGCTTTAATTAGCTTACTACTGAATCGTGACTTCTTTTGTACTTTGAGCAGGAACTGTTACGACTACTTCAATGTATTGTTTGCCGTCTATTTGAATGTTTTGCTTCCCCGCAAGGTAACAACATCATTTAACTTTATAAACTAAAATGATTTAAGGTGTCTAAAGTAAGAAGACGGTTATGTTATAATTGTGCGGAAAAGGGGGGGAGTAGGGTGCGGAGAATTGAACCTCAACAGCGGATTGAACTAAGAAGGATTTATGCAAGAAAGCTTCTGAATGTTATAAGTAGTCAAGGGTTTCACTCTTTAAAAATCCAAGAAATGGCCCGAATTATGAATGTCAGTAAAGCGACTTTATATAATTATTTTTCTTCAAAAGAGGATATCATTCAAGAGGTGGCTAATCATTACCTTGATTATATTCAAGAAATTGATCAAATGGTTTTAAATGATGATTTGTCCTTTACTTATCGTTTCCAGAAGCTCTTTCAACAGGGTGTACTGTCGACCATTTATGCATCAGAGGCTTTTTTGAATGATTTGAAAGCAAGCTTTCCGCAGCAATATGAAGAAATGATGGTAGCTCGTAAGAAGAGATTAGAAAGCATCAAGACATTTTATAAAAAGGGAATGGACGAAGGGATATTTCATTCGTTGAATGCTTCCCTCATTATCATGCAGGATGAGGTAACATTTCGCCGCTTAGTTGATCCGAACTTCTTAACAGAGGAGGGACTTTCAATTCAGCAGGCCTTATATGATTATTATAAGGTAAAGAAAGTTCAGTTATTACAGCCCAATGTCCTGTCTAAAGTGAATGATGAACCTATCCATGAAATGATTGCATACATTATACGGAAATTATCGAATACATATTAAGTGAAAACTACTCAAGAGACATCTAGCCTTGAGTAGTTTTGTTTGTTTTCAGATAGATGAAGAAGATAAGGCAAGATAGTAGCATTAAAAGCAGAATCATTAAAAATGTCGATTGAAAGGCGTTTACTGTATATCCTTCTCCAAGAAATTCAAGTAGAATCCCGCCAATTACAGATCCGGAGGCACTGCCGACAAACTGGATTAACTGCTTCATCCCAATACCTGAGCCAATTAACTCTTTCGGTAAAATTTTAGAAACCTCATTTGTAGAACTAGACGATAGACTCGAAAATCCAAAGCTTGTAAACATATAGGCAACCATAATCATGTAAAAGTTAAGGGGGGATAAGAGATAAAAAATAATGGTCGAGATGGTTAATAAAATATGTGCTAATAGCATCACTTTCATGTTCCCATATCGATCAATTAATCTACCAACGTAAATAGCAGCTATAGCCGAAAGCATAGCTCCTGGAAAAATGATAAACCCTACCATTGTAGGTTGTTTATCATAGATATGCTTCAACATTAAGGGCATCAAAAACAAGATAGCAAAATGAGTACAAAATCCAAGGAAGCTCATATACACAAGTTTTCGATAATCACTATTTTTAAATAATATTGGCTGGATAAACGGGACAGGTGTTTTGGTAATGCGTAACCAAAGTAAGAAAATGAATATTATCCCAAGGATGCCGAATGTCCATTGAAGAGTTGAGATAAATAACAAAAATGAGGTCACACTTAAGCCTGTTAACATTCCTCCTAGAAGATCAAAGGAACCTTTGTGAGTTGCTTGATTTGGTAAAAGGCGAAATAAAACAGGAATAACTGCTAAAACCAATAGGGTAATCGCAAATAAATAGTTCCAATTTAAATGCTCGGTAATAATGCCGCCTACCACTGGTCCTAAGCCGAACCCAAGTGATGAAGCTGAAGCAATCATTGCCATGGCCCGCCCCCGATTTTCTAGGGGGATATACCGACCTGCAAAGACATAAGATAGGCCTGGTATGGCAGCTGCTCCTGATGCTTGGCAAAGTCTAGCAATAAGGAGCCAAATAAAATTCGTTGCAAAAAATCCTAGTAGAGAGGAAACCCCCAAAATAATAATTCCCGTAATCAGTAGTGAGCGAATCGGGATATAATCAGATAAACGTGTATAGGTAATCGTGAAAATAGCAAGTACAATGGAGTATCCGGAAACAATCCATGCCCCTTGAGATGGGCTCAATGAAAAGTCATGCAAAACATTAGGCAGTGCTACATTAAACATTGTTGTGTTCATTACGACAAGCCAAACTGAAATACTAAGTACAAGAATCGTTTTCCTGTAGGAGGAAGGGACCGCTTCTTCAGAGTTATGCATCATAAGAACGCCTCCTCATGTTAAAAGCGTTAAATACTCGATGTACTATAACATAACCGCTGAACATATTAAACTATTTTGACTTATTTAGTCTAAAATATTAATGAAAAGGACAGATTGAAATGAACAATCTGTCCTTCCTATTCAGGCTAGCATGCTGTTTGATTCCTCTACTTGAGTATCAACAGCTTATTTTTATTTAAGACTCTTCTTTTAAGCTTTGTACAGGTACTTCTTCTTCTCTTTCAGGCTGTCCAAGAGGAAAGATTCTGACCATCTCGCTTTTTTCATCAACATGTTGAATATAGATTGGCTTACCATTATAGGTGACATTAATCATTTCTGGTGCTTCTGCGATACTTTGGGCGCGACGTGCATCCATACGTTCATACCTCCTTCTATTTTTAATGCTTTTATTTTGTGTGCAAAGGAAACAGCATATACTTAAAAGACATGAAGAAAAAACGCAAATACTGGCGGTGAAATTGTTTCACGTGGAACAATTTGTCGAAAAGGGGAAGGGGAAGGGATAAAAAAAGAGCGTTAAGGTTATTCTTAAGCGCCCCATGTTGTTTGGTTCTTATAATTCAAATTTTTTCAGGAGTTGTTGGAGTTCTTGCCCCATTTCTGCAAGCATATCAGCTGATGCACGCATTTCTTCCATCGTGGCAAGCTCTTGTTCAGTAGCAGCTGAACCATCGTGGCTGGAGGCTGCTTCTTTTTCAGCAATTTCTTTTACTTTTTGAATAGAAGCAACAATCTCTTGGCTGCTTGTTGTCATTTCCTCTAAGCTCTTGGAAACTCCGCTTACTTGAGAGACAAGTAAGTATGTGTTTTCTTCAATCTTATCAAATGCATGATTAACGACTTCTGTTGCTTCAATACCAGAATTCACTTTCTCTTTTCCTTCATCCATATACGTATTGATTTTTCCTGTTTCTTGCTGAATATCTGAAATCATACTGGAAATTTGGTCTGCTGATTGCTTAGACTGTCCAGCAAGCTTATGGATTTCACTTGCAACGACTGCGAATCCTTTTCCGTGTTCTCCAGCTCTTGCTGCTTCAATAGAAGCGTTCAATGCCAATAAGTTTGTTTGCTCTGCAATATCAGTAATCATTAAACTAATCTTCCCGATTTTAAGGGATTGTTCTTTCAAATTGTGAATAAAACCACTCATACTATCGACGCTGCTATGGATTTCGGCCATTTGTTTGACGACAGAGTCAATTGCTTCTGCGCCTTGTTTCACATTTTCAGAAGAAACAGATGAAAGCTCAGACATCTCATGACTAGAGGCTGAAATAGTATTCATTCTTTCAGTAAGCTGGTTTACAATATCGATTGATTCTTTTACGCATCGTAATTGCTCATCAGCGCCTTCTGACGTTTCTTCAGCAATATGTGTTAGATGTTCAGCAGCTACTGTTGTTTCCGCAATACTACCATTTAAGTCATTTGCGGAAAGGACAAGGCTTTCAGATGTGCCTTTAATTTTACTCATAAGGTTGCGTAAATTCTCCAGCATACTATTAACAGAACTGCTCAATTGTCCAATTTCATCATTAGTGTGATGTTCAATTCGTTTAACATTCAGCTTTCCTAGTGCCACTTGGTTTGCAACGTAGGATAGAGCTTCAAGTGGCTTTGTAATTTGTTTATTTAAGAAGAGCCAACCAATGAAACTAACGAAGATAGTAATTAGCATGGAAACAAACAACTCTGCTTTTAATGAACCAACTTTTTGTTTGGATTCTTCCTCATACATCGTTACGGCTGTGTTCATTTCAGTTAGAAGAGGAACATTGCTTGAAACGATATTTTCAATTGCGGCTTCAGCATTGTCTTGGTCTGAAATGATGATTTCAATATTTTCCTTGAAAGGTTTCCAGAGAGCTTCGACTTTCTTCAACTGTTGATTTACTTCAGGTGATGCTTGTGGAATTCCTTCTTCTTCATTTCCGTTGATAAGATCATTAAGGGATGAATCAAATAAGGCCATCGTTTTCTGCAAATCTTCACGCTTTTGTTGATTGCTAAGTGCACTAATTTCAAGTGCTTCTTTACTCATTTTTTGACTTAGCATCCGCTGTCTTCCAGCAATGTTTATTACCTTTCCATCTGTTTCTTGATTGGCAAGAAACATTGTTGTAAATATAAAGCTTCCAGCACTTATAATTGAAAGGATAATAAAGAATAAAGCAATCTTAAATCCGACTGGTTTGTTTTTAAACATTATTTTCTCCTTCTTTCTATCTATTTCAAAATTTATTCTATCATGGTTATATATTGTAAATGTACTACAAAAATGAACATTACATTAAAATAAAATAAAAAGACGCCTGTCGAATTGACAAGCGTCTAAGCGATTAATTAAAGAACCCTTTTAAGTTAACTCCCTTTTTACCATAATTAAAGGCTTCATGAGGGATTTTCACTTTAAAGACAAGTTCATTCTTTTCAAGATTGAATTTCTTTACCTCTACTTTTAGGTTGCTTTTCGTCTCCATTTGCGTAATAGCAATATAGATATTTTCTTCACTTGGGTTAATGACTACCCATTCAGGTAGCTCATAGTTGTCCTTTAAATATTCGAGGACTTTCTTGTTTGGCAGCTGTAATCGTCCCAGCTTAATGGATTTTTGTTGTAAAACAAGGTCGCCATTTTTTTGTACGACAGGCTCAAACGTTACTGCCATTGGAATCTTTTGCTCAAATGCAACGATGGAACCTCGTAACTCAAGATCATTCTTTAAGGAAATCGAGTAATCAAAGTTTTTCTTCTTTGGTAATTCCTCTAAGAAATTATTCATAATCTGATTTAAATTTTGTTTAGAGGAAGAAATGGTAAATTCAGCGACTTCGCCTTCAGGGTTATTGCCTGAAGGCAGGCGTGCAGGTGAATTGGGCACAAATAATAGGAATATGAGCAATGTGATGATTGCAAGGTTAACGACGCCTAGGCTGATAAATAAAAGCTTCCATTTATTTCGTGTTTTTAGTTTTTCAAACATACGACCTCACCTGTGTAAGTTTGTTAATTTGCCGCTTCTTCTTTGGCAGATTCACTTTCTTGTGCAATTTCAGGCTTAATGTATTCAAGGACACGTTCAGCCATTTTCTTATAGCCGTTTTCATTTGGATGGAAGTTATCTTCTTTGTACAGTAAATTCTCTTCTGTATTATGAAAAAGGTCAGCAATTGGAATAAATGTTACATTACTATACTCATTCGTTACATTTTCACTTATCTTGTTCCAATCACGCATAATTTGGTCCAGTTCTTTAATGTTATTGAAATACTTATCAAATGGATTAAAAATACCTAGCAGATACACCTTTGCATCTGGATTAGCTGCAGTAACTTTTGAAAAGATTTCCCTTAGCCTTACTTTGTATCCTTCTTGCTCTTTCGTAAAATCTTCATAATTTAAATTCGTAAAATTCTCTTTAACGATTTTCATGACGTCGTTTGCACCAATTGTAATTAAGACGATGTCAGCTTCCTTAATAGCGGCATCAATTTCTTTTTTCTCCATTCGCTTAAGCAGTTGGTCTGTTCTGTTGCCGCGTTTTCCGAAGTTTTCTACCTTAACCTTTTGATTGTTTTCATTATCATTAAGAGTGTTCTTTATAATCCCGACATATCCGCCGCTGTCTGTGCTATCCCCAACACCTTGAGTTAAGGAATCACCAATGGCAACAATTTCTAAGTCATCTTTCACAAATAATCCGACAGCACTTTCGAGACCTTGGATAAATGCTTCACGAACTTCTTCTGTAATGGCTTTTGGTTCTTCTTCAGATTGTTTGTCCTTTTTTTCGATATCTTCTTCGGGTGCTTTCTCGATTGTATTAATCTCGTTTCTGCTACTGTGTTCACTTGACTGAGATGAATCAGAAGGTTGATTTGTATTATTAATGTTTGTATACAATAATGTTGTTGCGATTAAGAATATAATAATGATTATTGCTCCGTTGAAAAATTTCCGCATTGTTCATCACACCTGTATAAGAATCATTTTTCAATGCTAGTGTTAATTACCCTTTAATAAAGTTTAGAAAACGGATCGCATATTTATGACAATATTTTATAATATAATTGGTATTGAGGGAATAGAAAGGTGAATTATTGAATATTCATTCTAATTAGGTTGAATGTTTTATCGCTCCAATAGCTGGGAAACAGATTACTAAATAGACAAGAGGAGGAGCGATAGCATGAAAGAATATAGTGTAGTTCCAAACAAAGATGCAACAGGTTGGTACGTAAAGATTGAGGACACAGCTCCTACAGATCTATATGATGAGCGTTCGGCTGCAATTGAAAAAGCAGAGGAAATTGCAAAGGACAATAGTCCAAGCCGATTACTTATTCAAGACAAATATCATGAAGTCGTTGAAGAAAGAACATTTTAAAGATAGAGAGGTGCCGGCGAAAGTGTCGGCACCTCTTTTGCTTGATAGCCAGCATCTTGCGCTTGTTGCATCTCATTAAAGAAAATTCGGTTTTCGACCGGTACCTTATACCAATATTGGGGTAATACATATTCTTTTGTTTCAGAATTTCCAACATATTTTTTGTAAGTGGAACGGTGATCGCGCTTTCGAAACACAAAAGGAAGTTCCATTAGGGGGTGGTTTCTATCCCAAATCCCGAGATGAAATCGTTTTGCGTTTTTCAACGCTTTTTGATATTGATTATACGTGTGCTTATCGTCAACTGGCCAGATGAAATAAGTTACAGCTAATCCCCTTTGAATCATTTCCAAGTTTGTATCAATCCGATCTTTTTTGCGGATGACTTTCGCTAATAAGCGTCCATAGTAATCCTTTGTTGTTTGTCCAACTTCCAGAATGATTTCTTCACCAGGGGGAAGCAAAGATTGTAGCTGCTCTTTTGCACGTTCACCGTGATATTTTTGTGAGTGATCTAATTGGTCATCGATAAGATGTTGCTTGTATGAAGGTTGATGATAAGTTTCAGGTGTATCAATATTGGCATAACGGACCTTTCTCGTACCAAGGATTGGTTTATCAATATAGAGTGTATCCCCATCAACGATATGATCAACTGTTGCTTCATATGTTTGCGGCACTATAGCTGCTTTTGCAAATGGTAATGGGAGTGAGAGAAAAATTAAAAGAAGCATCAGAAGGGCTACAAATATTCGCCCTCTACTCATAAAAACACCACCTTCTTTATGAAGATAGCTATAGTATTTTTCATCCTTGTTGTTTTTCTGCAAAAATAATGATGGATATGCTGGTGAAAAATAGGGAAAGCTTAGCGGTTTGCTGTCTTATGGAAACATGGTAGGTTTAAGAGACAGAAAATAACGAGAGGACAGTAGGCATGAATATTTTTATCCAAGTCGTTTTTCCAGTATTACTTGTATTTATTGCAGGATTCATCTTACAAAAGTGGAAGCAACTAGACATCAAATCGCTCTCAACGGTTGGATTATACATTATGACGCCAGCTCTTGTATTTAAGAGCTTTTATACGGCAGAGCTAAATATGCAATATTTGAAAATGGTTGGGTTTGCACTGCTCTTGTTAGTGGCGATTATTTTTGTAAATAAAATCTATGCAAAGATGAGGGGCTATTCACAGTCGATTGAGAGTGGTTTGATTTTATCGACTGCTTTTATGAATTCAGGCAATTATGGGGCTCCGATTATTTTGTTTGCATACGGAGAGAAAGGCTTTGAATATGCCGTTTCGTTCATGGTTTTGCAAGCCATTATTATGAACTTCTTTGGTGTGTATTATGCTGCAAGAGGACAAGCAGGGGTGCAGCTTGCAGTTCGTTCTGTTTTGAAAATGCCGCCGACATATGCTGTTTTGACTGCTTTGGTGATGAATGTATTCGATATTAAAATGCCTGAAAATATTTTTTCATCTATTGACCTAGTGGCGAAGGCGACAATTCCAACAGTCATGCTCATCTTAGGTATGCAATTAGCGAATATTGCTGTGCGAAATTTTCAGTGGGGAAAAATAATGTATGGAACGATGATGCGTTTGTTGATTTCTCCGATTATCGCATTTCTCATTACACTTGTATTGCCAATGGAGCCGCTGCTACAAAAGGTTCTCATCGTATTATCGGCGACGCCGTCTGCAGCGACGACTACGATGTATGCTGTTCAATTTGATGCAGAGCCTGAAATGGTCTCAAGTATTACGTTTATCAACACGCTTATTAGTGTCGTAACAATTACAACCTTATTGGTGCTCTTAGCATAAATAAAAGCCCGCCTATTTCAGCGGGCTTTAGTTTTACTTTTTGTAAGAGCGAGCAACGTCGTTTAGCAAACCAGCATAATTCGTAAACATACCTGTTACTCCCCAGTCCAGTAACATTTTCATATCTTCCTCTGTATTGACCGTATAAGGATGAACGAGTAAGTCAAATTTACGAGCTTTGTTAATGAATGACTTATCGATAATGAGCTCTTGATTATCCCAACGATAATTCATTCCGATCCCAACTGCGTAGCGGTCAATTTCACGCATTTCTTGTTCTGTTATTTCAGAAGGACTAGACACAATTCCTTTATCTTCAACGAATTTTCCATTTTCATTTGGTTCAAACCATAATAACTGCACTAACGGAATGTTTGGATTTAGCTCATGTACTTTTAGTAAGCTTTCTTGGCTGAATGATTGAATAATGACATTGCTTGATTGTTCATTAGGACCAACAAGGTTATATTCAGCCAACAGCTTTAGAAGCTTTTCTTCCATACCTGGATATACATCAGGTGATTTTGTTTCAATATAGTAGTTTGCGCTTTTTCCATAACGTTCAAATACCTCTTCAAGTGTTGGAACTTGTAGCCCACTATAGTCAGGGTGTGCTTTCTCTGGATATTTCTCATTAAACCAAGTTCCAGCATCAAGCTGTTTCACTTCTTCAAGTGTCATGTCACGAACTTCGCCAGTACCGTTTGTTGTACGATCAACGGTTGTATCATGCATTGCAACAAGTTCGCCGTCTTTTGTCATTTGAATATCAACTTCAATGTAGTCGCCTTTCTGTTCCTTTACAAGGTCATAAGCAGGTAAGGTATGTTCAGGTGCAAGTCCACTAACGCCGCGGTGTCCTACCACAAGAAAACGTTCATCATTCATTGTCGGGTCTTTTTCTTTCGCAGAAGCAAGGTTTGTTACATTTCCAAGAATTAAGGATAGTGTCAGGACAGCTAAAACCGCGCTTTTCATAAGGTGTTTCACAAACATTCCTCCCTCTATAAATATTGATATATCAACGGTTTAGGCCGTTGTTAGGGGTGCCAAAAATTTTTTTATGACACCTGTTCTAACAGTATTATTTAAATATGTGAAACTATAACAGTCTAAGGGTACGCTACGCGGTCGCAATTGGATATAATTGGTTGCGATAGTGTGTTCTATATCGATGCACATTGGATCTCTGCGTCGCTTATGATGACGTACCCTCCCATGTCTCTGGGCATCTAAGTGCCTACATTCCTTCGTTCGGTCTAGTCATAAGGCAGAGGCCAGCGATGCTCCTCTGGGGACTCATAGGTCGAATGGAAAAGATAGTGCCAGCTTCTCCGTGTCATCCTGTTGTCTAGGTTCAAAAGAAATGTGTAAGCTTAGTGTGCCTCTTCGAGGAGAGGGATATCTTGCATCATTCGCTTTGCATCAAAGGCTATGTGCTTCGTGCTGATCGCATGTAAAACTTTCAATAACTTACCGCATAGAACAACGATTGACTGCTTTTTGCGTAATGGGTTTGTTGTCCGGTTTGTATAATAATCATGCAGCTCGCGAAAGGCTGCGTTATGGCGAATCATCGGCATCATGACACGGAAGAGGAGGGCGCGCAGCCGTCTCCTTCCACGCTTAGAGATTCGCTTCTGTCCTTTGTGCTGACCGGATGAGTTCTCTCGCAACGTTACCCCGCAAGTTTGAGTAGTTGGCGTGGGTGGCGGTAATGAGAGAAACTGCCGATTTCAGAGAGCAGTTCGACAATGGTCGCATCTCCGAGACCTGGTACAGTCGAAAGCCATTCATATTCAACAGATGTTCGGACAAGCTCTGTTAACTGATCCGTCAAGGTCGCAACCTCTTGTTCAAGCTGGCGGTAACGGCGGACAAGTGTGGCGATTTCAACACGGGCCATCTGTTGTCCTTCTGTTACGCCAATCGAGTGGTGAGCGACGTTAATGAGCTTCGCTACTTTTGGCGCTTGGGGTGATTTCATCCCTTCAACCTGCCGAAGTTCATCTAATAGCTCTTCGACTTCTTTTTTTGCTAGATCGCATGGAAATGGCGATGTTTCCAGTGCAGCGAGCGCCATTTTGCCAAAGGTCGGGAATACTTTAGTAAACTCTGGAAAGTAGCGATCAAGCCAGCGAATTATCTGGTTTCGGACGGCGCCTTGTTCCTCTATGAGCTTTGAACGAAGCGTTGAACCAACGCGCAGCTCGGCTTCCATGCCTTTAAGAATTCGCGGATAGCTGAATCGTCCGTCTTTCACAAGGCGGGCAATCACCAGCGCATCCTTGGCATCATGCTTCGTTGGAAGGTTGTCATCCAGCTCTTTGGAACGCTTCACATGCATTGGATTCGTCATCACCAAAGGAATGCCTCGGTCATCAAGGAAATACGCCAGGTTCAGCCAGTAGTGACCGGTCGGCTCAATCCCAATAATGACTTCCGTTTTCTGATGTTCCTTCATTGCTTTCAATATCCTTTGATACAGTTTATCGAATCCATCTGGGGACTGAGAAACCGGAAAAGCTTTTTAAGCACCCTGCCCCGTTCATCGACAAAGCATGCGTAATGTGTACGTTTTGCAATATCCATACCGACAACGAGTGTTTGTTCGGTGACTTGATTAATTTTATTGTTTTGCGTAGAATTCATATTGAGTCCTCCTTGGTATCCAAATTAGGGGTCATTTCGTCCGTGAATTGACACCCCGCATCATACCAAGAGGGCTCTTTTTATTTCAAGTCCCCGAAAAAGCTTCTAACAGGAATGCTCCTCAATATGTAATTTCTCCAGAAACCAAAATTCATACTAGGCTGAACTCAGATTTCTCAGTTTTCATTATAGAAAAAGAAAGAAGCTTTTGAATGATTTTCATGTAACCTTAATGAATACTTAGGTTGCGTTAACATTCTTTACACTGTGTTAAACATAAAAGAAGAAATTTCAATTTAATTGTGAGAAAATAAAGAAAAAGACGGAGGAGAGAACCAGGTGATTGATCAGTCATACTTAGAGAAGGGGTTAACAGCATTAGCGCATGCCGGGACGAAATCAGTATTTTCAGGTCATTATGGCGCAGCATTTTTGGCTGCTTATTTCATGAATGAAAGTCATGATCTACCGAGTTATGTACAAGAAGGCTTAGTTCGAAACTGTGAACAAATCGAACAGAGCCATTCAGAATTTTTTCAGTTATTTGAGCAGGCAACAGCTTCAAAAGATTTAGTAGACAAACTTGTTCGTAGTATTGATTTAAATTTAGCCCAATTGCGCTCTTCTGGTCATGGGGTTATCTTAGGCGTATTAGCATTAAAGGCTTTATTAGAAAGGCCTGAGCTCTGTACAGAGAAGATCGTTGAGGGCATTACTCTTTTAGTAGAAAATGCAGTAGATGATCGAGGTGACCGCTATTATGGTTATGATGATTACCGAATTGTAGAAAGTAATGATGTGTTCGGAATTCCTGAATATCATTCAATTGTAGATATGGTGGAGGTAGCGTTTGCAGAGTGCCGATTTGCAGCGCCAGATCGAAAGGTTGGCAATCGTTTTTATTTCTTTAGCGGAGAATTAGAGCATGGTGTTACACTTGCCCACGCTATTGTGGAATTAGATAAGCTTGGTTATAACTCCCTCGTCAAAAAGGGGTTAGCTATTCATCGCATTCAAATGCATTTGAATAGACAACGTCCAGAAGAGGTTCTCCGTGAAGTGGTGGTTAAGCCCACTTATTCATCAGTATTTGATGAAAGCTATTGGCGTCAGACCTTCACAGACCCACATAGCATTAAGGTACCTTACTCGGCTCTTTCACTTTTTAAAGATTTGTCAGAGCAGAAGAAGAGGGAGGCTGAATTTAATATTTGTAAGGTTTTATCGAATTTGTCATAAGGGCACCCAGTTGCCCTTTTTCTTATGTCCTTTTTCAAGGAAAGGATGGATAAGTTAGTGTAATTTAGGGAAATGTTGAAAGCGAAATATCATTTAAGTGCATTCGGATTGACGAAATGGGCTTCCTTTCTTATGATGATATAGTATTAAAATCTTATATAAATACTTGGTTTACTATGATAAATAAATGAAGGAGGTTGAATAAATTGGGTCGTCTATGGACTGCTTATCGTAATGTTCCGTTAATATGGAAAATTTCAATAGGGTTTATTTTAGGTATTCTCTTGGGCTTTTTGTTAGGGGAAGATGCCGTTTTCTTTAAACCACTTGGGGACTTATTTTTACGTTTACTTAAATTTATCGTGATTCCGATGATTTTGTTTACATTAATTTCTGGGGTTAATCAAACAAATCCGTACCAGTTAGGGCGTATGGGTGGAAAGATGTTGATGTATTATATCGTATCATCCGCATCGGCGCTTGTATTAGGGGTAATTGTTGCGTATCTTATTAATCCTGGAGTCGGATTAAGCATTCCTTCTGATGCGAAGGTTGATGTACCGGATGCGCCTTCATTTACCGAGATTCTGCTTGAGATTGTTCCAACAAATATTGTTCAAGCTTTTGTTGATCTCAACTTATTAAGTATTATTTTTATCGCATTAGTGTTTGGTTTGGCTATCGGAGCGATTCGCCACTCTGAATCAGAACAGCATAAGAAGTGGGGGGAACATGTTGTATGATTTATCAGAAGCAGGTGGTGAAGCAACATTCCGAATTATGGATTGGATCCTTCAATACCTATCGGGATCTTTGCTCTTACAGCAGTTACGGTAGGAGAGCAAGGGGCAAAAACATTAACGTCATTGCTAGGTTTTGTCGGTGTCGTATATGTAGGAATTGTGGTGCAATACCTTATCTATGGCGTGCTGCTTTCGATCTTTGGTATTTCGCCAATTGGATTCTTTAAAAATGTAAAAGAAGCAACCTTTACGGCATTTGTGACTAGAAGCAGCTTAGGAACACTTCC
This sequence comes from Bacillus tianshenii, assembly GCA_020524525.2. Taxonomy (NCBI): domain Bacteria; kingdom Bacillati; phylum Bacillota; class Bacilli; order Caryophanales; family Bacillaceae; genus Sutcliffiella; species Sutcliffiella tianshenii. Next base: position 3,250,630 of record CP129018.1, on the reverse strand, counting down.
GGTAACAATCCGTGCTGCAAAAAATGTAGGGATCCGCGAGCGGTTATACAGTTTTAGCCTTCCGCTTGGGGCGACAATGAACATGGACGGAGCGGCATTGCGTGTCGGTGCATCCGTTATATTTGCAGCAAATGTTGTAGACATGGAACTAAGCTTTGGGACGATCATGATGATTATCGTCACTGGAACGCTCGCCTCAGTCGGAACAGCCGGTGTGCCCGGAGCAGGTCTAATCACCTTATCCACGGTATTAATTCAAGCGGGTCTGCCGATCGAAATCGTGGCCCTTATTGCAGCAGTTGATGCATTGCTAGGTATGGCAGCAACATCGTTGAATGTAACAGGGGATCTTGTAGGGTCTGCAATCGTTGATAAATCTGAAAAGAAACGTTCTTCTTCAATGGAAGTAATTCAAAATTAATAATCCGTATTTTAAAAACCTCCAATTAAGGATTCTTTTACCCTTAATGGAGGTTTTTTATTACTATTAACACCGTAATTAACTTTTCGTTAACGATATCTTTAAAAAATTAACGTTTAAAAGATAGAGGATTAATAATCATGTTTTATGCTGTTAGTGGATTACATAATTAAACTTCGAAAGGGTGTTTCATGTGTCAGATATGGATCGTCGTAAATTTTTGACTTATATGGGAACTGGAGCAGCAGCACTAACAGTGGCCTCTACAGGATTAGGTGCATTCGCAGATAAAGCAGCAGCAAAGAGTCACATGTTTGATAACAAGAAAAAGGTATCTGGAATGAAGTTTAAGCCAATTGCTCCTTCAGCTAAGGATGATGTTGTGTTGCCACGTGGTTATAAATACGATGTGGTAGCAGCATATGGAGATGTAATCAATAAAAAAGGCGATACGTTCGGCTTTAATAATGATTTCACATGTTATTTCCCAATTAAGAATTCAAGTGAAGAAGGCCTTCTATGGGTAAACCACGAATATACGAACGCAATGTTTGTTGAAGGTGAAAAGAAAAATGGAAAGTACACAAATCAGCAAATCGAAAAGCTACTTTATAATCAAGGTGGTTCAATTATTAAAGTGCATCGTGTAGAGGGTAAGTGGGAGATGGACACGACTTCTAGCTATGCACGTCGTGTAACAGGCCTAACGCCATTTCAATTAACCGGAGCAGCAAGCGGCTCAAAAGCTGTCGGTGGAGCAAAGAAAGTACAAGGTACATTTGCAAATTGTTCTGGTGGTAAGACACTTTGGAACACGCTTTTATCCTGTGAGGAGAACTATGAATATACGGCAAGAGATGCAGGTCTTGACGAAACTCATTATGGTTGGGTAATTGAAGTTGACCCATTCAATGAAAATTTTGCAGTCCGTAAACATACAGCGCTTGGTCGTTTCCACCATGAAAATGCAGCTATGGGTCTTACAAATGATGGACGAGTTGTTGTTTATATGGGTGATGATAAGCGCGATGCATGCGTATATAAATTTATTAGTAAAGGAAAATATGTCGCTTCAAGAGGAACAAATAACAGCAAGCTTCTTGAAGAAGGTACCCTTTATGCTGCCAACTTTGGAAAAGGTAGATGGGAACCGATGACAATTGAAAATGTACGCAATGCAATTAAAGATGACCAAGAATTGCTTGAAAAGTTCCAAACACAAGCGGACGTTTTAGTGAATGCTGATGAAGCAGCAAAACTAATTGGAGGGACACCGACAGATCGTCCAGAAGACTTAGAAATCAGCCCATTTGACAAAACAGTATTTATCGCACATACAAATAACAGCGATCATGGGAATTTCCATGGCCAAATCACACGGCTTTTCGAAGACAAGGATGACCTAGGTTCTCTAACATTCAACTTTGAAATCTTTGCAGCAGGTGGAAGACAAAGTGGTTTCAGTGCACCAGATAACCTTACATTTGATACAAACGGAAACCTTTGGACAGTGACTGATATCTCATCAAGCAAACATAATAAAGGAATTTATGAATCATTCAAAAATAACGGCATGTTCGTCATCCCAACAATGGGTAAAAATATGGGGGATGCTTATCAATTTGCCTCAGCACCAGTTGAAGCTGAAATGACAGGACCTTGGTTTACACCAAATGAAACGACATTATTCCTATCCGTTCAGCACCCAGGTGAAGAATCTGAAAGCTTAAGCAACCTAACAAGCATGTGGCCGCACCGACCTGGTGATACAATTCCACGCCCTGGTGTCATTGCTATCACTGGATTCTAAAAAATGAGGAGTTGATTTGCATGCTAACGAATATCGGAATTCCAGGCTTAATCTTAATTCTAGTCATTGCGCTTGTTATTTTCGGACCGTCCAAGCTTCCAGAAATTGGGAAGGCGTTCGGAAATACATTAAAAGAATTTAAAAATTCAACAAGAGATCTCGTCTCAGACGAAGAGACTGAAAAGAAAGAGAATAAGTAATTTCAATGAAAAAGGTGCAAGGGCTTCGATTAACTTGCATCTTTTTCTTATAAAGTGAGGGTAGAAAAATGGAACGAACAATGTCACTTGTTGATCATTTAGGTGAGTTAAGAAAACGGCTAATTACTGTGCTTCTTGCATTTACCGTATTTTTAATTGCAACATTTATTTTCGTGGAAGATATTTATCAAATGATTGTTAATCATTTTTCTGTAAAGCTTGCCATTTTAGCACCGACAGAGATTCTTTGGGTGTATTTTATGATTGCAGGGGTTTGTGCAATCGCTCTGACTATCCCGGTCGCAGCACATCAATTATGGTTATTTATTCGTCCTGCACTCTATCCACATGAACAAAAGGTGACGCTTGCTTATATTCCAGCATTATTTCTATTATTTGTGTTCGGTTTTGCATTTAGTTATGTGGTGATTTTGCCTATTGTGCTTAATTTCCTGATGGAGCTGTCAGGAGAGATGATGCAAACGTATTTTACAACCGAAAAATTCTTTCGTTTTCTATTAAATATGACCCTGCCATTTGGACTTTTGTTTGAGCTTCCTGTTGTGACAATGTTTTTGACAAGCTTAGGAATTATCAATCCATACCGATTACAGAAAGTACGGAAATATGCCTATCTTGTACTTGTCATAATTGCAGCTGTCATTACACCGCCCGATTTATTGTCTGAAATTCTTGTGATTATTCCGTTATTGTTATTGTATGAATGCAGTATTTTACTTTCGAAGGTTGTCCTACGTCGGCGTGAAAAAAAAGGAACTTTCCCTGGAATAATGAAGGAAGCAGTATGGGACTGCTTCCTATTTTTTAGGATAACCGACTAGCTCGGTAAATCCTTTTCCCCTTTAACTTAACGAGTTGCCCATTTGGTAATGCTTCATCGCCAATAACCGTACAAGCTCCTTCCCAAATGGCTTGAAGAGGTCCGATAATCGGCATTTCCTGCGCGTTAAAAATTGCTTCAACATTTATTTCCATTTGAAAGGCGGGGATTCGGATTCTCCAATTAATTGGATATTTGGCTCCTGTTTTTAAGCTGGTCCAGTATGAAAGAGGTTCAATGGCAACATTGTCTGTAAATTGGAGGGAACCATCCTGGGAGATAAGATTGGCCATGTGAGAAGATGTTTTCCCTGTTTTTATCAAACGTGTTTCGCTAATAAGCAATTCTCGGCCATCATCCAGTTGGAGACCAAACCAATTCCAACCTCTATCTTTAAGTAGCCCATAATCCCTTCCCCATTGATGATCAAACCATCCTTCGCCTTTAAGGTTTTCGATTGTATGCCGTCTTTTGATTTGGCCTTCTACATCGTTACGTGTATAAGAATAATAATAGAGATCACTTGGTTTGCCATCACCACCAATTAAGGCAACGGGCTTAGTTGGCGTAAAAGTTAGATTGATAAAATTTGATTTGGCCTTCATTTTCACTTGAAATGTACCTTTTTCCTCATCTTGAAAGGAAAGCTTTGCTTCTCCATAACACAATTCAGTCGGATTTCTTCCGATTGAAATATCCTTCAAGAGAGTATGGGGACGAGGGAGGTGCTTTGTGAGTAGTTGCTTGGATAATTTCCACATCTGCATGTTTGAAGGATGAAATAATAAGTAGCTTGGAAGGTAGAAGCCCAGCATTTGAAGGTACAATTTCTTATCAATTCCTGAAAAATTTTTTTGTGTTTTTGCTTTTAAGTCAATTAAGGAATGAATAAGATAGTGCCCTTTAATGCAATCGGATTCTCCAACTCGGAAAAAAGAAGCCATCAAGGCAAATTTGCTACCTTTGTGACCATCTAAGAACGTAAAAAAATACCACCATTCCACATTAGAGCTAGCGTGAGGCCCGGCATCCTTTGGAAGGTTCACTCTTGCTAACATAATATTACACACACCTTATTTTTTAATAAGGTATGCGAGTGGTACAAAAAGGGTACATAAAGAAGGAAATAAGTGAGTTGTTATAAGTAGTTGTCTAATAGGATAACAATGTTTTAACTATGATAAACTAAGTATAAAAGCTATGTACGATCATGAAAGTGAGGAATTGAAATATGGAAGCAAAACCTTGTCGGGCTTCATTATCAATTAAGAATTCACATGTGCTTCCTCCTGATACAAATAATCATGGGACATTATTCGGGGGAAAATTAATGGCGTATATTGATGATATCGGTGCGATTGCTGCCACTCGCCATGCCAGAAGTAGTGTTGTTACGGCTTCAACTGATTCCGTTGATTTTTTACAGCCAGTGTATGAAGGAGATGCAATTTGCCTCGAGGCATTTGTGACGTGGACACATAATACATCAATGGAAGTGTTTGTGAAGGCTGTTACTGAACACCTTCTTACTGGAGAGCGGCGAGTATGTACAACGGCATTTTTAACAATGGTGGCGGTTGATGAAGATAATAAACCTATACCTGTCCCGCCTGTATATCCTGAAACAGAGGAGGAAAAGTGGCTATTTGATGGTGGGGAAGCTAGGGCAGAACATCGTAAGCAACGCAGAGACAATTCCAAAGAGCTTGCAAGCCGCTTTGGAGCGAGCCTACCTTGGGATAAAAGATAATATTGAAAGCAGCACTCTTATTTTTAAGGGGTGGTGCTTTTTTTGTCACTTAAACAGGACTTAATGACCATGAATTATTTATCAGTTCATATTAAAATATCTATAAATAGATGATAATGGCAAACCCATCGAAAGGTGGCGACGCAAAGCTATAGGGGCTAACTCTTACGATATGCCAGCCAGCTGCCGAATAAACCTTCGATACAAGGTTAAACAGGCTTATTCGGGAAGGATAAGTCTATTTTGCATTAAAAAAACACAATCAGAGAGGGGAACATCATATGAAGAAGTATATCTTACTGACGTTAGCTTTGTTGTTAGCTGTATCTCCAGGGGTTGCAAGTGCAGATTATGCGTTAGATTTGAATGACGAGAACTTAATCGCCAAAAAAGATAAAGAAAAGCATGAAGATCGAGATCAAAAAGACAGAGAAGACAAAGAGGATGAAGAGAAAGCCGATGATGAAATAGAGAAGGAAGAGGATGAAGAAGAAGCCGATGATGAAGTAGAGAAGGAAGATGAAGAAGAAGCCGACGATGAAGTAGAGAAGGAGGATGAAGAAGAAGCCGATGATGAAGTAGAGAAGGAAGATGAAGAAGAAGCTGATGATGAAGTAGAGAAGGAAGATGAAGAAGAAGCCGATGATGAAGTAGAGAAAGAAGATGAAAACAAAGAAGAGCTTGAAAAATTGAAAGAAGAAAAGAAACAACTTCACGAACAGAAGAAAGAGGCTGAAAAGGCTCTTAAAGAACAAATTAAACAAGAACGTGAATTAATTAAAAAGCAATTTAAAGAAAACAAAGAAGAGCTTAAATTGTATGCTGAACAATTACGCAAAGAAATTGAGGCAATGAAGGAAGAAACGGAAGCGAAGGAAGAACTGCTAGAATCAGTTGCGGAATTTTATGAAGAAGCAGGCGAATTAGATGAAGCAGTTAAGGCTCAACAAGAAGCAGTAGAAGAAGATTTAGAGAACCTGGATCGATATAAGAAACTCGCAAAATTAATGGAGAAAAAAGGCCATAAGGGCATTAAGGCATTCGTTAACGGAAAACAACCAAACTTTGATGTACCTCCTGTTATTAAAGAAGGCCGTACATTAGTGCCGTTCCGTGCCATTTCAGAATCTTTAGATGCAGATGTAAAATGGAATGAAGAAGAAAGAGCTGTGTATGTCATGAAAGACGGTATTGAAATAAAGCTTGTTATTGGGGTAAAGAAAGCATATGTGAATGGTGAAGAAGTTAACCTTGATGCTCCTGCTGATATTTTGAATCAGCGAACAGTAGTACCATTACGTTTTATTAGTGAAGCATTTGGAGCAAAGGTTGAATGGGAGCCAGAAACAAGCAGTGTTGTCATTGTAGAAGATGAAGAGGTAACAGAAGAATAAGAGATCAGATCCAAGTCTTGCTATGATGCATGACTTGGGTTTTTTCTGTCTTTTTATATAATGAAGAGAGTTGCATGTGTGAGGGGGCACAATATGAAGAAATATTACGCTTATCAACATTCTCCAATCGGGTTAATTGAAATTTGTACGAATGAGAGTGTTCTTTTATCTGTAGACTTTGTAGAAAAGAAGCAAAGTTCAGCTGCAAATCCTCCGCTTATTTTGGAGAATGCCTATCAACAGCTTCAAGAATATTTTCGTGCTGAACGGAAGACCTTTGATTTAGAAGTTGCTTTGGACGGTACAGATTTCCAAAAGAAAGTGTGGAATGGGTTAAGAGATATTCCTTATGGAGAAGTATGGTCCTATAAGAAGCTTGCGACAAATATAGGAAATGAGAAAGCTGTCAGGGCAGTAGGAAATGCAAACAGTAAAAACTTAATCAGTATCATTATTCCGTGTCATCGTGTTATTGGTGCTAACGGAACATTAACAGGATATGCCGGGGGCCTTGACCGTAAGAAATGGTTGCTGGAACACGAAAAAAGTATATAACCATAGAAATGAAACACTCACTAAATAAAGTGGGTGTATTTTTTTAGTGGTTTCGAAACAAGTTGATCGACACAGGATAATTATTTGTTTAACATAGGTTTTGTATAATACATATATAATCATTGTATAAAAAATAAAAACTTTTTGGGGAAATGGTTTGTGAGTGTGTAAAAAATGGAATGGTAAAGAAAGATAATAGAAGATATCTCAATAAGAGATGTTGCGATATAAAGGGGGGATATGAATGGATTCAATGCTATTTAACTTTATGGTCATTGGAACCCTTGGTGTTGGATCACAGTGGCTTGCTTGGCGTTTTCGTATGCCTGCCATTGTTGTCATGTCCATAGCCGGTCTTCTTGCCGGGCCGATTCTTGGAATTATTAATCCAAAAGAAGACTTTGGAGATTTATTTAAACCGATTATTTCGGTTGCTGTTGCGATTATTTTATTTGAGGGCAGTTTGAACCTTGATATGAAGGAAGTGCGTGGCTTAGGTCGTCCTGTATTTCGAATTGTTACCTTTGGTGCAACGCTGGCATGGCTGCTTGGATCATTGGCTGCTCATTATGTTGCCGGACTATCCTGGGCTGTGGCTTTTGTCATTGGTGGATTGTTTATTGTAACAGGTCCAACTGTTATTTTGCCTTTATTACGACAAGCAAAGCTGAAGCCTCGTCCAGCAAAAATTTTAAAGTGGGAAGGAATCATTGTTGATCCATTCGGCGCTTTGCTTGCTGTTTTTGCATATGAAATTATTAAGTTTTTAGTGCTTGAAGAAGAAAAAATAAGCAGTCTCTTTCTTTTCTTCCTTGCTTCATTATTTGCAATTATCTTAGGTTATGCTTTGGGTAAAGGCATAGGCATGATGTTTGAAAAAGGCTATGTGCCGGAGTACTTGAAATCACCTGTTGTTTTTACAGTTGTTATTATTTGTTTTACTGCTGCCGATGAAGTAGCACATGAAACTGGGCTGCTTGCAGTAACTGCGATGGGAATGACACTTGCTAATATGCATATTGCTTCAATTGGTGATATGCGTCATTTCAAAGAAAACATTTCCGTTTTGCTTATTTCGGCAATTTTTGTCATGTTGACGGCTTCATTGACGCAAAAGACATTGCTTGAAATTTTTCATTGGGAAATTATTGCTTTTGTGTTGCTGATGCTATTTGTTGTACGTCCATTATCCGTATTTATATCGACGATTGGCACAGATTTGACCTTCAAAGAAAAAGTGTTGATTGGCTGGATTGCGCCCCGGGGGATTGTGGCGCTCACTGTGGCGGGGTACTTTGCCAGTGCCTTGCTCGGTTCAGGATTTGAAGATGCTTCAATTCTTATGTCACTTACATTTGCTCTTGTATTTGCAACAGTATGCGCCCATGGCTTTTCAATTAGTATTATTGCGAAGAAGCTTGGACTTGCGAATGATGAACAACCAGGCGTTATTATTGTAGGGGGAAGTAGCTTCAGTACAGGGTTAGCTAAGGTGCTGCAAGAAATGAAAATCCCAGTGCTGATTTCTGATTCTTCATGGCAACGGCTTCTTCCAGCTCGAAAAGCTGGTCTACCTTCATACCGTGGAGAGATTTTATCAGAGCAAACTGAGTATCATCTAGATATGACCCCATATGAGTATATTATCTCTGCTACAGAGCTTGATTCATACAATGCGCTTGTCTGTACGACTTTTGTTCCTTCTTTCGGGCGCAACAACTTATTTCAATTAAGTCTGCGTAATGAACACGGCGATGATCTTGAGGACCTTGTTTATACAATTGGTGGGAGAATTCTCTTTAATAAAGACTCCTCATGGGAAGAGCTTAATAAGCGAATTGAAAGCGGGTTTATCTTTCGCAAAACAAATCTAACAGGGAAGTACAGGTTCAAAGATTATTTAGCTGATTGCGGACCGCAAACAACCTTGTTATTTATTAAGAAGGAATCTGGTAAAATACAATTTTTCACGCAGGAAATTGATATAAAAGGTGAACCAGGTGATGTGATTGTAAGCCTAATGCCACCAAGTAAAGAATACAAGAAAATAAATGAACGATTAGAAGAGCAACGACGACAATCGTCAGAAGCTAATTAATCATGATGAAGCCCTTTTCCGGTGTAGGAAGAGGGCTTTTTTTGAAGAGAAGGGACTATTTAGCTACTTTTTTGACTTATGAGGAATTGCTCGTTTTTATTGTGGTGGGAAGGGAATGACATACATAACGAATCTATCACATAGGAGGTCTTCCTTTGTTTAATAAGCGAACAGGAGAAATTGTAGTAGATCGATTGAAAGAATGGGGCGTAGATCACGTATATGGACTACCCGGTGATTCGATTAATGAGTTAATTGAAGACTTACGCAAAGCAAAAGATGATATTAATTTTATTCAAGTAAGGCATGAAGAAGTCGGGGCGCTTGCTGCTGCTTCATATGGAAAGCTGACAGGTAGGCTTGGTGTGTGTCTGTCGATTGCAGGTCCTGGTGCTGTTCATCTTATGAACGGCCTGTATGATGCGAAAGCGGATGGTGCACCTGTGTTAGTGCTGGTAGGTCAAGTTGACAGTAACTTGATTGGTACAGATGCCTTTCAGGAGATAAACCTTGAACGAATGTTTGACGATGTAGCTGTGTATAAGAAACGAGTTGTATCAGAAGAGCAGCTACCTGACTTAATGAACCAAGCGATTCGGACAGCATATGCGAAGAAAGGTGTCTCAGTGCTTATTTTGCCTGATGATATTATTGCGCGGGAAATGAAAGTTGAAGTTCCACTAACGTCGTCTGTTAAGCCAAAAATCAACCTATCACCGGCTGCATCAGACTTAGAGAAAGCAGTGGAAATGATTGATGCAGCAGACAGGCCAGTTATTCTTGCCGGAAAAGGCGCATTAAAAGCACGTGAAGAACTATTAGAGCTGACAGAGGTAACGGGAGCTCCAGTTATTGTATCCTTGCCGGGTAAAGGAGCTATTCCAGATACTCATCCATCTTGCTTAGGGCACCTAGGACAAATTGGTACGAAGCCTTCTTATCATGCCATGCAAGAAACAGACTTACTTATAATGGTAGGTACGTCCTTTCCATACCGAGAATTTCTGCCGAAAGAAGCAAGAGCTGTGCAAATTGACTTAGACCCGACTCAAATTGGGAAGCGCTACCCGATTGATCTCGGGCTCGTTGGTGATGCGAAGCAGACATTACATTGGATAAACGGCCGAATTAGTCGTAAACGAGATCGCTCATTCCTTGAGAAGTATCAAGAAAAGATGCAGGAATGGAATCATGAACTGACAATACAGGAAGAAAGACAAGAGGCACCTTTACAAGGACCGCAAGTAATTCATCAATTGCAAAAGACAATTGAAAAAGATGCCATCCTTTCTGTTGATGTAGGGAATGTAACTGTATGGATGGCACGTCACTTTAAGATGGATCATCATAAAATGGTGATTTCAAGCTCAATGGCCACGATGGGATGTGGACTTCCAGGTGCGATTGCCGCGAAAATTGCTGAACCTGAACGACAAGTTGTTGCAGTATGTGGAGACGGTGGGTTTTCAATGGTGATGCAGGATTTCATCACGGCTGTGAAATATAAGCTTCCAATCATCGTCGTTATCTTAAATAATGAAAAGATCGGAATGATTAAGTATGAACAGGAAGCGATGGGACACTTGGAATATGTGACAGAGCTAGGTGGTATGAACTTTGCTGCCTTTGCAGAAAGCTGTGGTGGAGAAGGCTACCGCGCACATAATTATGAAGAGCTTGTTTCAGCCTTCCAAAAAGCCTCCTTCACAAGCAAGCCTGTCATCATCGATGTTGAAATCGAAGAAATCCCGCCATTACCAGGTAAGATCGGATATTCTCAAGCGGCCAATTATACAAAATTTATGATTAAAAAATATTTTGCAGATGGGAAAATTGAATTGCCGTCTGTTAAAAAGAGTATGAAACGCTTGTTTTAATAAAAAAGGGATTAACTCAAAACCAGCTTTGAGTTAATCCCTTTCTTTTAAGAAAAGTTATTTTGAACTTGATTGTGTTTTCGTTCGGTTTTAATGAACATAATCGTAAAAGTTGTTAAAGCGATAACGGCAATTGTCGTCAGAATGAGAAATACATTGCTGTAGATGACATTCTCTCCGCTAGCAGATAACGGATTTAAGCTTATTTCCACTGATTTGGAGTCTAAAACTTTTCCCAAGATAGCACTGCTTAGCGCACCAGCAAGAAAGTTTAATAAGTTAAATAAACCGATCCCAACGCCGTTTTGCTTGTCGGGTAAGACAGATGAAAGTAAATCTGCCGTCGAGCTTTGGATAAGCGGAAAGCCAAGGTATGAAATAAGCAAGCACGTTGCAATGACCCATGCAGAAGCGCCTGCGAAGGTTGAAATGAGAATAGTTCCAGTGCCAATTAACATTAAAGCTGCTTTAACGACAGGAACGCCGCCTTTTTCATCAATAATTTTCCCGCCAACTTGTCCAATAAAAGCAGAGGTCATTGCTCCTGGAAATAACACCAATCCAATTTGGAAGGCTGTGAATCCATATAAGTCCGCTAGCATAATCGGAATCACAAAGATTAAGCCAAATAACACAGCAATACTTAAGAAGCTTGTGAACACGGTTGTTGAATAGCGTATATTTTTTAAAATTTCAGGTTGAATAAATGGTTCATCAACTGAGATGGTTCTCCATACAAATAGTCCCATAAATACTGCAGAAGTTACTGCTGTATACCATAAAAAGGTCGTAATAAAAAACAATAAATTCGCGACAGCAATTGCTAATAAGGCAGCCCCGATATAATCAATCTTTCCTTCACGTTTCTCTTCTTGTGGAAGCCATTTGCGGAATAATGGAATCGCAAATGAAGCAGCCACTGATAGTAAGAATAAAAAGCGCCAGTTTAACAGGCTTGTTACAACGCCACCGAGAATCGGCCCGATACCAGAAGCGAAAGCGACGGTTGAAGAAACAATTCCGAAGACACGCCCTCTTTCCTTAGGTAAAAAACGTGCCGGGATCAAAAAAGACAACGCTGGAATCGTTGCTCCTCCGATTGCTTGTAAGACACGTGCAACAACTAATGTGCCATAGTTAGGCGAAAGAAAGCCGATGAAAGCACCGGTAGAAAATAGTGCAATTCCAATTGTTAACAATGTACGAATTGGATAGATATCTGCAAGCTTTCCGTACATTAAGGAACCAATTGAAAAGATTAAGATATAGCCCGTCATGACCCAGCTAACTTCTGACGGTTTTAATTGAAAAGTATCTGAGATATCGGGTATGGCTACGTTAAACATCGTACCGTTCATAACTGAAAAGGCAAGAATCGTACAAATTAAGATAATAAGACGTTTCTTTTGCCCGGCATCAAGTTCTAAATCAACCGTTTCATTGGTCTGCATAGGGCAGTGCCTCCTTTCTAAATCTTTTTATATGTAATATGAAAGCTTTTGTGGGCAATCGTTACTTGTTTCATCATATAGATAAACGAAACATTCTGCAAAGCAATATGCATTTATTGAGAGAAATTTATTATAGATATATAGGTAGAAAAAGGTCCAAAGCTGTGCCTTGCATTCAAAACTTATATAATAGAAGAAAGACGCCTACATTAAAATGCAGGCGTCTTTTCTCATTTAACAGCTTTTATTTTTGCATGTGTTTAGACCAAATAATGTGTAAAGAGGGCAGAAGTTAATAAACGAAGTAAGAAGCAGAATGACGCCAACAAAGCCTACATACTTTACAGCAGAATCCGCAATAAAAAATAAAGAAAGAAGTACAAGACCTAATACAATACGAATCAGCTTATCCGTTTTACCTATATTTTTTGGCATTTTTTAAACCTCCCTTTATCTATATAGTAATACACGTATATGTATATTAAAGATAGAAAATATGTACAATTTAGGAATAATAAAAAGCACAACCTCTAGATAGAAGTTGTGCTTCTTGATTATTCAACGGCTTCTGTTTCTGCTTTCTTTTTATGTTTTTTAACTCTTTGACGTTTTGGTATATGAGGTTCTTGCTTAAAGTATTTATAAATGGAAAAGCACATAAAGATCAAAATAATCGTAAACGGCAAGGCTGTTACAAGTGAAGCAGTTTGTAAGCCTTGTAAACCACTGCTAATAATTAAAACTATTGCAATCGATGCTTGTAAGACACCCCAAATCATTTTAACTGGCATATTAGGGTGAAGGGTCCCTTTTGATGTCATCATTCCTAACACAAATGTTGCAGAGTCTGCTGATGTGATTAAGAAAGTAAAAATCAATGTAATTGCCAATACAGAAAGAACTGTATCAAATGGGAAATAAGAGAATGTTTCGAATAAGGCTGTTGTCACATCGTTCTGAACAGCTTCAGCAATTTTCGTTCCTTTAAATAAGTCCATATGGAGGGCTGTTCCTCCAAAGATTGCCATCCAAACTGCAGCAAGAGCTGGTGGGATAATCATCGTCCCAATGATAAACTCACGAACTGTACGCCCTCTTGAAACACGAGCTACGAATGAGCCGACGAATGGAGACCATGCTATGACCCATGCCCAGTAGAAAATTGTCCAGTCTCGAATCCACTTTCCTCCGCCTTGATAAGGGGTGAGACGAAGACTCATTTCAAAGAAATGTTGAATATAATCACCGATTCCAACAACTAAGCTATTTAGGATAAAGACGGTTGGACCTAAGAATAGGAATAGGAGCATTAATCCAAGAGCTAATGCTAAGTTCACATTACTTAAAATTTTGATTCCTTTATCAAGGCCTGAAGTTGAAGATATCGTATATAAAACCGTTAGAATAACCGTAATAACGATTTGAGAGACAGCAGAATTTGGCGTGTCAAATACATAATGCATCCCGCCATTAATCTGCATAATTCCAAGCCCAAGTGATGTTGCAACACCTGTAACAGTTGCAATAACTGCTAGTGTATCAATTGTTTTACTAAATTTCGGTTTCGAGTTTGTTTTTGAGAATACGCGGAATGACTCACTAATTAAGCTCTTTTGATTCTTACGAAATTGAAGGTAAGCAAGAGCTAGACCTACAACAGTAAAGACTGACCATTGATGGACACCCCAGTGAAAGAAAGAATATCTCATTGCTAATCTAGCACTCTCTGGAGTTTGCGGGTCCATTTCTTTCAGCGGTGGATTCATGAAATGTTCCATTGGCTCAGCGACACCCCAAAAAACAAGACCTACTCCAAAACCTGCGCTGAACAACATGCCGATCCACGTGAAAAATGAATACTCCGGCCGTTCATCATCATGACCAAGTCTTATCTTGCCATACTTACTAAAGGCTAAATAAAGTAAAAAGAGCACAAAGAATAATACAGATACTAAGTATAACCACCCAAAGTTAATAGTTGTAAAATTAAATAATTTCGTAGCTTGATTAGATAAGCTATCCGGAGAGAGCGCTCCCCAAATGACGAAAGCAGTGGTTACAATAACAGATACCCAAAAAACGGGATTATGATACTCTGGTTTGTTGTCCATGGTGTTCCTCCTCTAAAATTAAGGGGCATAGTGTTTTGTAGACCCAAGATCCATTCCCAAAAACACCTATTAGAAAACGTAAAACAAAGATGAAAATTTGACAATGAGTGGCTTGCACGGTTTTTAAATTTAGTCCAATCCAAACCTTTTGTAGTAAATAAATGGATAATTAAGTGTTTGAAAAGCTGTTCTTAAGTTACTTAAAAAACAAAATAACAACTGAAAACCTCTTAAAGTCCTGTATATTTCCCTTAATAATCAAAAAGAATAATGTTATGGAAAAATAGTAAAGGGAGGCTCTGCTATTGAAAAAGGGCCGCATTTCCTAGAGGGATTAATCTTTTTTCCCAATTACGGAAACAGTATCTGTTGGTTTTGTTTCTTTAATTTTTAATTTAACGTCAGAGAAACCAGCCATGATTAAATCATTCATAATTTTATCGCCAACTTTTTCGGTCGTGTTATCTGTTGCACCCTTGGCGCGGGGCTGAAGAGTGATGGCGATCTGGCCTTTTGGCTGCAACATAGCGTGTATATTTCTAAGGCACGTCATGTTGTCTTCCCATAGAGTATAGTTATTAACTGAAAATACTTTATTGAACTTGCATCCGAAGTTAGGAAGGTCCTTCACGTCTCCTTGATACAAATCAATTTTTCCTTCTTCAATTCCTTTATGGTTTTCATTCTTTGCTTGCTCAAACATCACATCTGAATAATCAATGCCAGCAATGAAAACAGTCGGGAAAGAATCATTGATATATTGAATTGCTTTACCAGGTCCATAACCGATTTCGAGAATATTGTCATTTTGTTGGATGTCCAAGAGTGAAATTGTCCATTCATTTATGTCTTGATTACTTGTTGCAAGCACTTTGCCAATAATCCAGCCAAACCAGCCTCTTGGCTTTGCGAATTGCTCAAAGAATAGTGCTAACAATGTTTTCACCTCTTTTTACCTTTTTTTAACCCCAAAAGTTGTTAAGTAAACAAAAGAAGAGGTTGACTCATAAGACAGGTTTTTATCCCTGTTGCTTTGAGTCAGCCTCTTTGGCATTAGGAATGCTTATGAGACATTGATTGTTGGACATTCTTTCGAACAGCTTCAATATTTGTGTCGCTATATATTTCTGTACCGTGGCCGCCGGTTGTTTTGGCAAGTAACTCTTTTACTTCGTTGTAACTCATGCCAGAGCGTTCATTTTGCCTTTTTACTGCGTCAATATTTGTACCAGAAGAAGCGATGCGGTCTTGTTGGTTATCTTGCAATGTATCCACCTCCGTAATATTAATGTGGGAAGTTTCCGTCCTGCTTATTCTGCCTGGAACAGATTGCCGGGTTTGGTGAGTAATTTTTTAGGTTAAAGACATACGTATAGGTAATTGTATTTTTAAAGGGGTGTCTTCAGTGATAGATAGCGAAAAATTATTTACAAGTGCACAGGTTAATGAAATTAACGTGGATAATCGTTATGTCGTAGCGCCGATGACACGGATTAGTGCTGAAGATGATGGTAGGGCAAACGACCGTATGAAGGATTATTATGTACGTTACGCGAAAGGCGGATTCGGGCTTATCATCACAGAAGGTACGTATATCGATAAAACGTATAGCCAAGGGTATAAGAACCAGCCTGGTTTGGCCGATAGTGAGCAAGAAAAAGCCTGGGAACCGATTGTAAAGGCTGTCCATCAGCATGGAAGTAAAATTTTCGCTCAACTAATGCATGCAGGAGCACTCGTCCAATATAATCGCTACACAAATGAAACCGTAGCGCCTTCAGCAGTAAAACCAAAAGGTGAGCAGTTAGCATTTTATGGTGGAAAAGGGGAGTTCCCAACACCACGAGAAATGACAATTGATGACATCCATGATGTTATCAATAGCTTTGCAGAGGCTGCAAAGCGTGCGCAAGCAGCGGGGTTTGATGGCGTGGAAATTCATGGCGCGAATGGGTATCTATTAGATGAATTTTTAACAGATTATACAAATGAACGCGATGACCAATATGGTGGTAATATCACAAAGCGTTTACAACCTATGATAGAAGTTGTCCAAACCGTAAAAGAAGCGGTTGGAGCAGAGTTTCCTGTGGGCATTCGAATTTCACAAGGGAAAGTAAATGATGCCGAACATAAGTGGGCAGGCGGAGAGACAGAAGCGAAAGACGTCTTTGAAATGCTCGGGAAGAGTGGTATCGATTATTTGCATGTAACGGATGCAGATGGTGAGCAAAGTAGTTTTGGTGAAGGAACGATGAGCTTAGCTAAAGCTGCAGAAGTATACAGCAGTGTCCCTGTTATTGCAAATGGTCAATTAGAGGATGTTGAAAAAGCTGTCCGACTTATTCGTTCAGGTGCAGCGGACTTTGTAAGTGTTGCAAAAGGAGCGCTTGCTAATCCAAATCTTCCGCATAAAGTGAAAAAAAGGCGAACCACTTGCTGAACTCGATGCGAAAGCAATTTTAATGCCGCTTGCTTATATTAAAGATGAAGAACTTCAATAACAGAAAGAAGGCACCTAGGTTCAGGTGCCTTCTTTCTGTTATTCCTCTTTCATCTGGTCAATTTCCTCTTGGGTAAATACTTTTGAACGTGTTAAGAAACGTTTTCCTTCAGGTCCTTCTAGTGAAAACATGCCCCCTCTTCCATCAACAACATCAATAATCAGCTGTGTGTGTTTCCAGTATTCATATTGATCCTTACCAATATAGAAAGGACAATCACCAATCTCACCTAAATAAATGTCATTTGTGCCTGTAAGAAAATCATCTTTCGGGTAGCACATCGGTGAGCTTCCGTCACAACAGCCGCCTGATTGATGAAAGAGTAATGGACCATGCTTATCTTTCAACCGTTCGATTAATTTGAGTGCTTCATCTGTTGCAAGCACACGCTTTACTTCACTCATTGTTTCACCTCAATTCGGTGATTTTAGAAGAAGCCCATCGCTTTAGGACTATAGCTGACAAGAAGGTTTTTCGTTTGCTGATAATGATCAAGCATCATCTTATGGTTTTCGCGGCCAATACCCGATTTCTTATATCCTCCGAATGCGGCATGTGCCGGGTATGTGTGATAGCAGTTTGTCCAGACACGACCAGCTTGAATGCCGCGGCCAAAGCGGTATGCAGTATTAATGTCGCGCGACCAAATACCAGCACCTAGCCCGTACAATGTATCATTTGCGATTTCCATTGCTTCTTCGTCACTACTGAATGTTGTTACAGACACGACAGGTCCAAAGATTTCTTCTTGGAAGACACGCATTTTATTGTGACCTTTGAAAATGGTTGGCTTTACATAGTAACCTGATGAAAGATCCCCTTCGAGAGAGGTATTCCGTTCACCACCAATTAAGCATTCAGCACCTTCTTGTTGACCAATGTCAAAATAAGAAAGGATTTTTTCTAGCTGCTCATTTGATGCTTGGGAGCCGACCATGGTTGCTTCATCTAATGGGTTACCTTGCTTAATTTGTTTGACACGCTCCAGTGCTCGTTCCATGAATTTATCATAGATGTTTTCGTGAATAAGCGCACGAGAAGGGCACGTACAAACTTCCCCTTGATTCAATGCAAACATAACGAAGCCTTCAATGGCTTTATCTAGAAAGTCATCATCCTTTGACATAACATCCTCGAAGAAGATGTTTGGTGATTTACCACCGAGCTCTAATGTAACTGGAATTGTGTTTTGCGAAGCATATTGCATGATTAGACGTCCTGTTGTTGTTTCCCCTGTGAAAGCAATTTTTGAAATCCGATCACTTGAGGCAAGCGGCTTTCCTGCTTCAACACCGAAGCCATTCACTACATTCACAACCCCAGCAGGCAAGAGATCTCCAATCAGTTCAATAAATACCATAATGGAAGCAGGTGTTTGCTCAGCAGGCTTTAATACAACACAGTTGCCTGCAGCAAGTGCAGGTGCAAGCTTCCATACTCCCATTAGAAGCGGGAAGTTCCACGGAATGATTTGCCCGACAACACCAAGTGGTTCTTGAAAATGATAGGCAACAGTGTCATTATCAATTTCACTCAATGTTCCTTCCTGTGCCCGGATCGCGCCTGCAAAATAGCGGAAATGGTCAATTGCGAGCGGAACGTCTGCTGCTTTTGTTTCACGGATCGGTTTTCCGTTATCCCATGTTTCTGCTACAGCAAGCATCTCTAGGTTTTCTTCCATTCGATCAGCAATTTTGTTTAAAAGATTCGCACGTTCAGCAACAGACGTCTTGCCCCACGCTGTTTTTGCAGCATGTGCCGCATCAAGTGCTTTGTCAATGTCTGAGGCATTTGAGCGGGCTACTTCACAGAAAACTTGCCCTGTAACAGGTGTAATATTTTCGAAGTACTCGCCGCTTTCAGGCGCTGCCCACTCCCCATTGATAAAATTTTCGTACCGCTTTTTGAAATTTACCTTTGCTTCAGGTTCTCCTGGTCGTGCATAAACCGCCATCATGATCCCTCCATTTCAGATTATACTTTCAATATTGCAAATATTGTGCCAACTAAGTAAACGCTTACAATTACGAGGTTTTATCGTTGTAGTAAGGAAAGATTGTGTCATTTTGGAACATGTAAATGTATTGATTTTGAACAGTTACGAATATGAAAACGTTTAAAAATGGTTTATAATAATTTTAAATATTAAGAAAAAAAGGAGTGTGCCAATGCAATTTCCGACTGCGGAAACTTCAAAACAGCTTGTTCGTAATTCATGGGAACGTTGCCAGCAAGCAGGTTTAAAGCCTTCTGATCCAGCTGATGACCAAATCATAACGGAAAATCAAATTAAACAATTGAAGGAAGAAAATCATCTTTTACTAGAACATGCTGAAACTGTTCTTAATAAGGTGCTTCCAGCTATTGAAGTGTCAGAACATGTGTTGCTTATGGTTGATCCGAAGGGGCATATTATCTATTCAGCAGGGCATACGGATTTTGCAACAAAAGCACAGCGTGTTCAGCTGCAAGTAGGTGCTAATTGGAATGAAGATCGTAAAGGGACCAATGCAATTGGTGTGGCATTAATGGAAAGGGAATCGAACATTATCATTGGAGGTCAACATTTTTATGAGGAAAATCATTTTCTTTCGTGTGCGGCATCTCCGATTTATGATTCAGCCGGAGAACTCCTTGGTGTAGTTGATATTAGCAGCCGCTATGAATCGTTTTCACCTTCATCATTTATGTTTGCAACAATGATCGCTGAATCGATCCAAAATAAAATCTTACTCGAAGAAACAAAATCAGAACATCTCCTCACACTTAAAGAACTCGAAGTTACTTCAAATAATCATCCCAAGCCTATTATTTCGATTAATGAAGAAAGAAGAATCGTAAGAGCAAATCAAGCCGCTCGCAGACTTCTCGGTGACAATTGTACAGGTAAGCCATTCAAAGGTCTTCAAGGATTTGAAATCGAAACAATCCTCGACAGAACAAGAAAACAGTTTCGTTCAGTTGCCGTCTATGATGGAGGAAAGAAGCCAACAAAGACGAATCACTATCATTTTTCTGACATTATTGGTTCTTGTCCTTCTATCCAACGCGTGAAGAAAACAGCCCAGAAAGCAGCTTTTTATCATTATAATGTGTTTATAACAGGAGAAAGCGGAACAGGAAAAGAGTTAATTGCCCAATCGATTCACAATAGTGGTGAAAGAGCTGGAAAGCCATTCGTAGCAGTGAATTGCAGTGCCATTCCTGACAGCTTAATTGAAAGTGAATTATTCGGATATGAAGCAGGTTCATTTACAGGTGCGAACCGTTCTGGTAAGAAAGGAAAGTTCGAGGCGGCCCAAGGTGGAACGATTTTTCTTGATGAGATTGGAGATATGTCTTTAAGAGGACAAGCGGCATTGCTGCGGGTACTTCAAGAAAAAACAATTATGCCTGTTGGTGCTGTAACACCAAAAGCGGTCGACGTCCGCATCATATCTGCTACTCACCGGGACCTTCTAGAAGAAGTGAAAAAAGGAAACTTTCGGGAAGATCTCTATTATCGCTTGAAAGAAATTACACTCTCATTACCGTCTTTGCGTGAACGAACAGATGTAGGAGAGCTTGCACAGTACTTTCTCAATAAGGAGTATCATGGTGCTTCTCTAACAGAAAAGGCTGCCCAAAAAATACAGGAGTATCACTGGCCGGGCAACATTCGTGAATTACGAAGTATGATGGTCCAGGCATTATTTCATGCAGAAGAAAAGGTTGTCGATGCTGAGCATTTACACTTTGAAAGCAATGAGCCACCAAAGCAAGCACCGCTTACCTTAAAGCAAGCTGAAAAGTCCGCAATTGAAAATGCCCTACATACAACAGAAGGAAATGTCTCACATGCCGCACGAATACTTGGAGTAGGGAGAAATACATTGTATCGAAAAATGAAAGAATATCATTTATAAAAGCCTGCCACATCATGTGACAGGCTTTCTTATCATTAAAAAATAATGTGCGCACAAAGTGTAATAACAGGGAGGGTAATAATTGTGCGTTCAATAAAGATAATAAATAGCTCCTTAATAGAAATCGGGATCTTTGAACCTAGCAATAAACCACCGACTTCTGACATGTAAATTAACTGGGTTACAGATACACAAGCCACAATGAAGCGTGTGATGTCACTTTCAATGCCAGTTGCAATTACGGATGGCAGGAACATATCTGCAAAGCCGACAACTAAGGTTTTCGAAGCCTCAGCAGCTTCTGGCACTTGCAGTAGCTGAAGGAATGGAATAAATGGCATACCGAGCCATTCGAATACAGGTGTATATTCAGCGATAATGAGCGCTAATGTACCAAGTGCCATAACAATTGGGGCAACGCCCATCCACATATCAAGAATATTCTTCACACCATCAAGTAGGAAGCCTTTCAAGCTCTTGTTTTTTTCAGCTTTCTTTGAAGCTTGCAGTAAGCCCCAGCGCATGGGTGAGTAGCCTTTAGGGATTGCTTCATCGCTTCCTTTTTGTTCTTTATTGTAAAATGTATCAGTTTTCTTTGAAAGCGGTGGGATACGCGGACAAATGAGGGCTGCTACAAATCCAGCCGCAAGAATTGTTAAGTAATAAGGAACAAAGTAGTCTTCAAGACCGACTTGAGAAAGAACAACAAGACTGAAGGTGATAGAGACAACAGAAAAGGTTGTCCCAATAACTGCAGCCTCACGCTTCGTATAATATCCTTCCTCATATTGTTTGCTCGTTAGTAGTACACCAATTGTACCGTCACCCATCCAAGAAGCCATACAGTCAATAGAAGAACGTCCTGGAAGAGTGAAAATAGGCCGCATAATCCTTGTGAGAAGCGCCCCGCATAATTCGAGTAAACCAAAATTCAAAAGCAACGGTAGAAACATACCGGCAAATAAGAACACTGCAAATAAAACCGGTAACAAGTCATTTAGAAGAAGTCCTCCTGTATTACCTGATGTAACAGCCTCAGGTCCTTTTTCCAGCAGGGTCATTACAGCAAAGACCATTCCAAGCCCACGAATGATAACCCAAATTGGATGAACATCAAATAGATTTCGGTAGAAGTTTGGTTTGCCTGTTTTAGATGGAATGATTTTTGCTGCCAGTGTAATAAGAAAGGTAAGTGATATGATACCTGTCATAATTAGCGGTAAGTAGCCCGCTAATAGGTCTTGCAAGAAATTAGAGAAAATTGCAATTGGAATCGTAATCTGGTCCTTATATTGAATAGGGGTCATAAACAGGAAAATCCCTATTAGAGAAGGAATAAGAAACATGAGAAAGCTCTTAAGCTGTGGACGTTCTGTATTCATGTTGAATGCTCCTTTATTAATTACGCATTTAATATATTGAAATAATTTGAATTTTGCTTCGTGACATGTATTTAAATGAATGTTGTATGCACAAAGCATTATTTGCACTATATCAATATAGTTGATAATTATTCATTTTTCAAGGGGATCTCAAAGGCTTAATCTTATAAATATTCATTCGTTCTGATTGGAATCGTAATGAGTGTTGGGTTTGGAATAATTAGTGAGTAAACCTTCCATTCCTGCTATTATTAATTAATCAGAAGCGCCTTTTACGCTATGGCTGAAAGGGGCTTTTTTAGTGTGAAAAGTAGTGTGAATAGGAGGAGAAACGCTTTATTTCTAGAAAATTAGGTTGTTTAACATATAATTACATTTGTTTAAAACCTATAGAAAAAGGTTATATAATCGAATGCTTTATTAAAATTCAAATCTCTAACATTACTAAATTATAAAAAAGGGTGAGGTATATGCAACGCGAAGCCTATTACGATAATGCAAGGTTTCTGCTCATATTGTTAGTTGTGTTTGGTCATTTATTAACACCATTTACTGATAAGAGTCATATTGGTTCCACTTTTTATTGGTTAATTTATACGTTTCATATGCCTGCTTTTATTCTAATATCAGGTTATTTTGCGAAAGGGTTCCGTAAGAAAGGGTATGTCGGGAAAATCGCTAAGAAGCTTGTCATTCCGTATTTTATGTTCCAAGCAATTTACGCGATCTACTATGTATTTATTCATAAGAAGGATTCCTTTGTTGTTGACCCTTTCGATCCGCAATGGTCGTTGTGGTTCTTGCTAAGCTTATTTTTCTGGAACCTTCTACTGTACGTTGTAACGAAATTCGATTGGAAGTGGACCTTGCCGGTAACATTAGTGCTTGGTGTGCTAGTAGGTTATATCAGTTTTGTTGGAAACTATTTAAGTTTGTCTCGTACATTTGTGTTTTTACCTATTTTCCTTGCAGGTTTCTATATGAAACATGAACATTTTAAATGGCTGCAGAATATTCGAGTTCGAATTGGAGCGATCTCCGTTATTTCGATAGGCTTTTTAGTATTTTACTTCATACCAGAATTCAATTCGGATTGGCTGTTAGGTTCGAAATCTTATGAAGTATTGAATGTAGGAGCGCTTGGAGGATTATATCGTTCATTATGGTATATTGGAACATTTATCATCACGTTTAGTTTCTTATCGCTTGTTCCTTCTAAGCAATATTTCTTCACAGATTTAGGTGGAAGAACGCTGTATGTATATTTGCTGCATGGATTTATTATTCAATATGTCCGAAATGCAAATGTGTTTGACTTAAATAATTGGCAAGATTTTGTACTACTTTCACTTGTAGCGCTTGGACTTACGTTCTTGCTATCCAGTCGCGTTGTTTATATCGTTACACAGCCGATTATCGAGTTTAAGACAACGAAGCTTCGTCACCTTTTATCCAGTCGCACTGAAATCGGACAAAGGTAGAAAGCAATTGACAGGAATGGAACTTAAATTCCTTAAAAGAAAATCACTAACAAAATGATGAATAAACGTTGATAAAGTTTTGTCGGAAATGTGAATAATGCTTGAGCATTTTGTGTCACTTTTCACATGCTCAAGCATCCCTTTTTTTGTTTTGCTACGATAATGAAAGAGACCGCGTTTGTAATACATTGCGAGGGGTAATGGTATTGCAAGTGGCTATTTTTTCAAGAGGTTATTACCATAGATATGTTGTCAAAGTGATAAAAGAAAGGTGGCCGACATCATGAATGCGTTAAGGAAAATGTTAGCTTTAAGCACGATGGCGGTAGTTTTAGCATTAAGCGGTTGTAGTCAATTGACAGTCCTTGACCCAAAGGGACCTGTTGGCGCCGCCCAAAGAGACTTAATCATGCTGTCAATTTGGTTCATGCTATTTATCGTCGGTGTCGTCTTTGTTCTCTTTACTATTTTTATTGTTAAATATCGTGAACGACCTGGTGACAAAGATCGAGAAACTGTAGAGCAAGAAGGAAGTAAAGTGTTGGAGATTGTTTGGACAGCTATTCCTATTTTAATTGTTATTGCGCTTTCAGTACCGACAGTAAAAACGATCTATGCATTAGAAGAAGCACCAAAAGCAACAGCTCACAAAGAGCCTTTGGTTATTGAAGCGACTTCTGTGGATTGGAAATGGATTTTTACTTATCCAGAGCAGAATATTGAAACAGTCAATTACTTGCACATTCCTGAAGATAGACCTGTACTGTTTAAGTTAACATCAGCCGATTCGATGGCAGCACTTTGGATCCCTTCATTAGGTGGTCAGAAATATAACATGGCAGGTATGCAAACGAAACTTTATTTACAAGCAGATGAGCCTGGAGTGTACAAAGGACGAAACGCTAACTATACAGGGGAAGGCTTTGCAGAACAGCGTTTCAAAGTATATGCCCAGAAAGAGAAAGACTTTGAAAGTTGGGTGCAAAAAGTTCAGCAAACAGCGCCTAAGTTGACGAAAGATCAATATGATCAACTGATGCTAAAAGGTAACACAGACAACATGACATTTTCATCAACACATTCGAAATGGGTAGATCACGCCAAAGAAGCTGATTATGCGATAAAAGTTCGTAAAGAGCACAATAATGGCGAAGCGAAGGAATCCCATTAACATCAGGAGGCGAAAGCAATGAGGCTCGATGAGTTTTTTGTCACGGGCGAACCCATTATCTACGCAGCAGATGTATCAATAGCGTTGACAATGATTGGGGTTATCTTTGTCCTTACTTATTTTAAGAAGTGGAAATGGCTTTGGAGCGAATGGTTAACAACAGTTGATCATAAGAAAATTGGAATTATGTATATTATCGCTTCTTTATTAATGCTATTCCGCGGCGGTGTAGATGCATTAATGATGCGCACACAGCTTGCAATGCCAGGGGTAAAGTTCTTAGAAGCGAGTCACTATAATGAAATTTTCACAACGCACGGTACAATCATGATTATCTTCATGGCAATGCCTTTCTTAATTGGGCTTATGAACGTTGTTGTGCCGCTGCAAATTGGGGCACGGGATGTTGCATTTCCATATTTAAATGCTGTTAGTTTCTGGACATTCTTCATTGGAGCGATGCTTTTTAATATCTCATTCGTAATTGGTGGATCGCCACAAGCGGGATGGTCAAGTTATATGCCGCTTGCAGGTAATGAGTTAAGCCCAGGGCCGGGCCAGAACTATTATTTACTAGGCTTACAGATTTCAGGTATTGGTACGCTCTTAACGGGAATTAATTTCTTAACAACAATTTTTAAAATGCGTGCACCAGGCATGTCATTGATGCGGATGCCGATCTTTACGTGGTCTACGCTGATTACATCCGTTATTATCGTCTTCGCGTTTCCTGTGTTAACAGTTGCTTTAGCGATGATGACACTTGACCGTTTGTTTGGTTCACATTTCTTTACCCTTGCAGGGGAGGGAATGCCAATGCTTTGGGCAAACCTCTTTTGGATTTGGGGGCACCCTGAAGTATACATTGTTATATTGCCAGCTTTCGGTATCTTTTCTGAAATTATTAGTACATTTGCCCGCAAGAACCTTTTCGGTTACAAAGCAATGGTCTTTTCAATGGTCGGAATTGCAGGGTTAAGTTATGTCGTTTGGGTCCATCACTTCTTTACGATGGGTGCTGGTGCGGCAGAGAATTCAGTTTTCTCGATTACAACGATGGCAATTGCAATACCAACAGGGGTCAAAATCTTTAACTGGCTCTTTACGTTATACAAAGGAAAAATTAAATTTACTACACCGATGCTTTGGGCATTAGCATTTATTCCGAACTTTACAATCGGAGGCGTAACTGGTGTAATGCTTGCAATGGCAGCAGCGGACTATCAGTATCACAATACGTATTTCTTAGTTTCACACTTTCATTATGTGTTAATTGCTGGTACCGTATTTGCTTGTTTTGCAGGTTTAGTATTTTGGTATCCGAAAATGTTTAATCATAAATTAAATGAACGCCTAGGAAAGTGGGCATTCTGGATTTTCACAATCAGCTTTAACGTTTGTTTCTTCCCGATGTATTTCCTTGGGTTAGATGGTATGCCGCGTCGGGTTTACACATATGCGGCAGATAGCGGCTGGTTTACGATGAATGCGACTGCAACAGTAGGAGCATTTGGTATGGGACTTGGTTTCTTAATCCTTGTCTATAACATTTATTGGAGCGCACGTTACGCGAAGCGTGAAACAACTGGTGATGCATGGGATGGTCGTACACTTGAATGGGCAACACATACGCCGATTCCACATTATAACTTTGCGAAAATCCCAACTGTAACTAGTCTAGATGCTTTCTGGAAAATGAAGCAGAACGGCGAAGCAGAAGCATTTATGAATCCGAAAAAATATGAAGAGATTCATATGCCTAGCAATTCGGGAAGGCCTTTTGTGATGTCGATCTTTTTCTTTATTAGCGGTTTTGGGCTTGTCTTTAGTTGGTATACAGTCGGAATCCTCGGAGCAATCGGCGTTCTAATTACAATGATAATGCGTTCTTTCGATTATGATGAGGGTTATCATATCAGTGTTGATGAAGTAGAGAAAACAGAAAAGGCTGTAAAAGCGTAAAGGAGGGCTGAACATGGAAACTGCTCATCCAGATAAATATAAAGATATGCCAATGGAATATCAGTCAGAAACAGGACGTTTAAATATTCTTGGATTTTGGATTTTCTTAGGGGCAGAAGTAGCCTTATTTGCGACGCTGTTTGGTTCATACCTTGTATTATGGGGGCGAACAGGCGAGGGCCCTGCTCCAGGTGAACTGTTTGAACTAAAAGGCGTTCTAATTGAAACCTTTCTACTTTTGACAAGTAGTTTTACATGCGGGATAGCCATTCATGAAATGCGTCGTAATAACTTAAAGGGCCTTGTAACTTGGATGATCATGACACTGCTTCTTGGGCTCGGATTCTTGTATTTTGAGATTGATGAGTTTATTCATTATGTACATGAGGGTGCAACAATCGGAACGAGTGCATACTGGTCAGGCTTCTTTACTTTGTTAGGAACACACGGATTACACGTATCACTTGGTATCGGCTGGATCACCTTAATCTTAATTCAGCTGAAACAACGCGGTTTGAATCCAGCCACAGCGAAGAAAGTATTTATTTCAAGCTTATATTGGCACTTTCTTGATGTTGTTTGGATCTTTATCTTTACTGCAGTTTATTTAACAGGGATGGTGTTGTAACATGGCTGGACACAATCATTTCCCATGGAAGCACGTCATTGGATTTGCACTATCTATTATCTTAACGTTAATTGCTCTTTGGGTAGCACTCTATACATCACTATCGATTAAGGTCATCTTAACAATTATTGTGCTGCTCGCTGTCGTACAAGCAAGTATTCAGTTGTTTATGTTTATGCATGTAAATGAAACAGATAGTGGGAACATTCAATCTGGAATGATGTATTTCTCAGCCTTTGTGGCCTTTGCAATTGTGGCAGGCTCTATCTGGGTAATGTGGTTCTAATAAAGCTATCCCCTTACCGTTTTATCGACGGCAAGGGGATACTTTTATTTCTCCAACAAATAATTTTCGCCTTTATATTTTCGCTTGATTTCATCACCAAAGAAGTGAATGATAATTCCCACATGTGAAAGGATAACACTAGCAAAAACACCAGCTAATAATACATTATGAACAGTAGAAGACATCACATCTCCATGAATGTAAAGAACAAAGTACACCCACATTACCATTGCAAAAGGTATTTGAATAATTGAAGTTAAACGATTTTCTTTCCATAGGAAAAAGGGTGACAATGTGCTGAAGACAAGATACATTGCTAAAATATCCATATGCGCTTCCTCCTTTTAAGGTTTATGTCAACGCTTTCATAAATAGTGAACGTTTTGTGACAATTATTATAACATTCTGTTTAATCATCTTACAATAGTGTAAAAGGAAAAAATTACACAGCAATAATTCATAAAGAAGCGATAATTCCTTGTCTTTATAGGGTTTGTAAATCGTATTCATCGTCAAAACCACTTCATAAATTAAGCCGATCCTCCTAAGAGAATCGGCGTTTATCTTCTATCGATTTCGTAGTGCTTTGTTCATTCCAACAAATAGAACCAGCCCGGCAATTAGAGCGCTTGCTGCAATATAAGGAGTAGAAGAAGGACGTTCAGGCAGTGCATCTGCTCCTCCATTCATTGCAATGGTTTGCATATCCAATGAATATGTAACGATAAGCGGCTCGATTTTATCAGCTGTATTAACCGCATACACTGAGTAAATTGTATCAGCTTCTAGCTTTGTGCCTGATAAATCAAGTACTTGTTGATTTCCTACAGCTGTATTGACGACAAAGTCATAAATTCCTGGAGATAACTGAGTAAAGCTTGTTACATCTTTAAAAGCAACATTTTCGAAAACAGGCTTTCCGTCTTTTAATTTCACAGTTACCTCAGGGGCATTAGGCGAGAAATGGCCAACACGAATCTTTGTGGTTCCCTTTGGCAGGGTAAGGTCGTCTTTTGTAACAACAAGCTCAATTTTATCAACAGTATTTACTGCGGCTGCGGTATATGCTTGACCTGCCTCAGTTGTAAGGTCTGCTTGAATTACTGGATCCTGTTCATCCTTTGTACCTGACGCGAAAACTTCTACTTTATATTTACCAGCAGGTAGCTTTAAGTAATCTGTTACATCTTTGAAAGCAGCCTTTTCTGCAACAAGCTTTCCATCAACATAAATGTCTACTGCCGGTGCATCAGGGGAAGCGTGAATGATACGTACCATCGATTCTTTCACAGTTTCCTTAGCAAACGCATTTGTCGGTAAAGTGAACGCAAGTAAAAGTACAAGCATGCTACTACAAATATAAGCAAATTTTTTCATAAATGGTCACTCCTTCATCAGCATTGTCGGGGTTATTTTGTCTTTGAATGGATGAAATATTCATATTATGTAAAATTGCTTCCGATTAACGGTTCTTCGCACAATCGAAAGAGTTGTTTTATAGTAAGAATTAGAGGAGGCGATCTGAATGAATGAAATTAAACAGTTAACGAGTGAGGACTATGAGCAAGTGTTAGCTCTTTCACAGTTTGCTTTCCAATATCAATTAGACGAATCAGCACTGGAAAAGCAAAAAGAATGGTACGGCCAACATGAGATGCTCGGTATTTATGATGGAGAAACATTAGCTTCAAAATTACATATGGTTTCGTTGAATTGCTATTTAAATAATGAAGTATGGAAGGTTGGAGGGCTAGCAGCAATAGCAACTTGGCCTGAATATCGCAGACAAGGAATGGCTAAGGATTTAATGGCTCAAGCATTGTTACGAATGAAGGAAGACGGGGTGACTCTGTCTTTTCTTCACCCGTTTTCCTTTTCATTCTATCGAAGGTATGGATGGGACACGTTAACGTCAATTCAAAAATATACGATTCCAATGAATACAATTACGAATTATGTAACGAAGGGTACCGTTAAACGCGTAGGCCAAGATATACAATTGTTAAATCATGTGTATGAGCAGTTTGCGAAGCAATATAATGGTCCGCTTAAGAGGAGCGAATGGTGGTGGAAGAATCGTGTGTTTTCAAGTGGGGAGCAAGCCACTGTTTGGTTTAATGAGCAAGATGAGCCAAGAGGCTTTCTTATCTATCATGTTCATAAAAAAGAAATGCTCATCCATGAATGGATTCACTTAGATGAAGGTGCAAGAAAAGGACTGCTTTCATTTGTTCGTCAGCATGATTCCATGGCTCGTACGGTTAAAGTAATGATGGTTCCGGAATACGATAACTTATCATATTTGTTTGATGAACCAACTTTCAAACAAGAGATTGAACCATATTTTATGGCAAGAATTGTAGATGTAAAAAGCTTCTTAGAAAAGTTTTCGTTTGATTGGGGAGAAGAAGAAACAGACTTCTTTTTTCATATTAAAGATGACTTTGCTCAATGGAACACAGGGGTCTATCGTATTCATCGTACAGACACATCGAAAAATGAGGTTCACTATTTCCCGCAAAATAAAAAGAAGATGGCTTGTGCTCACCCACCTAAACGAGGATTAAGGTGTGATATTCAAACGCTAACTGTTCTTCTCCTCGGTTATAAAAGTCCATCGTTTCTATATGAGCTTGGAAAGCTAGAAGGTAAGAGAGAAGAGGTAAAAGCGCTTGAAGGGCGACTTTCAGGTAATAAAACCTTCTTCTTAGATTTCTTTTAAATGAAGAAAGTGTTTAGGAAGACTGGATTAGTGGGTAATTAATCTTGTAACGACACCAAACTATAAAGGGGTGTTACAAGATGATTGACGAAGATAAAAATATTGAAGTAGAACGGAAAGAAAAGAAAACTAATAACAGTTTAGTAGGTGCTACGTTTATAAAATATGTAGCATATCTTATTATCTTCTTCGGTATTTTATGGTTCTTGATTAATTATATTCTTCCGATGTTTTAGGATTAAAAAGCTAAGTACTCAATCCATTTGGATGGGTACTTAGCTTTTTTATGTGCACAATCAATGAACGAACCTTTTAATACTGATAAGATAAGAGAAAAGGCAGGGAGGGCTGCAGATGCGTGTAATTGATTACTTACAAAGAATTGGGATGGGTAGTATAAGTGAAGCAAATTATAAAAATTTGCATGCTTTACAAAAATCTCACATGTATTCGATTCCGTTTGAAAATCTTGATGTATTAAATGGCGTTCCTATCATTCCGAATGTTGAAAAAATCTATGAAAAAGTCATTAAACGAAAAAGAGGCGGCTTCTGTTATGAGTTAAATGGTTTGTTTCATTGGCTCATTGTTCAGCTTGGCTATGAAGCATCCTTAGTATCCGCAACTGTTCAAATTGATGACGATAAATGGTCGCCTGTCGGTAGTCATGCAAGTATTATTGTATATCTTGACCAACCTTATTTAATAGATGTAGGGTTTGGAGATTCATTTCGGCAGCCTCTTCCGCTAACGGGTGAAGAATATACAGATGTGAGTGGAACTTACCGAGTAGTTAAATTAGAAGAAGAAAGCTTTGAACTTCAGAAAAAGGATCGTAACGGTTGGAGAACACAATTTCGTTTTACTACAGAGGGAAAAGCATTATATGAATTTGAAGAAATGTGTCACTATAATCAGACATCTCCTGACTCTCATTTTACTCGAAATCGTATTGTGACAATTGCAACAAATGCCGGTAGAATTACCTTATCAGATGACTCATTAACGATAACAGTCCGAGAAGCTAAGACAAAAAAATCAATTCAAGAAGCAGAAGTAAAAGGGTTACTTCGAGAGTATTTCGCAATCATTCTTTAAAATGCCAATGACCATAGTGATATCCAGATGATGCTATTGGGATTAACACTATAAATATGCTAGGATTAAGGTAATAAAAAATACGATAAGGGGGGGGAGACCAATGGCAAGAAAAGTTGAAACAATTACAGCCATGTCATGGAATGCAAACAAAGGCGGTTTCTAACGGTCATGAGCTTATCCTAGATGAACCAGCAAAGATGGGTGGCCAAGATCAAGGAACAAACCCGCTTGGAAATATGCTTGTTTCATTGGCAGGCTGCGAGAACATTGTCGCAAACATTGTGTCAAAAGAGCTTGCGTTTGATTTGCAAGGTATCGAGTTTCAGATTAGTGGAGAATTCGATCCCCGTGGTTTAATGGGAGACCCGAATGTGCGGACTTATTTTCAAAAAATCACCATTCATGCAAAAGTAAAGACGAATGAATCAGACGAGCGAATTCAAGAATTGAAGCGCCTTACAGATAAGCGTTGTCCTGTGTACGGAATTTTAAAGGCTGCAGATGTAGAAATTGAAGCTCACTGGGAGAAAGCGTAACGTTCAAGAAAGTACCCCCGTAATTATTTTCAGACGGGGTTTCTTTATAGGAATAATTGACTGAAAATTTTGATTATATCGTTTGTATAAGCGTATTTTAGGGAATATAACTATCGTATTACATTTTTTATGTGCAAAAACAAAAGAAAAATGAAATATTATGACGAATGAGGGGAAAAATAGAGTATAACAAATGATTTGGGAGTTGTGGAGAGCATATTTGCAGATACTACACTCAATTTCCGCTCAGCTTGAATAATCATGATATATCAGAAAATTTCACATTCCAAGAGATTTGTGACTAATTCCAAAGAACTGTAAGATCATAAGGTGTAACAACTTTTCATCATTCTCCCAATTCAGGGACACAAAAATTAGGTTGTTCTGAGGAGGAAATATTTCGTTGAAGGTAATAGAGAAATTGGATAATTTCTTAATGAAAGTCGAGGAAATTATACTCAGCTATGCGATTATCGTAATCGCGCTTATGGTTATAGGGAACGTAATCAATCGTTCAGTATTCGGCTCCAGCTGGTCTTTCGCCGAAGAAATTAGCCGATTTTCCGTTATCTTAGCCACATTTATGGGAATCGGTTATGCCGCAAGAAAAGGGCGGCACATTAATATGTCAGCTTTTTTTGACTTAGCTCCATACCCTATAAAAAAAGCCTTATCTATTTTTATCCCCTTTGTAACATCAATTGTTCTTTTTGCGCTGACTTACTACTCATACATATATCTCATGTCAGTGCATGCATCTGGCCGTGTAACACCAGCATTACAACTGCCAGTATGGGTCATGATGCTCTTCGTCCCAGTAGGCTTGTTTCTAGGTGGTGTACAGTTCCTAAGAAACATGTGGGTAAATATCAAAAATAAAGAAGTGTATCTCGCATCCGAGAAAAAAGACTATTCATAAAAATATCCAAAGATTAAGATTAAATCTACTATAAAAATAAGCGAGGAAAGGATTAAAATATGGTTGCTACATTACTCACGATAATGGTTGTCCTACTTCTATTAGGATTTCCGATGATGATCCCGCTTATTGCAGCTCCACTCGTGGTCGTGATTGTATTCTTCCCATTGTTGGATCCGATGCTTATGATTCAACAGATGATGGAAGGGATTTCGGCATATGTCTTATTAGCTGTTCCGTTGTTTATCTTTGCGGCAGATATTATGTCTACAGGTAAAACATCGAATCGCTTATTAGACTTTGTCGGTGCTTTTGTCGGTCATTTACGTGGAGGTTACGCTATTACAACTGCTGCGGCATGTACGTTATTCGGCTCTATTTCTGGCTCAACGCAGGCGACAGTAGTAGCGATTGGTAAGCCAATGCGGGAA
Source organism: Bacillus tianshenii (assembly GCA_020524525.2). Taxonomy (NCBI): domain Bacteria; kingdom Bacillati; phylum Bacillota; class Bacilli; order Caryophanales; family Bacillaceae; genus Sutcliffiella; species Sutcliffiella tianshenii. The sequence goes on along the minus strand of CP129018.1, from coordinate 3,217,094 downwards.
CGACTCCTAAAAGTAGGCTATAAAGATTCCAGTGCAATTGCACTTATTATTAACTCCAGTGATGTTGCCTTACTTGTACCACCAAGTATTGGGATGATCATTTATGGTTTAGTAACAGGAACCTCTATTGGTGATCTGTTCCTAGCAGGTGTATTACCTGGCTTAATCGTTTTTGGAAGCTTTGCACTTTATAGTTTTATTTACGCAAAAATAAAAAATATTCCGTTGGCTGAAAAGGTAAGTTGGAAGGAACGCTTTGTTGTAACGAGAAAGGCACTTCTTCCATTAGGGTTCCCGATTATTATTATCGGCGGTATCTATGCAGGTGTTTTCAGTCCGACTGAGGCAGCAGGTATTTCCGTCTTGTATGCCCTTATTTTAGAATTAGTTATTTTCCGTTCAATAAAGATTACCCAAATCCCAAAAATCGCCTTATCTACTGGGTTAGTTACATCCGCTGTATTCGTTCTTGTAGCAGGTGGACAGGCATTTACTTGGATGATTTCATACGCTCGGTTACCACAGATGGTGACTGAAACGGTTCTTGGAACAGACCCATCTGCATTATATGTTCTCGTAATCGTTACAATTTTCTTCTTTATTGGATGTATGTTTGTTGACCCGATTGTTGTAATTTTGGTACTTACACCGATTTTTTATCGGGCTGCAATGGAAGCGGGGATCGATCCTGTTCACTTAGGAATCGTAATTACCTTCCAGGCTGCGCTTGGTTCAGCAACACCGCCATTTGGGGTTGATATATTCACCGCCAGCGCCGTCTTTAATAAGTCCTATTTGGATGTAATACGGGGGACTCCTCCATATATTATTATGCTTGTCGCAATTGCAGTATTGTTAATTTTGTTTGAACAAATATCGCTTGCTTACCGCATCTTTATTTAAGGTGCGTGAGTTAAATAATTAAAAACCATAAGGGGGTTTTTACAATTTTTAAAAAGAAATCAATGTTGGCGCTTGTATTAACGCTTGTCCTTAGTTTAGTGCTTTCTGCATGTGGAGGAGGCGGCGACTCAGAAGAAGCTGGTGGAGAAGATGGTGAAAAGTCTTATAAATGGCGCTTCATTACTGAGGAGTTAGATGGTCAATTACAATATGAATATGCTGAAGAATTTGCAAAGCGCCTAAAAGAGAAATCAGATGGCAGAATTGAAATGGATGTCTATGAATTTGGTGGATTGGGAAGTGAAGTAAACCAAGTTGAGCAGCTTCAAAATGGTGCAGTTGAGTTTGCAATCGTATCACCAGGTTTCACAGGTACAATGGTAAAAGAAGGCCAAATTTTTGCCCTTCATTTCTTACTACCAGATGACCAAGAGAAAGTACACAATATTTTAAAAGATAGTGAAGCATTAAATAAAGATTTAGCTGCGAAATATGAAGAAAATAACATTAAGCCACTTTCATTCTGGTCTGAAGGTGCTATGCAGTGGACTGGTAACAAAGCATTAAAAACACCTGCGGATTTTGAAAACTTCAAAATGCGTACACAACAATCTCCGCTAATCCTACAGTCTTACAAAGCTTATGGTGCGGACCCAACAGCAATGAGCTGGTCTGAGCTTTATACATCTCTTGACCGTGGCGTAGTAGATGGGCAAGAAAACCCATTGTTCTTTATTGAAGATGCTTCTTTCCATGAAGTACAAAGCCACTTAACACTTTCTCGTCACAACGTATATGTTGCGATGACTACAGTTAACCCAGAATTCTATAACAACCTTCCAGATGATGTGAAAGGAATGGTTGATGAAACAGTTACTGAGATGCAGGATTGGGTATTTGATAAGCAAGTTGAAATGAACGAAGCTGCACTTGGTAAGATTAAAGAAGATACTGAAAACCCAACTGAGGTTGTGGAGTTAACAGAAGAAGAACGTCAAGCATTTAAAGAAAAAGCATTACCTATCCGTGATTATTACAAAAATGAGGTTTCTACTGTAAATGGTGAAATCTTAGATAAGTTCCAAAAAGAAATTGAAGAAGCTACAGGCGAATAAAGAAAAAAGGGATTGAATCACTTATTGATTCAATCCCCTTTTTTCGTTATCTTCTAGTTGTAATGAACACTCCAATAATCACTAATAACCCTCCATATAATTGCACAAACAAGAAGGTTTCATTTAATAGAAGGACAGCGCCGATGGAAGTGAAAACAGGAATCAAGTTCAAGAACGTCGATGCTTTTGAAGGACCGATAATTTCCACTGCTTTGTTCCAAGATGTTAAAGCTAATACAGATGGGAAGATACCTAAGTATAATAGCTGCAGTAACACAGGAGTAGACCAGTTAATAGAGGACCATTGCTGTGCTTCGGTTAATGCTAGTGGAAAAAGGACAAGGACAGCAATAAATAGCATACTAAGTAAACTTCCATACAAAGGGAATTTCCAGCTATGTTCTTTTACTAAGAGCGAGTAAATCGCCCAGCTGAATACAGCAAGAACCATAATGAAATCCCCGGTATTTAAGGAGAGCGAGAGTAATCGTTGAATAGAACCCTCTGTCACAACCCAAAGCACCCCGATAAAAGAAAGAATGATTCCTACATACTGGTGTCTTTGCAGTTTTTCCTTTAAGAATATTATACTGAAGAGAGCAACAACAATTGGTGTGGATGCTTCCACAATTGAAGCATTAATCGTTGTTGTATAATGTAATGATAAATACACAAGTGCTGTAAAGCCTACGATTCCTGTCAACGCCATCCCAGCAAGCGGCTTCCACTCTTTTTTCCAAAGGAGAAGGTGACGTTTCCATTGGCGGAATCCAAATAATGAGACGAAGAACAAGGCAAGAGATGCCCGGCACAAGGCAAGAGTAAATGGGGGGATCGTATCCGCAACCGATTTACCTACAATAAAATTACCTGAGAAAAATGTAATGGCTAATAGTAAAAGAATATAAGCTTTCAACAAACAAATCACAACCTTTGAGAACTTGAGCTTATGCCCGTTAGTAGTGTACCATTTTTTCCATATAATATGGAATTGAATGAATTTGAGAGGATGAAGAAGATGAATATATCAGTCAAGGGATTATTAAAGCAAATGAAGAATCAAGTCGAAGCCGCAGAACGTGCTGCAGGTTCAAATGAACAGGAGGTACGGGAATATATTCGTGCTCTACACTCACTGTGTGAGCTTGTATTAGAGGAAGAAGCAGAAGGAAAGCCTGTTTCATCTTCAAAACCTTCGATGGACTTCCAAGACCATCTTCATTTGATGGAGCATGGCTCTCGGCCAAAACCACCTCAGCCTGCCAGCCAAACCTCCAAAACGATAGAGGGGACAAAGCTTGAGGAAGATGATGCAAATGGAGATTCATTATTTGATTTTTAACGATCTCGTGAACGAAGGGCGAACGATTAGCATTATCGGAACAAGTTGTTTATGATGTAAAGAAGAAATAATCAAAAAAGGTGAAGAGCTATGTTAAAAACATTTATTATTTTAGGAAGTATTAACGCATTTTTATCTGTTGCTTTAGGTGCTTTCGGGGCGCATGGATTAGAAGGTAAATTATCAGAGCGAATGATGAACATTTGGGAAAAAGGTGTCACTTATCAAATGTTTCACGCCACAGGGATTTTTATTACGGCATTGATTGCCGCAAAATTGCCTGATTCTTCAATGGTGTCATGGGCTGGCTGGATGATGTTTATTGGAATTATTCTGTTCTCTGGCAGCCTATATGTATTAAGCACCACTGGCATTACAAAGTTAGGTATGATTACACCACTTGGAGGCGTTTCCTTCCTAGTAGGATGGACGTTACTTGCACTTGCCGCTTATAAAGGTCTTTAAGTTGAACGAAAGGAAGCTAACTCAACACAACTTGAGTTAGCTTCTTTTTTTTATCCCATTTGCATTCCATTAAAAGGGTATTCATATTCGAGTTCCTCATCGAAAACAATATAATCAAGGTAAACCATTAAGAGCAAATAGCGCTTTCCAGTCTGAGGATCGCTAAGGATAATATGATCCCGGCCTGCAGCTTCAATAATTCCTCGAAAAATCTTAGCATTCCAATCTACATTGTTTTCAAACGTCATATAGACTGTTGCCCGCTTCCCTTTATTTAAACGTAGAATATTTTCAATATAAGATTCTTCAAGTGGGAGCATACCTGGAATATTTGAGAACTGGGATTTAGGTGGTCCACTCATACCAGGTGGAAAAGATGGTATTGCTCCTCCTGTTGTGTATGGAGATTGCATTTGGCTCATTCCGTAAGAAGAAGGCTGCTGATAACCCCCATACATCATTTGATAGGGATTTGAATAAGATTGTTTCATAGTTTACCTCCTCAAATTTTTAGTGTTAAGTAAGTTAGAACGTTGAATAAACACTCGGACAATTTGATTGAAGCGGTGTATAAAAGCAATGAGACTTAAAGCGCCCAGAATTCCATTGGTCAAACCACTGTGCAGGACAGCTCCCCTCTGGTTTAAAGAACCATAATGCATAGCTTGCAGGGTGATAGCGTCCCCCTTTAATGGTTTTTCGAGCTAAACGCCTTTCAGATTCTCGTGCTCGTTGGTAAAAGTATCCCTTCTGTGTTGCTTCAAAGCCTCCTGGGGATTGGTATACCATTCTAGTAATGTTGGTGATATCTGTGAAATCAAGACAGTTCGCTCGGACACGGTTTACACCAACATTTCCTACCATTAACATACCAAGCTTTCCTTCACCTTCAGCCTCTGCCCTCATTAAACGGGCTAATAAGTTTACATCTGCCTCATTGTATTGAATAACACCCATGCCTTCACCTCGTATTACTGCTGACAAGAAGCACAGTCACAGCAAAGATAATCAAAGAACAATAAGCGGGCATGCTTCAGTAGTTAAAGTTATGAGGGGAATGAGGAGTTTATGACAATAAGGTTTTTTAAGCAAAGAAAAAGCCCCTTATGAATGACCATAAGGAGCCTTGTTCTTATATTTGTAGGAACTTCGGAAGACCTTCTTCTGTAAGCAATGTACCGACATAGAAAGAACCGAATTCACCGAAACGAGCACTTACTTCATCGAAGCGCATTTCGTAGATTAGCTTTTTGAATTGCAGAACGTCATGAGCAAATAATGTTACGCCCCATTCCCAATCATCAAAGCCAACAGAACCTGTGATAATTTGTTTTACTTTACCTGCATATTGACGGCCAATCATACCGTGGCTGCGCATCATATTCATGCGTTCTTCCATTGAAAGCATGTACCAATTGTCGTTTCCTTGGCGACGCTTATCCATTGGATAGAAGCAATAATACTGCCATTTTGGAAGAATTGGTTTTAAGCGTGCTTGAATTTGTGGATCTTCATTCGGGTCTTTATCTGCAGGAAGATAATTGCTTAATTCTACTACTGACACATAAGAGTAAGCAGGAATTGTATATTCAGCAAGCTTTGTTTTATTGAAAGCATTCTCGATTTCACTTAATTCATCCATAGTTGGACGAAGTGTCATTAGAACAAAATCTGCTTTTTGTCCAAGAATATTATATAAAGCATGGCTTCCTTCTTCCTTATCTTGCGTTTCATTAAGCTTGTCTAAGAAAGCACGAAATTCATGAATCGCTGCTTCACGTTCATCACTTGTAAGCTGCTTCCATGCAACCCAGTCCATCGTACGGAAATCATGCAAACAATACCAACCGTCTAATGTTTTTGCCGGTTCGCTCATTATCATGTCACTCCTTCTAATATTCACAATAGTAATATGTATCAATCACATAATAAATATAACATATTAGTAGGGGAAAAGCCGAATATTGTAAGCAGAAGTTCAGAGACCTCACGCAAAATTCCCTATTTTTAAAATAGAAGAACTTTTTCTTGGAAGCGATTTCTTTTTTTGTGCAAGGTTTTAAAACGTTCTAAAAAGCAGTATCCTAGTTAGAAGAAGCACATGTAGGAAAGAAAATCATCGTTTTAAGAAACATAGAAAACACCTTTTAATTGGAGGTATAAAAATGAGCGATTTATTTACAGGTATGAAAGAAAAGCTAGCAGGACAAGGGAAGACGGTTGTATTTCCAGAGGGCATGGATGAGCGTGTCCTTACAGCTGCTGGCCGACTAGCGAAGGAGGGTCTTGTGACGCCAATCTTAATCGGAAATGAAGAAGCTATTCATAATAAAGCGGCTTCTCTTCATGTAGAGCTTGATGGCGCAACAATTTACGACCCAGAAACATTCGGAAAAATGGACGAGCTTGTTCAAGCTTTCGTAGAACGTCGCAAAGGAAAAGCAACAGAAGAAGATGCACGCAAAATTCTTAAAGATGAAAATTACTTTGGCACAATGCTTGTCTATACGAATCAAGCAGACGGCCTTGTCAGTGGTGCAGCCCATTCAACAGCTGATACAGTTCGTCCAGCACTACAAATTATTAAAACAAAAGAAGGCATGCGCAAAACATCAGGAGCATTTGTGATGGTACGAGGTGACGAAAAATATGTCTTTGCAGATTGTGCAATTAATATCTCTCCTGATAGCCAGGACCTTGCAGAAATTGCAATTGCAAGTGCGGATACGGCTCGATTATTTGATATTAATCCGCGTGTTGCAATGCTTAGCTTCTCAACAAAAGGTTCAGCTGTATCAGAAGAAACAGAGCGCGTAACAGAAGCACTCAACATTGTGAAATCACAACGTGATGATCTTGTGATCGATGGGGAATTCCAATTTGACGCAGCGTTTGTACCTTCTGTAGCTTCAAAGAAGGCGCCAGACAGCGTGATCCAAGGTGATGCAAATGTATTTGTATTCCCAAGCTTAGAAGCTGGAAATATTGGCTACAAAATTGCACAGCGTCTCGGAAACTTTGAAGCCGTAGGTCCCGTTCTTCAAGGATTGAACCGTCCTGTAAACGATCTTTCACGTGGCTGTAATTCTGAAGATGTGTACAAGCTAGCACTTATTACTGCCGCTCAAGCACTATAAAAAAACAGCCTAACAAGAGGTTTTCACGTCTTGTTAGGCTGTTTTTTCTTAATCAAGGATTTTTTCATTTCGCTTCAAGATACGCTGGTAATTGTAGTCGTATAATTGGAACTCTTCCACGGACAGTTGTTCTGAGATAAGACGGTTGCTTTTCTCGTTTAGTTTGTTTAGTAGAAGAAACATAAGCGATTGTACTGTAATCTCTTCTTCTAGCAGTTCACTTAGGGAAGCCATCGTTTCAGGCTGGATGGAAGGGTAAGTGAACTTTGTCTTTTCATTTTGCAATCCAATTTGATAGAAATTACGAATCACTTCTGCCCGAGCACTGCCGCTTCCGCTTGCACAAAGATAGATTTGAACAGCAACCCCACCTCGAAGCCGACGTTGTGAAATTCCTGCAAATTTCTTTCCATCTATACTTAAGTCATAACTGCCAGGACAGTATGAGCCGACAATTTCCTTTGCTACAATTTCAACTGAATAGTCTTGAAGCATGTCCTGTATTAAATGGTACATCGCTTCATAGCCGCTATCGATATCAATACGTTCTTCTGGAAGGATAAGCGAGACGTTCAGAACGCCTTCATCCAGTACAACAGATAGACCGCCAGAATTTCTGACAATCACATTCCAGCCCTCATCTTGTAAGTATTGAATGGCTTGATTAATATATGGGAGCCTTGTGTCTTGGATGCCTAATACAATCGTATTGTGATGAACCCAGGAACGAACCGTTGGAGGAGTTTTTCCTTCACCAACGATACGACAAAGAGTGTCATCAATTGCAAATGACTGCATGGCATGAAAGGATTCACCAAGGCTTGTTTGGTCAATAATACGCCATGTATCTTGCTTAAGTAACGGATGGTTCATTATGAAAGCACCTCAATTATACGCTTAATAACTTGAACGCCAACCATTATAGCATAAGATAAGCGTCGTGCTGTCCACTTGTTTACGCTAAAAAGAGCCCGGCTTCACACCGAGCTCCCTAATTATTATAAAAGTACTATAAAGGGAGGAATAGTACTTCTAAATACTGCTGTTTGCTACACGCTCAAGATTCCCGTTTCGGTCCATCTTGAATGTGTTCGCTTTCGGTTCACTTTCTTCAAATAACACCATCTTGCGCGCTCGGTCCATAATCTTAACGAGTGCTTCGTAATCCTTTTCGATCATCTGAAAAGCTTCTTCTTTTTGCAGAATTTGCTTTTCAAGCTGTTCGGTTTGTTTTGATAAGGTGTCATTTTCAGCTTGCAGGCGTTCAATCTGTTCTGCAAATTCACCGTTATTCGTGTCTTGACCGTCTTTCAATTCTTGTAAAAATGCAATGACATCATCAAGGGAAACTTCTTGTTCTGTATTTCTAGCAATTTCTGAAAAGTCCAATGTCGCTTCAGGTGGTGAATAAAGCGGCTGTGTCTTCAAATTTAATGCGCGCATCCGTTGCTTCCGCTCTTTCTTCGCACGAGCAATTTCTTTTGAGTATTCTGCACGTACAATCGCATTCCAACGGAAACCACATGCTGCTGAAGTTCGGTTCAGTACGTCTCCAACTTCATCGAATGCATTTAGCTGTGTGCTTCCTTCTCGAATATGACGAAGTACAGTTTCTGCAAGCAACTTATCATCCTTCTCGCTCCAAGCATCTTGCCTTGTTTTCATACATATATGCCCCTCTCTCTTACACTATTTAATAATCAGCGCGTTTCTTGTAAATTTACAAATAAATAATTTCTTCATAGTTGTAATCCGCTGTTCGTACTACTATATTGACCAGTTTTACAGAAGTTTATACAAGCTGATTGAAAGTGTGCTAGAAAAAAGTTATAAAATTCAGCATCGCTTTGAACAGTTGCAACGACAGAAGTCCCAGTGATAAAATAAACGTTATCTGCAAAATGATAATACTTATGATGAGTCGCGGATATATAGATTAATTTTGAAAGAAGAGAGGGTGAACAGAGTTGGCGAAGAATGAATTCAGAGTTTGTGATGATTGCAAAGCTGTGGATATCAAAACATTAGTGCCACGTTTGAAGGAAATAGACCCTGACGCAGATATCGATATCGGCTGTCAGTCTTACTGCGGACCAGGGCGCAAGAAAGCTTTTGCATTTGTAAATAATCGCCCCCTATCTGCTCCTGACGAAGATGCATTGATAGAAAAGGTAAAGAAGAAAGTCAAAAAATAAATGGATGAAATCCCGCTTTGAACTTAGAAGGCGGGTTTTTTTAGGGATAAGGATATTTTCTAGAGGAAAACGAATGATCGTAAGCGAAGCAATGTACATAGAATGTTAGTTATTTTCGTTCAATGTTCATTTTAAGGAAGTAGAAATAGTATGTATAATAGAACAAGATCGTTAATCGGAAGGGAAGGGGCCCTTTACGTTGAGTGATTATGCAAATAAAAAATTAGAAGAAGAAAAAGTATTTAAAGACCCTGTTCATCGTTATGTACATGTCCGCGATGCACTTATTTGGGATTTAATTGGTACGCCTGAATTTCAACGTCTGAGAAGGGTGCGGCAGCTTGGAACGTCTTATTTAACGTTTCATGGGGCGGAGCACAGTCGCTTTAATCACTCCCTTGGCGTCTATGAAATTGTTAGGCGTATTATTAATGTATTTAAAGACTATGAGAAGTGGGACAACAGTGAACGTTTGTTATGCTTAGCCTCGGCACTCCTGCATGATGTGGGGCATGGTCCGTTCTCGCATTCTTTTGAAAAAGTGTTTTCAGTTGATCATGAAGATTGGACAAGAAAGATTATATTAGGAGACACGCAGATTCATCAGATTTTGAAACAGGTTAGTGATGACTTTCCTGAGAAAGTAGCGGATGTGATCAATAAGACATACGAGAATAAGCTTGTAATCAGTATGATTTCAAGCCAGATTGATGCTGACCGAATGGATTATTTGCAGCGTGACGCCTATTATACAGGTGTGAGCTATGGTCACTTTGATATGGAGCGGATCTTACGTGTCATGCGTCCAACAGAAGACCAAGCTGTTATTAAGAAGACAGGCATGCATGCGGTAGAAGACTACATTATGAGCCGCTATCAAATGTACTGGCAAGTTTATTTTCATCCTGTGACCCGGAGTGCTGAGGTCATTCTTTCGAAGATCTTTAGGCGTGTGAAAAAATTATTTGATGAAGACTATCATTTTTTATATGAACCGTTACATTTCTATGCGTTTTTTGAAGGGGATGTATCTCTACAGGATTACTTGCGTCTGGACGAATCAATTGTTTTGTATTACTTCCAGATGTGGCAGGAAGAGAAGGATGAGATCTTAAGTGATTTATGCCAACGCTTTGTAAATCGAAAGTTGTTTAAGTATGCGGAATTTAATCCGATTGATTTAACAGGCTGGGAAGAGTTGAAGAGTCTATTTCAACAAGCAGGCGTTGATACAGATTACTATCTAGTCTTAGATTCGTCCTCTGATCTGCCGTATGATTTCTACCGGCCGGGTGAAGAAGGGGAACGTGTGCCGATTTATCTATCAATGCCAAATGGTGATTTGCGAGAATTATCACGTGAATCTGATATTGTTGAAGCGATTTCGGGTAAAACACGCACAGACCATAAACTTTATTTCCCGCAAGATAAAATTAATGAATTACCAGACGACAGTGAGGTAAAGAGAAAAATTTTAGACATTCTGCAATGATAGGAGCTGAAGGGGTTTTGTTTGAGCATCACGCAAAACTATTAAGAGTGTTGGATGAAGCGGAAGAGATTATCGGACGGAAAAAGCTGCAAAAAATCATCTACATCGCAAAGAAATTAAGCTATCCATTCAGTGAAAAATATAACTTCCATTTTTACGGACCATATTCAGAAGAATTGACGCTGCGCATTGAAGAATTAGGGAATTTAGGATTTTTGAATGAAGTAAGAGAGAAGAAGGGCGGTTATTATCAATATCGCTATTCATTAACAAAGCAAGGACAGCAGTTCTTAGAGCAATATCAATTAGAGATGCCATCGATGGACGGGTATATTGATCGGGTGAATGAACAAAGTTCTCGTTTCTTAGAACTTGTTTCTACAATTCTTTACTTTGACAATTTGCCAAAAGAGCAAGTGAAAGAGAAAGTGTTCACCTTGAAAAGGAAACAAAATTATTCAGAGGAAGAAATAGAAGAAGCGTATACGTATATTGCAGAACTTCAGAAAGAGACACAGCAGAACTCCTCCCATTAAGAAAGAGGTTGACCTTAGCGTCAACCTCTGTTTGTCATTACTACTCTGTATCACAAACGCGCTTTCCAGCTACGCCGTAATGATTCTTAGACATTTCTTCGATAATAATACTAATTTTTTCTTTCGGTGCACCAGTTGTTTCGCTTACAGATTCTGTTACCTTTTCAACTAATGCCTTCTTCTGTTCGTCGGAACGACCTTCAAGCATTTTCACTGTTACAATTGGCATGTAAATCTCTCCTTTGAGCAAGATCTCAACTGTAATTGTTCGCAAAAAATGTCTAATCTCCTGCAAAGAATCGTAAAAATATTGAGACCATGGCTTAAAGGTGAATTCCATATTTTCCGTATGTTAGAATAACGGTACAATCATATGCGGTTAAGAAAAGGAGCGATATGAAATGAGTGAGAAGAAGAAAATGGGCTTTAATATTTTGAAAAACGACCCAACAGATGGACATGGAGGTTACGGGACAGGTGCATTAAGCTTAGAAAATGTATCACCTGTAATTGTTGATGTAGAAAATGAAGAAGCATATGTAGACATGGGAGCACTGCATGCAAGAAGTGCAGTCGAAAAACGAATTAAGTTCTCAGCCAAGAAAGAAGATGTTCCAAACGGAAAATTGGTTTGGCTCGTATGGGTAACAGTCGGTGGAAATGAGCAAGGACCAGCATACAGCGGAATTGGCGCGTGTGAAATGCTAATTGATGCAGAAGCTAGACGTGGCTATAAGCTGTTGCCTGAACATGTTAACAATATGGATAAAGCGCTTAAAGGAAAAGTTGTTATGGACAAAATGGATGAGAAGTCTAAAGAAATTCTGCGTGACTTCTTAATAACATTCAAAGATGGAGCAATCTGGAACAATTCAAGTGACGAAGTCAAGAATGCCTTTCCTTCTTAAATAAATTCCGATATCATGAAAAATTTGTCGGAAGATGTATGAATTTTTTTTGAACATTATGTGAAAGCCTTGAGCTTTTCTGAAAAAGAAAGTAAACTATTTCTAAAGTCTACTTACACACTTTAGACTAGGACACAAAGAGACCGAGGCCACCCAGACCTCGGTCTTTTTGCATCTTTTTATTCCTATTGGAAAGGTAAATATAGTTCCATGCAGTTACTGGAACAACTTTTGCCACCAATGCTTCTTCTCTTGCTTGTCTTCTTTCGTGGCTTCCTCTGCATCTTCAGGTAAGTGGTCTGTGCAGTATTGGGTTGGTTCTGTACCTTCTAGAAAATAGACCAACCGTTTTTTCGGACACGATTCTGTGGCCAGCAAACCATTATCTGGATTCACATATTTTCCAACAACACCACTTGGCTTCTTAAATGAAACAACAGGTTTCCCTTTATGTGCAGCTTCCATAAAGTCAGCCCAAAGAATTTTCGAATACTGTTGTTCTTTTGGTGAATTAATGGTGCGGCCTTTATCATAGCCGACCCACACTGCTGCCACAAGCTGTGGAGAATAACCAACCATCCAGCTGTCTGCTTCTGTTGTACCAGACTTACCAGCATAAGGACGTGTTAATTTGTGGCGTATATCACGGCCTGTGACCGTTGTGTAATCATTCAAGCTTGGATCGAACATCCCTGTCATGAGTTGGGTTGTTACAAATGCTGCATTCTTCTTTAGAATTTGCTCCTGTTCAGCTTTTGGTTGTTCATAAAGGACGTTACCGTGGTAATCAACCACTTTCTTTACGAATATGGGTTCGACTGCTTTACCGTTATTTGCAAAATGGCTGTATGCTGTTGCCATGTCGATTACTTTTACCGAGGATGTGCCGAGTGCTAGAGAAGGTACTTCCGTTAATTTGCTCCTAATCCCGACTTTTTGAGCTGTTTCTTTTAGTTTGTCCATTCCGATAAACATATGAGCCTTCACAGCGTAGATGTTATCTGATAGAGCAATTGCTTGTGCTAATGTAATAAAGTCATTTGCGTAATAACTATTGTAATTACTCGGGGTGTAAGTTGAACGTCCATCATCATAGCGGAAGCTCATCGGTTCACTACGCATCGTTGTTGATGGTGTGAAGCCGTTTTCTACGGCACTATAGTAAAGAAGTGGCTTGAAAGTTGATCCCGGCATGCGTTCTGCCTGTACTGCACGGTTATATGGGCTTTCGGTATAATCTTTGCCGCCAATAAGAGCTTTTACTTCCCCTGTACGTGGATCCATCGCGACAAGAGCTGTTTGAATATCAGAGCCATCTTTTATCAGAGCATCTACTTTTGCTTCAGCTGCTTTTTGCATGTTTGGATCGAGAGTTGTATAGACCTTTAACCCGCTTTGGGCGATTGTTTGCTCATCAAGCTTCAACTTTGTTTTTAATATGTCTTTGACGACATCTTGGAAATAAGGGGCAAGCGGTTCAATATCGTTTTCCTGTTCTTTATTAAATTGCAATGTGCCTGCAAGGGCCTCCACTGCCTCTTCCTGTGGGATATATCCTGCTGTTACCATTGTTTGAAGGACAACTTCCTGCCGGCCCTTTGCATTTTCAAAGTTAATAAAAGGTGAATAGTGACTTGGTCCTTTCGGTATGCCGGCTAGCATTCCAGCTTCGCTTAAGGTCAAATCGGAAGCACTTTTATTAAAATAATGCTTTGCAGCTGCCTCAATTCCGTATACACCGTTTCCGTAATAAATTGTATTAAGATAGCCTTCAAGAATTTCTTCCTTCGAGTAATTTGTTTCAAGACGAATTGTATAGAGTGCTTCATTTAACTTTCGTTTCCAAGTCTTTTCATGGCTTAAGTAGAGATTTCGTGCATATTGCTGAGTGATTGTACTAGCCCCTTGCACCATTGCTTTTGCTTTAATATCGGCAATAACAGCTCCACCGATTCGTTTTATATCAAAGCCAAAATGGTCAAAGAACTTTCGATCCTCTACTGCTAGGGTTGCTTCAATTACATTTGGAGAAATCTCAGAAAGCGGCTTCCAATAGCGTTCTTGGCCATGGTGTGTTTCCCCTATTAATGTGCCGTCATCTGCATAGATTACAGAGGTCTGGGAGACGTTCAAAGGTGGAGGGCCTTGAATTAAGCCATAAACAATCGCTCCTCCTACGACGACAGTCAAGCAGATTAATAGGAATAAGCCGATAAAAAGCAGGGCGCGAAGCCACTTCCACGTATGTTTCAGTCGTTCTGTCATCAATTCCACGCATTCAATCCCCCTTTCTTGATTGAAAAAAATACGCTTAAGTTGTGATCAGTATGGGAAAATACTAGTAGGTTTAAACGTTCTTTTAAGAGGTGAAAATTTTTCTTGCTTTTTTTTGCAATTGCCTTATACTTTTTCTGTGGTAAAAGGTTTAAGCTATACGCTCGATGCTAAGTAACATCTGCGTCGACAGTGCAATTAAAGGTGAGGTCGATTAGCTGATTCTTGTAAGCTTTAGAATAAATCTTTTTTTATGAAGGCTGCGTAACAGAGCCTTTATGAAAAATATTGAGACTCCAATTGAAGGGATTGATAAGTGAAATGGAATTATGGTTCACTGAAAAACAAACAAAATCTTTCGGAATTACGGCGAAAATTAAACGTACTTTACATACGGAGAAAACAGATTTTCAACAATTAGATATGGTTGAAACAGAAGAATTCGGAAATATGCTTGTACTGGACGGAATGGTGATGACAACTCAGAAGGATGAGTTTGTCTATCATGAAATGGTGGCACACGTTCCGTTGTTTACCCATCCAAACCCAGAGCACGTGCTTGTTGTTGGCGGTGGAGATGGCGGTGTTATTCGTGAAGTATTAAAGCACCCAAGTGTGAAGAAAGCTGTTCTAGTAGAAATCGATGGTTTAGTCATTGAATATTCAAAGAAATACCTGCCTGAAATTGCAGGTGAATTAGACAACCCACGTGTTGAAGTGAAGGTTGACGATGGCTTCATGCATATTGCAAAAAGTGAAAATGAGTATGATGTGATCATGGTTGACTCAACAGAACCAGTAGGCCCTGCAGCAAACCTATTTACAAGAGGGTTCTATGATGGAATCGCAAAAGCGTTGAAAGAAGATGGCATTTTCGTTGCTCAAACGGATAATCCGTGGTTTAAAGCAGACTTAATTTCACAAGTATATAAAGATGTAAAAGAGATTTTCCCAATTACACGATTGTATACAGCAAATATTCCAACGTATCCAAGCGGTCTATGGACATTCACAATTGGTTCGAAAAAGCATGACCCGTTAGAAGTGAGTGAAGAGCGTTTCCATGAGATCGAAACAAAATATTATACAAAAGACCTGCACAAAGCAGCGTTCGCGTTGCCGAAGTTTGTCCAAGATTTAACGAAGTAATCGGGGAAAGGAGAGAGAATGATGCGTTTTGATGAAGCATACTCTGGCAACGTTTTTATCATGAGTCATCCAAGCTTAGAAGAAAGCAAAGCCGTTATCTACGGGATGCCGATGGATTGGACAGTTAGCTTTCGTCCTGGTTCGCGCTTTGGTCCGGCACGTGTTCGTGAAGTGTCGCTAGGACTTGAAGAATATAGCCCATATGTTGACCGTCATCTTGAAGAAGTAAAATACTTTGATGCAGGCGATATTCCACTTCCATTCGGGAATCCGCAGCGCAGTATTGATATGATTGAAGAATTTGTAGACAAAGTATTAGAAGCAGGAAAGTATCCGCTTGGCATTGGCGGGGAGCATCTTGTGACATGGCCGGTTATTAAAGCCATGCACCGTAAGTATCCAGACATGGCTCTTATTCATATTGATGCTCATGCAGATCTTCGTGAAGATTACGAGGGTGAGCCGTTATCTCACTCAACACCAGTTCGCAAAGCATGCGGCCTGCTGGGTCCTGAAAATGTCTATTCATTCGGTATTCGTTCAGGAATGCGTGAAGAGTTTCAATATGCAAAAGAATCAGGTATGTATATGGCGAAGTTTGATGTGGCAGAGCCGCTAAAAGAAGTATTGCCAAAGCTTGCTGGTCGTAACGTTTATGTAACGATTGATATCGATGTGCTTGACCCTGCTCATGCGCCGGGCACAGGGACTGCAGAAGCAGGCGGTATTACTTCAAAAGAACTTCTAGAAGCAATCACAGCTATTTCAAACTCTGATCTAAATGTGATCGGTTCAGACCTAGTTGAAGTTGCACCACAATATGACCCAAGTGAACAAACACAAATTGCGGCAAGTAAGTTCATTCGTGAAATGCTGCTTGGCTGGGTAAAATAAAATCTTCTAAGGCATCTTCTTATCATTTGATAGGGAGGTGCTTTTTTTCTGTATAATCATTTCGGAAATATGTTAGAATATTAAAGTTAAACATCGTAACTTTTATAATAAGGGCGTGTAAGGAATGACTGACACAAAACAGCCTATTGAAGTGAAACTTGTGACTGAAATTCGTGACTCTGCTCAGCGTGAAACGATCGCAATCGAATCATCAGGAATGAAATATATGAAAAATGACGCGCTCTTTCTTACTTTTGATGAAGAAATCGAAGGTGCCGGGAAAGTGAAGACGATCATGAAATTAAATGAACAAGAGCTTTACATTATGCGTTCGGGCGCGGTCTCGATGCGGCAGACATTTCAGAAAGGTGAAGAAACCTCTGGCGTCTACCAAAGCCCATATGGAGCAATGCAAATGAAGACCAACACAGAACGTATCTCGTATCAATTTGACGAAAGAAGCAAGAAAGGAAAGCTCGATATTGCTTACCGTTTAAGTATGCAAGGGGAAGAAGCGGGGCGTCACAGGCTGACGTTAACGTTTAAGGAGGTCTAAGGATGAATATCGTTGAACAAGTGAAAGAACGTTTGAAAGAAGAGATTAAGCAAGCTGTTTTGAAGGCAGAGCTGGCATCAGCAGAAGAAGTACCTGAGGTTATTCTCGAGTTACCGAAGGACAAAGCACATGGTGACTATGCGACAAATATGGCGATGCAGCTTGCACGAGTGGCAAAGAAGGCACCACGTCTAATTGCTGACGATATTGTTGCGAACTTTGATAAATCAAAGGCATCGATTGAAAAAATTGAAATTGCTGGTCCTGGTTTTATTAATTTTTACATGGACAACAGCTACCTTACTAACCTTGTACCGACTGTATTAAAGGCAGGTAAAGCTTATGGTGAAACTGATACAGGTCAGAATGAAAAAGTACAAGTTGAGTTTGTTTCAGCAAACCCAACAGGTGACTTACACCTTGGTCATGCTCGTGGTGCAGCTGTTGGTGACGCGCTATGTAACGTGTTAGATAAAGCTGGGTATGAGGTTGAACGTGAATATTACATTAATGATGCAGGTAACCAAATTCATAACCTTGCACTTTCAGTTGAAGCGCGCTATCTTCAAGCACTTGGCAAAGAGGCGGACATGCCAGAAGACGGGTATCATGGTGCAGATATCGTAGACATTGGTAAGAAGCTTGCTGAGGAGCATGGCGATTCTTTACTACAGAAAGAGGAGAAAGAACGCTATCATTTCTTCCGCCAGCATGGATTAGATTATGAATTAGAAAAGATTAAAGTGGACCTACGTGCATTCCGTGTTGAATTTGATCATTGGTTCTCAGAAACTTCTTTATACGAAACAGGCAAGATTGAAGAAGCACTTCAAACGTTAAAAGATAACGGTCATGTATATGAAGAAGAAGGTGCCACATGGTTTGAAACGACAAAGTTTGATGATGACAAAAACCGTGTATTAATCAAGCAGGATGGTACATATACCTATTTGACACCTGATATTGCTTATCATAAAGACAAGCTAAGCCGTGGATTTAATAAATTGATTAATATTTGGGGTGCCGACCATCACGGCTATATTCCACGTATGAAAGCTGCCATTCAAGCACTTGGGTACGGTGCAGATACGTTGGAAGTTGAAATTATCCAGATGGTGAACTTGTTCCAAAACGGTGAAAAAGTAAAAATGAGTAAACGTACAGGTAAAGCTGTTACATTGCGTGAATTAATGGAGGAAGTCGGCATTGATGCAATGCGTTACTTCTTTGCCATGAGAAGTGCGGATTCTCATCTTGATTTTGATATGGACTTAGCTGTTTCGAAATCGAACGAAAACCCTGTGTATTATGCTCAATATGCACATGCTCGAATTTGCAGCATGCTTCGTCAAGGTGAAGAGATGGGCATCGAAATTGACGATAACGCAAACCTCTCTCACCTGAATACAGAGAAAGAATTCGACTTGCTTAAGAAGCTAGGTGAGTTCCCAGAAGCGGTTGCAGAAGCGGCTCAAAAGCGTATGCCACACCGTGTGACAAATTACACGTATGACTTAGCATCTGCATTACACAGCTTCTATAATGCTGAAAAAGTTATCCATGAAGATGACAGTGAAAAGACAAAAGCACGTCTAGCACTTATGAAAGCTGTTCAAATTACATTACAAAATTCTCTACGTCTTATCGGTGTAACAGCTCCAGAGAAGATGTAGCTTATGAAGAGGTTGACTGAACATAGTCGGCCTCTTTTTTTTGTTCAGAGCATAGTGGAGGGTTTACCGCCTTTCTTTTGCCAACTTTTGTATTGCGTAATTGTAGGAAAGATTATCAAAACTAAAGGCAAAAGGAGGCTGCATAGATGGGGCTAATAAAAGGATTTTATGTAGAGCAGCACGGGAAATTAGGGTTACCGGTTATTTTCATTCACCCTCCGTATATGGGGCATGCTGTTTTTCATTATCAGAAAATGCTTGCTGGTGTATGCCGGGTAATTTTGTATGACCAGCGTGGCCATGGCAGAACAAGCTGTTCAGCTGATAATATGTCAATTGAACAAATGGCAGAGGACTTATTTGAAATTGTAGAAGGGTTAAACCTTGAAGAAGTAGTCTTATGCGGATATTCAAGTGGAGGCTACATCGCGCAAGAATTTGCCCTGAAATACCCAGAACGCACAAAGGGGGTCATCCTTTGCGGAGGTTTTTCCGAAGTGCGAACCTTTTGGCTACAGCAGGAATTTCGAATCGGAATTGGGATATTAAAAACAGGCTACAGACGGAGTCTGGCAGGCATCTTAGCAAATGGTCATGCCGTCCACCGGGGTGACTTCGGTCTACTGTATCACTACGCGTTAAAATCAAAAAAAGAAGCAGCTATTAAGCTGTATGAAGAAGGGTTAAGGTATAGCTGTACGGACAGACTGACCGAATTAAGGATGCCATTCTATTTATTGTACGGAGAAAAGGACGAATATCTGCATTATTATTTAGGGATCTATCGTGGGCGTTTAACTGAAAGTCATCCGTATTTGATTGCTGATCGATTTCATCAGTTACCAACAAAAGGTTATCCAGCTTTAAATCATTGCTTGCGTACAATTGTTCATGAGCTTAGTCAGTAAAACATATTAACGCTTAGTTGGGAATTGAATAACAGCACCGTTGATTCGTTTAACGCCACGCTGCTTTTCGAACCAATCCATTAATTGAAGAGCAGCTTTATCCTTTCCTTTCGCTTCAATCATTACATCGAAATCTTTGCTTATTTGCCGGGCAACTTTCATAAAAGGCGTAATAAAATCTGTAGCTACTAGCTCACTATGTTTTCGGTAGTTTTTCTCTGATTCAGGTGATGACAGATGAACCTTTGGGAGAAGGCCGCGATTTGCCCATGTATCAAAGATTCGTGGTAACAATTTTTCATATGAAATGGATGATGGGTTTGCTTGTTCATGGTGATAATCAAAGATCATTGGGATTGCTGCTTCTTCACAGATATTCAGTACTTCTTCGGCGTTATAAGTCCGGTCATCATTTTCAAGCGTCATTACGGCTTTCACTTCTGGTGGGAGCTTTTTTATATTCTTATGAAAACGACCAATAGCCTGCTCTTTATCACCGTAAGCGCCTCCGACATGGATGTTAATCAGAGCGTTTTCTTCAACACCCATTGCTTGCAGCATCTCGTAATGGTAAAGCATATCTTCTACAGAATTGTTTGTAATGTTATTATCCTCGCTTGTGAAAAGGGTAAATTGATTTGGGTGAAAGCTTACACGCAGATTATGCTTTTGAACGAGTTCACCAATTTCTTGAAAGTCTTCACGGAGCATTGTTAAGTAGTCAAACACCACTTCTGGATGCGTAGCTAGAGGAATAAGCGCTGATGAAAATCGATACAGCGGTATTCCTTGAGAAATATTATAGTGCAGAGCACGTTTTGTATTTACTAAATTGGTTTTAGCAATCGAATAAAGCTTATCTGCTCGTTCCTGTTTGTTTAACTTTTTCCAATTTGTGAAGGTCAATGTACGAGAAGGTGATGCTTCCCAAAGGGAGAGGGCATGAGCAACATACCCAAAACGAACGATCACGATTTCATTCCCCCATTTCTTATAACAGCCCTGACAATAAGCTTGAAACCAATTCAATTGGTCGTTGCATGAAAGAGCGTCTTCGATAATCATCAAGTGTAAGTTCTCTTGCATTGTCCAAGTCTTCCATCACTTCAGCATAGATACGCTTAAGAAAGCTCGGGTCTTTAATAAAGCAGTTAAGTTCATCATTAAGGAAGAAGCTGCGTTTGTCAAAATTGGCTGTGCCGATGTCGCAAATTTCATGGTCAACGAGAACAACTTTCCCGTGATAAAAGCCTTTATCATAGCGATGAATATGACAACCTGCTTTCAATAGGCCGTAAAAGTACGGGAAGGCAGCTTCTCTTACAAGCGGATGATCGGCTTTAAGAGGAACGAGAATGATGACATGGACCCCGCGCTTTGCAGCTTCAATTAGTGCACTATTAATGATCTTGCCGGGAATAAAATAAGGCGAGGCAATGATGATTTCTTTCTTTGCACGTTGAATCATTTTCAGCAATGGTGATTGAATGCCATTTCCATCGGTCGGCAAGAATGTGCACGGTGTTTGTCCAGTAGAGGCTAAAGGAAAATATTGATCCTCTGTTGTAAGCTCTTCTTTCGTCGCCCGTTTCCAATCATTGAAAAATTCTTTTTGTAAAATATGGGTTGCTTCACCAGTAATCCGCATATGGAAGTCTCGCCAAAAGCCTAGCCTTGGATTTCGCCCTAAATATTCTTCTCCAATATTGAACCCGCCAAAATAACTTATTTTCCCATCGATCACAGTTACCTTTCGATGATTACGCTTTTGTAAGGAGAAAAAGATAAAAGGGAAAGCAGGTTTGTTTGCATAGGCAAACTGTACGCCTGCTTTTTTAAGCAATTGAATTTGTTTTTTAGGGAGACGAATGCCGCCAATTCGGTCTAGAAGCAGGCGAACGGTCACACCTTGTTGTGCTTTTTGTTTTAACAATTGTAGGAATTCCTTGCTTATATTGTCGTTTTTAATAATGAAAAAAAGTGTGTGAATATGATGTTCTGCTTCATGAATATCTTTAAATAATTTTTCATATAGTGTTTGACCATCGCCAAATAATTCCCAATCCATCATTTTTTCGGAATAATTGCGTGGTTTTGCTACAAGATTATGAATTCGTTGTCCAAGTCGAAAGTCAAAATAAAAATAAATTATAAAAAATAGAAGGATAAGTACCCACATATTAGAGAACCCCTTTATAATGGATTTAATGCTGTTATCTTAAGTATTTTTCCCTGGTATTTGTCCCTTTATAAACAAGAAATTTAAATAAATTTATCTTTTTTCCGAAATTTTTTATAAAAAACTGTTGACTGAATGCTCATTCATTATTAAATTTATGTTATAATGTTGTCAGAAAATTAACGCGGTTAAAAATGTTTTTCGCACTCAAGGGGGGATCGAAACGACCTAAGTCAGGCAGAAATAAGTCACTAAATTTATTTGACAGCCTAGAAAGCGCTGTCAGGAAATATTCGACAGGGAGAAGCACCGTTGTCGCATACTTCAGTATGTGGACAGGAAAGGGGTTGTGATTTGTGGGTTCATTACTTCTAGTGAACTGGATTGCATTTTTAGTAGTTATGGCTTACGGGCTTTATCTATTTGCTTATGTAGTAAAAACACGTCTTGAATATATCAAGCTTGGGAAAAAAGATGAGTTTGATGAAAATGTAAAAGAACGTATGAGAAAAATTGGGATATACGTTTTCGGTCAGAAAAAGCTCTTGAAAGATAAGAAGAGCGGTACGATTCACGTAATGATGTTTTACGGGTTTCTACTTGTTCAATTTGGAGCACTTGATTTTATCTGGAAGGGTCTTGTCCCGGGTACACACCTGCCGTTAGGGCCGCTTTACCCTGGATTTACGTTTTTCCAAGAGATTGTGACGTTAGTCATTTTAGTCGCGGTTATTTGGGCGTTTTATCGCCGTTATATTGAAAAGCTTGTTCGCTTAAAGCGTGGTTTAAAAGCAGGTTTAGTATTGATTTTTATCGGAACATTAATGGTTTCTGTACTTGTAGGTAACGGAATGGATCTTATCTGGCATGGTCATGAAGGATCATGGAGTGAACCGATCGCATCTGCGATTGCCACAATGGCTGCGGGGCTTAACCCGACAGTTGCTACAGGTATCTTCTATTTTGCTTGGTGGGTACACTTATTCATTCTTTTAACTTTCTTAGTGTATGTACCGCAATCAAAGCATGCACATTTAATTGCAGGACCAGCAAACGTTTATTTCAACCGTCTTGATGCACCAGGGAAGCTTCGTCCAATTGATTTCGAAGATGAAGAAGCTGAATCATTTGGTGTTGGAAAGATTGAAGATTTCTATCAAGGTCAAATGATTGATTTCTATGCCTGTGTAGAATGTGGACGCTGTACAAATATGTGTCCTGCTACTGGCACAGGTAAAATGCTTTCACCGATGGAACTTATGACAAGAATGCGTGACCATTTAACAGAAAAAGGTGCTGTTGTAACATCACGCAAACCTTGGGTACCAACATTCGCATTTAATAACACAAAAGGTAACCAGCTTGCGATGCAGTCAGCTGCTGCAGGCGCAGAAGAAGGTGCTGCTGCACTTGATTATAGTCCGAGCCTTATCGGTGACGTAATTACCGAAGAAGAAATTTGGGCTTGTACAACGTGCCGTAACTGTGAAGATCAATGCCCAGTTATGAATGAGCACGTAGAAAAAATCATCGACCTTCGTCGTTACCTTGTTCTTACTGAAGGTAAGCTTGACCCTGAAGCACAGCGCGCGATGCAAAACATTGAACGTCAAGGTAACCCTTGGGGAATTAGCCGTAAAGAGCGTGAAAACTGGCGCGATGCTCGTGAGGATGTACATGCACCAACAATTAAAGAGCTTAAAAAGTCAGACGAAGAATTTGAATATCTCTTCTGGGTTGGTTCAATGGGTTCTTACGATAACCGCAGTCAAAAGATTGCTTTATCATTTGCTAAGCTAATGAATGAAGCAGGCATTAAATTTGCTATTCTTGGTAACAAAGAGAAAAATTCAGGCGATACAGCACGCCGTCTTGGAAATGAATTTTTATATCAAGATTTAGCAGGTAAGAACATTCAAGAGTTCGAAAAGAATGGCATAACGAAAATTGTTACAATTGATCCTCATGCATACAATACGTTGAAAAACGAGTACCCTGACTTTGGCTTTGAAGGGGAAGTTTATCACCATACAGAATTACTTGCACAATGGATTCAAGAAGGTCGATTGAAGCCGACACATGAAGTTAATGAAACAATTACCTTCCATGACTCATGTTATTTAGGCCGCTACAACGAAGTGTATGATCCGCCTCGTGAAATCTTGAAAGCTGTTCCGGGTGTTACAGTCGTTGAAATGGATCGTAACCGTGAGAATGGAATGTGCTGTGGAGCTGGCGGCGGACTGATGTGGATGGAAGAAGATTCAGGAACGCGTATTAATGTGGCGCGTACAGAACAAGCTCTTTCTGTCAATCCTTCTGTCATTAGTAGTGGCTGTCCGTACTGCTTAACGATGATAAGCGATGGAACGAAAGCGAAAGAAGTGGAAGAGGACGTACAAACATTGGATATTGCGGAAATCTTAGAGCGTTCTGTTTGCGGTCCGAGAGAAGAAGCAATCGTTCAATAATAGAATGCTAGGATGGGGGAAAGGTGATGTGACAAACATTGCCTCTCTCTTATGCTGAGCGAGCGTTCAATCATAACAAGGGGGAAAAACAATGACACGAACAGTAATTGTAGGCGGGGCTCGTACACCTTTTGGAAAATTTGGAGGAGCTCTTAGTTCATTAACAGCATCAGAACTTGGCGGACTTGCAATTAAGGAAGCATTAGTAAGAGCTGGAGTAGCACCTGAAGATGTCGGCGAAGTCTTAATGGGGAACGTATTGCAGGCGGGACAAGGGCAAATCCCTTCTCGCCAAGCTTCCCGTAATGCAGGAATCCCTTGGGAAGTACAAACTGAAACAATTAATAAAGTGTGTGCTTCAGGAATGAGAAGCGTGTCCTTAGGTGACCAAATCATTCGTTGCGGCGACCAAGAAGTAATTGTTGCAGGTGGTATGGAGTCAATGAGTAATGCCCCATATTTCTTGCCAAAAGCTCGTTGGGGAATGCGTATGGGTGATGGAAAAGTTGTTGACTCAATGGTACATGACGGCTTGACTTGTTCCTTTAAAGGTGTACATATGGGAACATACGGAAATGGAACCGCTGAAGAATTTGGTTTAACACGTGAACAACAAGATGAATGGTCTACTCGTAGTCATGAACGAGCTCTTGAAGCAACTAAAAACGGCAAGCTAGCTGAAGAGATTGTTGCAGTAGAAGTACCACAGCGCAAAGGTGACCCTGTCGTTGTAGATACAGATGAAGCACCTCGCGAAGGCACAACTACCGAGAGACTTGCAAAGCTTCGTCCTGCATTTGGTAAGGATGGCACGATTACAGCAGGAAACGCGCCTGGTGTTAATGATGGTGCAGGAGCACTTGTCTTAATGTCAGAAGAGCGGGCAAGCAAAGAAGGTAAAGAAGTGATGGCAACGATTCTTGGTCACACAGCACTTGCAGTTGAGGCACATCGCTTCCCTGAGACGCCAGGACTTGTTATTAACAAGTTACTTGAGAAGACTGGTAAGTCATTAAGTGATATTGATCTTTTTGAAATTAACGAGGCATTTGCAGCTGTTTCACTTGCAAGCAGCAAAATTGCAGACCTTGACCCAGAGAAGGTTAATGTAAATGGTGGAGCAGTTGCTCTTGGCCATCCAATTGGTGCAAGTGGAACACGCATCATTCTGACATTAATTCATGAATTGAAGCGACGCGGCGGCGGTATTGGAATCGCAGCGATTTGTAGCGGCGGCGGACAAGGCGATGCAGTAATGGTGGAAGTGTAAGCTGAATGTAAAAGGATTAGGAGTTTAGAAGAAGTTCTAAGCTCCTGTCCGTATGTTTCATAGATTAGCAGTATTCTTAATTAAGGGGGAAAAGGTAATGAAAATTGAAAAGGTAATGGTAATTGGCGCAGGACAAATGGGCTCAGGGATTGCACAAGTATGTGCAATGGCTGGCTACGATGTTATCTTGCAAGATTTAAAAGAAGAATTTCTAGAGCGCGGTCTAGGGAATATCAACAAAAACCTGCAACGTCAAGTCGACAAAGAACGCATGACTTCAGAGGAAAAAGACGGTGTGCTTTCACGCATGCAAACATCCACTGATATTAACAGTGCAGCTAAAGTTGACCTTGTTATTGAAGCAGCAACTGAAAATATGAAAATTAAGAGCAGTATCTTCGAACAACTAGATCAAATTGCACCAGACCATGCAATTCTAGCTACAAATACTTCATCTCTTCCTATCACTGAGATTGCGGCTGTTACAGAACGTCCTGAGCTTGTAATCGGTATGCACTTCATGAACCCTGTACCAGTAATGAAACTTGTTGAAATTATTCGTGGGCTTGCAACAACAGACGAAGTCTACGCTGCAATTGAAGAAATGACGAAGAAATTAAATAAAGTACCTGTTGAAGTAAATGACTTCCCTGGCTTCGTTTCAAACCGTATCTTAATGCCAATGATTAACGAAGCAATTTACACAGTGTATGAAGGTGTTGCTACACCTGAAGCAGTTGATGAAGTCATGAAGCTCGGTATGAACCATCCAATGGGACCGTTAACGCTAGCTGACTTTATCGGGTTAGATACATGCTTATACATTATGGAAGTGCTTCATGAAGGATTTGGGGATGACAAATACCGTCCATGCCCATTACTTCGCAAATACGTGAAAGCTGGATGGCTTGGACGTAAGACAGGACGCGGCTTCTATCAATATTAATTTTCGTTGAACGAGCTATTCAATCAGCTTACAAACCAACAGGAGGGGCAGTTATGGATTTACGTTTCACTGAAGAACAAGAAATGATGCGAAAAATGGTACGTGATTTTGCTCAAGGTGAAATCGCACCGATGATTGAAAAGATGGAAGAAAACGATGAATACCCACGTGAAATTCTCAAAAAGATGGCAGAGCTAGGCTTAATGGGGATTACCATTCCAGAAAAGTACGGCGGTTCTGAAATGGATTTCACTTCTTACATTATCGCGATTAATGAGTTATCGAAAGTAAGTGCAACAATTGGGGTTATTCTATCAGTTCATACATCCGTAGGGACTAACCCAATACTTTACTTCGGAACAGAAGAACAGAAGCAAAAATATATTCCGAAACTTGCAGCTGGAGAATATATCGGTGCTTTCGCCTTATCAGAGCCAGGCGCAGGGTCTGACGCAGGCAGCTTGAAGACACGTGCCGTTCGTGATGGCGATGAGTATGTATTGAACGGTTCGAAGATGTGGATTACAAACGGGGGCGAAGCACAAACGTATATCGTATTTGCTTCAACTGAACCGGAAAAAGGAAGCAAGGGTATTACAGCATTTATCGTTGAGAAGGATACACCTGGTTTCTCAGTCGGTAAAAATGAGCGCAAGATGGGGCTTCATGGCTCGAAGACAACAACACTTTCATTTGATAACTGCAGAGTTCCTGCTGAAAACATGCTTGGAAAAGAAGGCGAAGGCTTTAAAATTGCGATGTCCAATTTAGACGTAGGGCGAATCGGAATTGCCTCTCAAGCACTAGGAATTGCAGAGGCTGCATTAGAGCATGCAACAGATTATGCAAAAGAGCGTGTCCAATTTGGAAAGCCTATCGCAGCTCAACAAGGCTTAGGCTTTAAGTTGGCTGATATGGCAACAGCTGTAGAAGGTGCGAAGCTCTTAGTCTACCGAGCTGCAAACTTAAAGTCTCTTAACATCCCATGTGGTCAAGAGGCGTCAATGGCGAAGTTGTTTGCTTCACGTACAGCGGTTGAAGTTACGACAGAAGCGATCCAAGTATATGGCGGTTATGGCTATACAAAAGACTATCCGGTTGAACGTTTCTTCCGTGATGCGAAAGTTACTGAGATTTATGAAGGAACAAGTGAGATTCAACGTCTTGTTATTAGCCGTGGTTTAATAAAATAATTAGAAATTTTTTCTGCTAGTAAATTAAAGGGGGATTATGTACAATGAATTTTCAACTTTCTGAAGAGCACGAAATGTTAAGAAAAATGGTCCGTGAGTTTGCGACAGAGGTCGTTGCACCAACTGCTGAAGAGCGTGATGAAGAGGAACGCTTTGATCGTGAAATTTTCGACCAAATGGCAGAGCTAGGGTTAACAGGGGTACCGTGGCCAGAGGAGTACGGCGGAAGTGGCTTTGATTATTTAGCATATGTTATCGCAGTTGAAGAATTATCACGCGTTTGTGCGTCAACAGGTGTTACACTTTCAGCACACGTTTCATTAGCTGGATGGCCTGTATACAAATTCGGCTCGGAAGAACAAAAGCAAAAATACTTAAAGCCAATGGCTCAAGGTAAGAAAATTGGTGCATACGGTTTAACAGAGCCAGGTTCAGGTTCTGATGCAGGTGGTATGAAGACGACTGCAAAGCTTGATGGAGACGACTATATCCTAAATGGTTCAAAGATCTTTATTACAAACGGCGGTATTGCTGATATCTATATCGTATTTGCTGTTACTGATCCAGAAAGCAAGCATAAAGGTGTGAGTGCATTTATCGTAGAAAGTGATTTCCCTGGATTCTCAGTAGGTAAGAAAGAGAAGAAATTAGGTATTCGCTCATCACCTACAACTGAAATTATGTTTGACAATTGCCGTGTACCGAAAGAAAACATGCTTGGAGAGCTTGGCGAAGGGTTCAAAATTGCAATGATGACATTAGACGGTGGTCGTAATGGTATCGCTGCTCAAGCAGTTGGAATCGCGCAAGGTGCTCTAGATGCGTCAGTTGAATATGCGAAAGAACGTGTTCAATTCGGCAAGCCAATTGCATTACAACAAGGTATTGGTTTCAAGCTAGCTGATATGGCAACAACTGTAGAAGCATCACGACTGTTAACATATCAAGCAGCATGGAAAGAATCTGAAGGCCTTCCATACGGAAAAGAGTCTGCAATGTCGAAGCTATTTGCTGGTGACACAGCGATGAAAGTTACAACGGAAGCTGTGCAAGTATTCGGTGGTTATGGTTATACTAAGGATTATCCAGTTGAACGATATATGCGTGATGCAAAGATTACGCAAATTTATGAAGGAACAAATGAAATTCAGCGCCTTGTCATTTCAAGAATGCTAACAAAATAATTTTTCAAATGCCCTCTTTCAAACTTGTTTTTGAGGGAGGGCGCATTCGTTGAGAAGGCAGCAGAAAGAGGGATGAGGGTGAGTAAACGGGAAGTTCCTGCTTCAGTGAAAGACGAAAAATTAGTACAAAAACGGCGCGATCAAATGATTAAAGGAGCCGTTAAACTCTTTATTGAAAAAGGGTTTCACCGCAGCACCACCCGTGAGATTGCAAAAGCATCTGGTTTTAGCATTGGTACATTATATGAATATATCCGGAAGAAAGAAGACGTGCTTTATTTAGTATGCGATTCGATCTATGAACGGGTACATCAGCGTTTACAAGATTCAATGGACTTAGACCGTGGTGATATTCAGTGTCTTAAGGAAGCTGTCACTTCATATTTTATTGTCATGGATGAAATGCAAGATGAAGTACTTGTTATGTATCAAGAAGCAAAATCATTAACAAAAGATGCACTTCCTTACGTGTTACAAAAGGAAGTGGAAATGGTTGCGATGTTTGAAAAGGTACTACGCGGATGTGTGGACAATGGTGAATTTGATTTGAACGAAGACGAAATTAAGCTTATTGCTCATAACATTTTTGTGCAAGGTCAAATGTGGGGCTTCCGACGTTGGATTTTGCAAAAGCTCTATACGTTAGAGGAATACACAGCAATTCAAATTGATAACCTGCTTGAAGGTCTTATTTATAAACGTAAGGCAAAGGGGATTACGAATTAGTATTTCACATAAAAGGGGAGAAAGTGAATGGCAAACGTTGAGGTATATCGACCGAAGAACCATGTGCGTTTTGTTACAGCTTCAAGTTTGTTTGATGGGCATGATGCATCAATTAATATTATGCGTCGTATCATTCAAGCAAGTGGAGCCGAAGTTATCCATCTAGGTCACAATCGCTCAGTTGAAGAAATCGTGAATGCTGCAATTCAAGAAGACGTACAAGGGATTGCAATTTCTTCTTACCAAGGTGGACACGTAGAATTTTTCAAATATATGCATGACTTATTACAAGAACGAGGAGCAGGCCATATCCGCGTATACGGAGGCGGCGGTGGTGTAATCGTTCCTCGTGAAATTAAGGAATTGCATGAATACGGAATTGCGCGAATTTTCTCACCTGAAGATGGTCGTGAGCTTGGCTTGCAAGGCATGATTAACTTAATGGTGAAAGAGTGTGACTTCCAAACTGCGACAGAGGATCTTGAAGATCTGACAATCAATGATTTCAAAACGGTTGCAAAATGGATTACTGCTGCAGAAAATACTGTAACAGGAAATGCGGAAGCTGCATCTGTTTTAGAAGAAAAGATGGCAAATGTCGAGTTGAAACAGGTTCCTGTTCTTGGTATCACAGGTACAGGTGGAGCAGGTAAAAGCTCGTTAACAGATGAGCTTGTACGTCGTTTCTTAAACGAAATTCCTGACAAGAAAATGGCGATTCTTTCTGTTGACCCAACAAAGCAGAAGACTGGCGGTGCCCTTCTTGGTGACCGTATTCGTATGAACTCGATCTTTAACCCACGAATTTATATGCGCAGCTTAGCAACTCGTGGTTCAAAGACAGAACTCTCTCTTGCGATTAAAGAAGCCATTCAAGTTGTTAAAGCAGCTGGATTTGATTTTATCGTTGTTGAGACGAGTGGAATTGGTCAAGGGGATGCAGAGATTACGGAAGTGACAGATGTATCGATGTATGTGATGACAAGCGAATTTGGTGCACCATCACAGCTTGAGAAGATCGATATGATCGACTTTGCTGACTTGATTGTTATTAACAAATTTGAACGTAAAGGCTCTGAGGATGCGTTACGTCAAGTTCGTAAGCAATACCAACGCAGCCATAACCTTTTTGATAAAGACTTAGAAGAAATGCCTGTATACGGCACAATCGCAAGTCAATTTAATGATGCTGGAACAAATACATTGTTTGCAGCGTTGATTGAAGCTGTTAACAAGAAGTGTGGTACAGACTTTGAGACGAGCTTCAACAAATCTAACCTAGTAGAAAAGCAAAATGTCATTATTCCAAATGACCGTCGTTACTACTTGCGTGACTTGGCTGAGACAGTGCGTGATTACCACAATAAGTCTACTGAGCAAGCAGATGTTGCTCGTAAGCTGTATCAGCTTGAGGGTACTCTGGAGGAAGTAAAGAAGCGTGAAACAAATGAAGAAGTCGTTGCTTCATTAGAAGCAGTTAAACATTCATACGAAGAAAAGTTAACACCTGAATCGAAGAAAATCCTTGAAGAGTGGCCTGAACGCTTGAAAAAGTATGCGGCAGATGAATATGTCGTGAAAATTCGTGATAAAGAAATTGTGACAGAATTAAAAACAAAGAGCTTGTCAGGCACACTTATTCCAAAGGTTTCTCTTCCAAAGTACAAGGACTGGGGCGAAATTCTGAAATGGAATTATCGTGAGAATGCTCCTGGCTACTTCCCATTCACAGCTGGTGTATTCCCGTTCAAACGAAAAGGGGAAGATCCAAAGCGCCAATTTGCGGGTGAAGGAACACCAGAGCGTACAAACCGCCGCTTCCATTACCTATCGAAAGATGATGAAGCGAAGCGTTTAAGTACCGCTTTTGACTCTGTAACATTGTATGGTCAAGACCCGGATGAGCGTCCAGACATTTACGGGAAAGTCGGCGAAAGTGGTGTAAGCATTTGTACGCTTGAAGATATGAAGAAGCTGTATTCTGGCTTTGATCTTTGTGCACCATCAACGTCTGTTTCAATGACAATCAACGGTCCTGCACCAATTATTTTGGCAATGTTCATGAACACTGCAATTGATCAACAAGTTTATTACTTCAAAGAGGAAAATGGTCGCGAGCCAAGCCCAGAGGAATATGCAAATATTAAAGAAGAAACATTAAATGTCGTTCGTGGTACAGTTCAAGCAGACATCTTGAAGGAAGACCAAGGACAGAATACATGTATCTTCTCAACTGAATTTGCATTGCGTTTAATGGGTGATATTCAAGAATACTTTATTGATCATAAAGTACGAAACTACTATTCTGTTTCGATTTCTGGTTATCACATTGCAGAAGCGGGTGCAAACCCAATCACACAGCTTGCTTTCACATTGGCAAACGGCTTTACGTATGTAGAATACTACTTAAGCCGCGGTATGAATATTGATGATTTTGCACCGAATCTGTCGTTCTTCTTCAGTAATGGCCTTGATCCAGAGTATACGGTTATCGGCCGTGTAGCACGTCGTATCTGGGCAACTGTTATGCGTGAAAAATATGGTGCAAACGAGCGCAGTCAGAAATTGAAATATCATATTCAAACATCTGGGCGTTCACTTCATGCTCAAGAGATGAATTTCAATGATATTCGTACGACGTTACAGGCTTTAATTGCGATTCAAGACAATTGTAACTCTCTTCATACAAATGCTTATGATGAAGCAGTTACGACACCTACAGAGGAATCTGTACGTCGTGCAATGGCTATTCAAATGATTATTACAAAAGAATTCGGCTTAACGAAAAATGAAAACCCACTTCAAGGCTCGTTCATCATTGATGAGTTAACAGACTTGGTTGAAGAAGCAGTATTACAAGAATTCGAGCGTATTAATGACCGTGGTGGCGTTCTTGGCGCGATGGAAACTCAATATCAACGTGGAAAAATTCAAGATGAGTCTATGCACTATGAAATGAAGAAGCATACAGGTGAGCTTCCAATTATCGGCGTAAACACATACTTGAATCCAAACCCACCTTCTGAAGAGGAGCTTAATAGCATTGAGCTTGCGCGTGCTACAAAAGAAGAGAAAGAGCAGCAAATTAACAACTTGCGTGCTTTCCAAGAGCGCAATGGTGATATGAATGCAGAAGCCCTTCAACGCTTGAAAGAAACGGCTGTAAACGGCGGAAACGTCTTTGCTGAGTTAATGGAAACAGTTAAATATGCAAGCCTTGGACAGATTACACAAGCATTGTATGAGGTTGGCGGACAGTACCGTCGTAATATGTAACATTAGAAGCATCCCATTCTTTTGTGGGGTGCTTTTGTCTTTGACAGACAATAGTTGCTGAATAAAGAAAATAGGCATACAATTAAATTGGACTCTTATGGAAAAAGGGCGGAGCTACGCTTAGGAATGGAAGAGGTAAGCTGTACTATATGCCATAAATATTTAAAAAAGTGTGGGCTTTTATAGAAAGAAAGCTCCGCTCACACCGCTTTTATTAAGTTAGTGGTGTGTTTCACGTATTCTTGATTCCAGTCTTAGATGAAAGTAAGCTCATAAGTTTCCCTTGGAAAAAGGACAGATCATGTTTTTAAGTTGTGTATGCTTTCGGCAAGTTTTCTTTTCAAAAATTATGCTTGTAAGCTAGCATAAATCGTTTCCTTTTGTTTATAATGAAAGATATGTTTTTTCGAATGTTGAACGTGATATGTTGAAGTAATAGCATACATAGCATGAGCACAGCAATTTGAAAAATGCACTAGAAAGGAAGGGTTAATGTGAGTATTGCAGATTTTTCTCCGGAACAATTGAATGAAATGTCTATGATTGACCTTGCGTTTTACTTATTAGAAGAAGAGCGTCAAGTTTTTGATTTTTATACATTAGCAAAGAAAGTGGCAGAGCATAAAGGGTTCTCACAAGAGAATTTAGATGCACGTATTGCCCAGTTCTACACAGATATCAATATTGATGGACGTTTCCTCAACTTAGGTAATAATCTATGGGGATTACGCCGCTGGTATCCAGTTGAGCAAATTGATGAAGAAATGACAATGCCGAAGAAGAAAAAGAAGAAGTCATCGAAGAAAGTTGCTAAGCCTCTTGTAGATGATGATGATATTTATGAAGATGATACAGATGATCTTGAATCTGACAGTGACGATAATTTAGATGACGATGATGACGACGATTTCGTAACAAATGATACAGATGATGACGATTTAGTTGACGAAGAAGAGTATGAAGTAGATGACTACGACGAAGATGACTTTGATTTAGATGATGATGATGATGACGAAGATGATGATGAAGAAGACGAACAATAAGAAAAGGTCTTGACTTTAATCTTAGAGTAACGGTAGAATACTTTTTGGGCTCTAAAAAATAATATTGAACCATAATACTAGTTAAAATATAAAACAAAAGTGCTCCCTATACTTTCTTTAGGTGTGCCACTTTTGTTTTTTTATTTTTTAAATCACCTTACAGCTTTTCTCAAATCTATAGGGCAAAGGTGCTTTGATATGGTTGTATGCAAAATATAACCCCCATGGATGATAATTGGACAATTTTTTGTAAATAATGATTTATAGAATATGAGGGGGAACATAGATGACTAAATATATTTTCGTTACTGGCGGTGTTGTTTCATCATTAGGAAAAGGGATTACTGCTGCATCTCTAGGTCGATTACTTAAAAACCGTGGATTGAATGTGACAATTCAAAAGTTTGACCCGTATATTAACGTTGACCCAGGTACAATGAGTCCTTATCAACACGGGGAAGTATTCGTAACAGATGATGGTGCAGAAACTGATCTTGACCTTGGCCACTATGAGCGCTTTATTGATATTAACTTGAACAAATACAGCAATGTCACTACTGGTAAAGTGTACTCAACTGTATTGAAGAAAGAACGCCGTGGGGACTATCTTGGCGGAACAGTGCAAGTTATCCCTCACATCACAAATGAAATCAAAGAGCGTGTTTTCCGTTCTGGCCGTGAGACGAATGCTGATGTTGTTATCACTGAAATTGGTGGAACGGTGGGGGATATCGAATCCTTGCCTTTCTTAGAAGCAATTCGCCAAATCAAAAGTGATGTTGGTCATAACAATGTGATGTATATTCACTGTACGCTTGTTCCTTATATTAAAGCAGCAGGCGAAATGAAAACAAAACCAACGCAACACAGTGTGAAAGAACTTCGTGGGCTTGGTATTCAGCCAAATGTTATCGTTATGCGTACAGAACAGCCGATTTCAGAAGATATGAAGGACAAGATTGCGTTGTTCTGTGACATTGACAAGCGGTCAGTTATTGAAGCGCGTGATGCGAAGAACCTATATGAAGTACCACTTACACTGCAAGAGCAAAACTTCGACCAGATTGTGTGTGAACATCTTGACCTAACAAGTGATCCTGCTGATATGGGTGAGTGGAAAGCACTTGTTGAGAAAGTGTCAAGCCTTAAGAGCAAAGTGAAAATTGGTCTTGTTGGGAAGTATGTTGAATTACAGGATGCTTACATCTCCGTTGTAGAAGCAATGCGTCATGCTGGTTTTGCCTTTGATGCGGATGTTGAAGTGAAATGGATTAACTCTGAGCAAATGAACGCGGAAAATGTAACAGAGCTTCTTTCAGATGTTGACGGTGTCCTTGTACCTGGTGGCTTCGGTGACCGTGGTATTGAAGGGAAGATTGAAGCGATTCGTTATGCACGTGAGAATAAAGTGCCTTTCTTAGGGATTTGCTTAGGTATGCAATTAGCATCAATTGAATTTGCTCGTAATATGCTTGGGTTAAAAGGTGCTCATTCAGCTGAGATTGATCCACTAACACCTTACCCAGTAATTGACTTACTACCTGAACAGAAAGATGTCGAAGACTTAGGTGGAACACTTCGTCTAGGACTGTATCCTTGTAAGTTACAAAAAGATACAGCTGCTTTTGAAGCATATAGTGATGAAGTCATCTATGAGCGTCATCGTCATCGCTATGAGTTTAACAATCAATATCGTCAAATGATGGAGGAGAAAGGCTTTGTATTCTCTGGTACAAGCCCTGATGGCCGTTTAGTAGAAATCGTTGAGGTGAAAGATCACCCTTGGTTCGTAGCTTCTCAGTTCCATCCTGAGTTCACTTCTCGACCAACTCGTCCTCAGCCGTTATTCCGTGACTTTATTGAGGCGAGCATTAAACAAAATCAATAATTGTGATAGAGAAAGCTGCCGAGTGATCGGCAGCTTTTATTCATGTTCGAGTAAAATTTCATTTGTTGTTAGTAATAACGCATGGTAAGCATATAAGGTTGAAAGTGTCGCTGGAAAGCCAGTTCTTGTTCCATCATCTTGTGGTACAAGTCCTTGTGTCACTTTCGTGTCGATGAAGAAATCAGCGAGCTCTTTAAGTGGAGCTTGTTGTTGCATAACAGAAGAGAGTACTACAATTATGGCGCCAGACGATTTTAATTGCTTAATTAATGCTGTGGCTTCTTCATTATCTGCTGTTCGAGAAGCGATAATGATGCGATCAAGCGATGTAATATCTGCTAGCTGGTTCTCGTTAAATAGCGGTTTAACATTTGAGAGTGTTTCTTTTCCATACAAGCTTTCAGCAGTAATAGCAGCCATTTCGTCAAAGCCGTGTACGTAAATTGTGCCATCTCCTACTACAGCTTGTGCTAATGCTCTAGATGCTTCTTCGATATTTAATTCCTCATCTTCTTGAATGTTTTGGAAAATCCCCATCAGCTGGGTAGTGAAAATTCGAAGCATGATGCCTTCATCCTTTCTGATAAAAATCCCAAAGATACGGGTTCTTTCTCTCCCAAATTACACTTTATCATGTTCTCTTGTCGAATGAGAAAGAAGAAAAGATACTGATTTTACAAAAAGAAAGCAGGAAGAATTCGTTATTTTAGCGAAAGTTAATACTAAATCAAGTTTAATTTAGAAATTATATATATAAAACGATACTTTACTTCGAAGTGTCTGCCTTCTATTACATAACAAGAAGCGTTTTACTGCTGATGAAAAGGTTAGGGGTGTAATGATGAGTAATAAGGTATTGATAGTTGATGATCAATATGGCATTCGTGTTTTGCTGAACGAAGTGCTCCAAAATGAAGGATACGCTACTTTTCAAGCATCAAATGGGGTTCAAGCGTTAAGTATTGCGAAAGATGAGAATCCTGACCTAGTGCTCCTAGATATGAAAATTCCTGGTATGGATGGAATTGAAATTTTAAAGCGGATGAAGGAGATGGATCAGTCGATTAAAGTTATTATTATGACAGCTTATGGTGAATTAGATATGATCCAGCGTGCGAAAGACCTAGGTGCCTTAACTCATTTCGCAAAGCCATTTGATATTGATGATATCCGCGATGCTGTGAAAAAATATATTTACGCATAAACCTACTCATAACATTGATACGAACATAATTATTACTGTGTTATCTAACAACGGTCTTATAATATTTGCTCTTAAATAAAAGTTGTAATGAGGTTTTAAAAATTCCATAGATGTTAATGGAAAATATGTAACAAACATTTTTTAAGCGGAGTTAATGTGTATTGTTGCCGTTTATTTATGTTGTTGGTATGCTATACTTGTATTTGGTATTGTGAAGGGTTCACAAGCAACTGAAATATTTGTCGCATATTTAAAGGAGGATTTTATTAAAATGCCTTTAGTATCAATGAAAGAGATGCTTGATAAAGCCAAAGCAGAGGGCTATGGAGTAGGTCAATTTAATCTTAACAACTTAGAGTACACACAAGCTATTCTACAAGCTGCAGAAGAAGAAAAATCTCCTGTTATTTTGGGTGTATCTGAAGGGGCTGCTCGTTACATGGGTAGCTTCGAATCGGTTGTATATATGGTAAAAGGTCTTATGAAGGCGTATGGCACGACTGTACCTGTCGCAATTCATTTAGATCATGGTTCAAGCTTTGAGAAATGTGCTGAAGCAATTCATGCTGGTTTCACATCAGTTATGATTGACGGTTCTCATCATCCGCTTGAAGAAAACATTGCACTTACTAAAAAAGTAGTAGAGCTTGCACACATCCATGGTGTGTCTGTTGAAGCTGAGCTTGGACGCATCGGCGGCCAAGAAGACGATGTAATCGTTGAAGATGCTGAAGCTGCTTATGCAATTCCTGCTGAATGTGATCAACTTGTACGTGACACAGGCGTAGATTGCTTTGCTCCTGCACTTGGTTCAGTACATGGCCCATACAAAGGTGAGCCAAATCTTGGCTTTGATCGCATGGAGGAAATCGGTAAAACAACTGGTGTGCCATTAGTACTTCATGGTGGTACTGGTATTCCGTTGAAAGATGTTCAACGCGCAATTTCACTAGGTACTGCAAAAATCAACGTAAACACAGAAAACCAAATCTCTTCAGCGAAGGTTGTTCGCGAAGTGCTTGCTGAAAAGCCAGACCTTTATGATACACGTAAGTTCATGGGTCCAGCTCGCGATGCTATTAAAGATACAGTTAAAGGTAAAATGCGCGATTTCGGCTCTTCAAACAAGGCTTAAATATAGAAAGATGACACAGATCATTAGCAGGAAACCGCCTTACTCATTAGGCGGTTTCCTTTCTATTCAAGCAGCATTTTATTAAAATCAAATATGCGAAAATTTAAAATACAATTAATTATATATTAGGGGGAAGCGTAATGAAATTCTTTATCGATACAGCTAATATTGAGGAAATTCGTGAGGCAAATGCACTTGGACTTCTTGCAGGTGTAACAACAAACCCAAGTCTTGTAGCAAAGGAAAAAGATGTTTCATTTCATGATCGTTTACGTGAAATTACAGCTGAGGTAGAGGGGTCTGTAAGTGCTGAAGTTGTTTCCTTAAAGGCGGAGGAAATGATCGAAGAAGGAAAAGAACTTGCAGCAATTGCTCCTAATATCACGGTGAAGGTACCAATGACACCAGATGGATTAAAGGCAGTGAAGCGTTTTTCTGAGTTAAACATTAAAACGAATGTCACGCTTGTTTTCTCAGCAAACCAAGCGTTGATGGCAGCTCGTGCCGGAGCAACATATGTGTCACCATTCTTAGGTCGTCTCGATGATATTGGTCATGATGGCTTGGCTCTTATTTCACAAATAGCTGAAATCTTTGACGTACATGAAATTAAGTCGGAAATTATTGCTGCATCAATCCGTCATCCACAGCATATTACAGAAAGTGCATTACGCGGTGCTCATATTGCGACAATCCCGTATAACGTCATTATGCAGCTATTCAAACACCCGTTAACGGATCAAGGGATTGAAAAGTTTTTAGCAGATTGGAATAAACGCGAGCAAAATTAATAAAGTTTTAAAGGTTTATCACAAATCGACCGTTGATAAATGGTATGATTAGAGATAAAACGAGACATCATAAGAAAAAGTACTTGGAAATGCTGGAAATGCACCAAATTTTCCATACTTGCAGCGAACAATTCATTAGATGAACAATTCGTCATGAAATTGTTTGCTGCTTGTGTGTGTTGGCAATCGCATAGTTCCCGCATAACAGAAGGAATTTCAATGAAGTGGAAATTCATATCTGTCGCAAAGAAGGGAGAAAGAAATGGAAAGCTTGATGATTGAAGGCGGACATCGTTTAAATGGGACAGTAAGAGTCAGTGGAGCTAAGAACAGTGCAGTAGCGCTTATTCCTGCTGCAATTCTAGCTGAATCAACTGTTACGATTGACGGCCTTCCAAATATCTCAGATGTACATATCCTGTGCGATCTTCTTGAAGAGATCGGTGGTAAAGTATCATTTGAAAACGATACAGTTGTTGTCGATCCGTCCTCTATGATTTCAATGCCTATGCCGAATGGAAAAGTAAAAAAACTGCGTGCATCTTATTATTTAATGGGTGCAATGCTTGGTCGCTTTAAGCAGGCAGTAATCGGGTTGCCTGGTGGCTGTCATCTAGGACCTCGTCCAATTGATCAGCATATTAAAGGGTTTGAAGCACTTGGTGCAGAGATTACAAATGAGCAAGGCGCTATATACTTACGTGCCAAAGAATTAAGAGGTGCACGAATTTATCTTGATGTGGTTAGTGTCGGAGCAACAATTAACATTATGCTTGCTGCAGTGCGTGCGAAAGGCCAAACAATTATTGAAAATGCCGCAAAGGAACCAGAAATCATCGATGTTGCAACATTGTTAACAAGTATGGGTGCCAAAATTAAAGGTGCTGGTACAGATGTTATTCGGATTGAAGGTGTAAGTGAACTGCATGGGTGCAGACATACGATCATCCCAGACCGAATTGAAGCTGGTACCTATCTTATCGCTGGAGCGGCGATGGGAGAAGAAGTACTTATTGATAATGTCATTTTGCAGCATTTGGAACCGCTTCTTGCAAAGCTGCGAGAAATGGGCGTTCGCCTTAAAACGACAGATGACCAAATTTTCGTAACGAAATCAGATGATATCAAAGCTGTAGATATAAAGACGCTCGTCTATCCAGGCTTCCCGACAGACTTGCAGCAACCACTTACATCACTCATGACGAAAGCTTCTGGGACAGGCATTATTACAGATACAATCTACGGAGCAAGATTCAAACATGTTGATGAACTTCGTAGAATGAATGCGAATATTAAGGTTGAAGGACGTTCAGCGATTATTAGTGGTCCTATTCAATTGCAAGGCGCTAAGGTGAAAGCAAGTGACCTTCGAGCTGGAGCAGCCTTAGTGGTAGCAGGATTAATGGCAGATGGAATTACAGAAGTGTCAGGCCTAGAGCATATTGACCGAGGTTACGAAGGCCTCGTACAAAAACTAAATGGGTTAGGTGCAAAGGTTTGGCGAGAAAAAAGTTATCAAGAGAGACAAGTAAACCAGTATTCATAATGAATCAGGGAGAAAGTGGACAACAAAGAAAACCAGGTCTGGTTAAGTAATATGGGGGAGGAAACATCGATGGATAGAAGTTTATCTTTAGAATTGGTACGTGTGACAGAAGGCGCTGCACTAGCATCAGCTCGCTGGATGGGAAGAGGCAAGAAAGAAGAAGCAGATGACGCAGCAACAACCGCTATGCGCGATGTCTTTGATACCGTTCCGATGAAAGGAACGGTTGTAATCGGTGAAGGTGAAATGGATGAAGCGCCGATGCTTTATATCGGGGAAAAGCTTGGGACAGGCTATGGTCCTCGTGTTGATGTAGCAGTTGACCCACTAGAGGGAACTAATATTGTTGCCCTTGGGACTTGGAATGCCTTAGCTGTTTTGGCAGTAGCTGATCACGGTAATTTATTACATGCGCCTGATATGTATATGGAGAAGATTGCGGTTGGTCCAGAAGCAGTAGGGCTAGTTGATATCAATGCACCAGTTCTAGAAAATCTTCAAGCGGTTGCGAAAGCGAAAAACAAGGACATTGAAGATGTTGTTGTAACAATTTTGAACCGTAAACGTCATGAAAAGTTAATTTCAGAAGTGCGTGAAGCAGGTGCACGTATTAAATTGATTTCAGACGGAGATGTTGCAGGTGCAATTAATACAGCCTTCGACCATACTGGGGTAGATATTTTGTTTGGAAGCGGAGGCGCTCCTGAAGGTGTTCTAGCAGCAGTCGCATTAAAGTGTCTTGGAGGCGAGCTGCAAGGAAAGCTGTTACCACAGGATGAAGCAGAAGTTGAGCGCTGCAAACATATGGGAATCGATGATATTCACCGCGTATTACGAATGGACGACTTAGTTGCTGGTGATGACGCAATCTTTGCGGCAACAGGAGTAACAGATGGCGAACTTCTGAAGGGTGTCCAATTTAAAGGGAATATTGGAACGACACAATCTGTGGTTATGCGTGCCAAATCAGGAACAGTTCGTTTTCTGGACGGTCGCCACAGCTTGAAGAAAAAGCCTAACCTTGTTATTAAAGAAGGCTAACATGAAAACGAGCTCTCGTACAAAGCGAGAGTTCGTTTACTGTTTAGAAAGATCGGGGACAAGAAAGTATAGTGACATTTTGATAGTCACATGATGTCTGCTTCTTTTGCTAGTTTTATGTTGAATACTGCGTTATGTTTTGGTTAAAATAAGAAACATATAGTCTATAGAGAAAAATATCTGCTGCTAAATCTTCTGAAACTCCACTAATCATAGAGTTTATGTGTAACCTTCTTACGGCTGCAGCCTCTATCTTATTATATCCTTTATACTTTTATTAGATTGATTTACTAGATTGAAAATTGAAAAAGAGTGGTGTCTAAATGGCTTTAACAATTTCTAGCTTAGAAAATTTAACGTTAAAAGAATTGTATGAGCATGCGCGTAATTATAAAGTTTCGTATTACAGCAAGCTAAATAAAAAAGAATTGATTTTCTCAATCTTAAAGGCGCAAGCAGAGCAAGATGGCCTTCTTTTCATGGAAGGTGTCTTAGAAATTATTCAGTCGGAAGGGTTTGGATTCTTAAGACCAATTAATTATTCGCCAAGTGCAGAAGATATTTATATTTCAGCATCGCAGATTCGACGTTTTGATTTGCGTAATGGGGATAAAGTTTCTGGGAAAGTAAGACCGCCGAAAGAAAATGAGCGTTATTACGGTTTGCTTCATGTTGAAGCAGTTAATGGCGAAGACCCTGAAACAGCAAAGGAACGTGTTCACTTCCCAGCTTTAACGCCGCTTTATCCTGACCGCCACAT
Organism: Bacillus tianshenii; assembly: GCA_020524525.2. Taxonomy (NCBI): domain Bacteria; kingdom Bacillati; phylum Bacillota; class Bacilli; order Caryophanales; family Bacillaceae; genus Sutcliffiella; species Sutcliffiella tianshenii. The sequence continues at coordinate 3,174,894 of CP129018.1, read as the reverse complement.
CGTACTTGAAACAACACCTAATCATTTATCTACACGTATTATGGATGTGATCGCTCCGGTTGGATTTGGTCAGCGTGGTTTAATTGTTGCTCCTCCTAAAGCTGGTAAAACAATGCTCTTAAAAGAAATTGCCAACAGTATTACTACAAACTATCCACATGCAGAATTAATCGTCTTATTAGTTGATGAACGCCCAGAAGAAGTTACTGATATTGAGCGCTCAGTCAATGGTGATGTCGTTAGTTCGACGTTTGATGAGGTGCCAGAAAATCACATTAAGGTTGCTGAGTTAGTGCTTGAGCGAGCAATGCGACTTGTTGAGCACAAAAAAGATGTTGTCATTCTAATGGATAGTATTACTCGTTTGGCGCGCGCTTATAACTTAACTATTCCACCAAGTGGCCGAACGCTTTCAGGTGGTATTGATCCAGCAGCATTCCATCGCCCAAAACGTTTCTTCGGTGCAGCTCGTAACATTGAAGAAGGTGGAAGCTTAACGATTTTAGCAACGGCTCTTGTTGATACAGGCTCCCGCATGGACGACGTGATCTATGAAGAGTTCAAAGGGACAGGTAATATGGAATTACACTTAGACCGCGGCCTTGCTGAGCGTCGTATCTTCCCGGCAATTGATATTCGCCGTTCTGGAACACGTAAGGAAGAATTGTTGATTCCGAAGAAACATTTAGATAAGCTATGGACAATTCGCAAAACAATGAGTGACTCACCGGATTTTGCGGATCGTTTCTTGAAAGCTTTGAAGGAAACGAAAACAAATGAAGAATTTTTTGAACTTGTGAAAACAACGCCGAAAGGTAATAACATCACAAGACGTTCTTATTCTTAAAGATTCAAGTTGCAAAACATCTGCAAGCTTGATATAATTCTCTCAGTGTGCAACGATAACTCTGTTTCCAAAGGATTCAGGGCAAAAAGGAGTGGAATCACATGAAACAAGCAATCCATCCACAATACAATAAAGTGATGGTTAAATGTTCTTGCGGTAACGAGTTTGAAACGGGCTCTGTTACGGACGAATTACGCGTTGAGGTATGCTCAGAGTGCCACCCGTTCTATACTGGACGTCAGAAATTTGCTGACGCTGGTGGACGTGTTGACCGCTTTAGAAAAAAATACAACCTTAAGTAATCGGTTCAATATACCGGTTGACGGATTGTTTCATTTTGTTCAAAGCGTTGAGCAGTTGGATGAAACGAAGCAGGCAAGGATTCTTGCCTGCTTTTTGTATGTTCATACATTGATTGGTTTTATTTGAAAATATTAATAATGCTGCGCCGGCAAAGGAGGACGTAAGATCGTGTATGTGATGAAACACAATGGTTGGCTTGAAGTGATTTGCGGCAGTATGTTTTCGGGAAAGTCTGAGGAATTAATTCGGCGTATTCGACGAGCTGAATTTGGAAAGATGACTGTCCAAGTCTTTAAGCCACAAATAGACAATCGTTATGACAATGAAGCGGTTGTTTCACACAACGGCACGTCATATATGGCTACTCCCGTAGCAAAAGCGCGTGAGATTCTAGATCTTGTTGAACCAGAAGTTGATATTATTGGAATTGATGAAGTACAGTTCTTGGATGAAGAGGTTGTGAATGTAGCAGCAGGGCTAGCAGATCGCGGTTATCGAGTTATCGTAGCTGGATTAGACCAAGATTTTCGTGGAGAGCCGTTCGGAAGTATGCCGCAATTAATGGCCATTGCAGAATCAGTTACGAAGCTACAGGCCATTTGTCCGTGTTGCGGGTCGCCGGCAAGCAGAACGCAACGTTTAATTAATGGAAAGCCTGCTTCGTATGATGATCCAATTATTTTAGTTGGAGCATCAGAAGCATATGAGCCACGTTGTCGCCATTGCCATGAAGTGCCTAAACATCCTGTGAACAAGCTTTTTGCAGAAAAGGACTCCGTTCATTCTCAGGATTAGTATTATACCAATATTTACTTAAGTATTCGATGTTCGTTTGGAGAAACTACCCCATAAAAGGGGGAAATCTCAAATGAAAAAAACATTTTCAATAGCTGTATTAGCGGGATTGATTGGCTTTACAGGAGCTTGTACGCCTGCTAATCCTGAAAAAACTGAAATTCTTCAAGGTGAAGATTTGGAAGGCCAAATGAAAATTAACCAAACAAATCCGAGCTACCGGCCTGAAGAAGGCGAAGAATTATATGAAGACCAGAATCCGAACTTTTTGAACATTGGAGAACGGAAAACACAGAATACAACTGGTGCTTCACAAGATATGCTTCGCGGCGTTGTCGTCACAGACGGAAAGTTCAACCCAGGAATGATTTTCACAAATGGCAGAAAAGCATATGTCTATGTTAGACCTAAAGAGAATTATTCCAAAGAAGAGCTTCGGAAATACAGAAAAGAGCTTGAAAAGAAATTAACAATGGCTGTACAAAGGTACGAAGTTGTACTGAGAGTCAGAAATGCTAAATAACTCGCTCCATTTGGAACGAGTTTTTTCTTTATATTTTGGAGGTCGGTGGACGTACCTGAAACGAGCCGCCTCCGCTTTTCGGGGTGTCCAGCTGCGGCGGCTAGGGGCTCGAGGTCATAAGTCAGCCTGCTGCGGGGACAAAAGGCGGTCCCCTCCGCATTCTGCCTTATGCTTGTCACCCCTGAACAAGCCGCCTCCGCTTTTCTTTTGACTACATATGCTGAGTATAATATAATTAGAATGTTATGGACTTGATTCGATGAGGTGATTGACATGTTAGATAAGTTACAGTCAATTGAAGACCGGTATGAGAAATTAAATGAGTTATTGAGTGACCCAGATGTGATTAGTGACAGCAACAAGCTGCGTGAATATTCGAAAGAGCAATCTAGCATTGAAGAGACGGTGCAAGTGTATCGTGAATATAAAGATGTGAAAGAGCAGCTCGATGATGCAAAAGTGATGCTTGAAGATAAGCTTGATGCGGATATGAGAGAAATGGTGAAAGAGGAAATCTCTGAATTAGCTGAACGTGAAGAGACTCTTTCTGACCAGCTTAAGCGCTTGCTTGTTCCGAAAGATCCGAATGATGATAAGAACGTTATCATGGAAATCCGTGGTGCTGCTGGTGGTGATGAAGCAGCATTGTTCGCAGGTGACCTTTATCGCATGTACAGCCGTTATGCTGAAGCAAAAGGCTGGAAGACAGAAGTGATTGAAGCGAGCTCGACAGAACTTGGCGGATACAAAGAAATTATTTTTATGATTAACGGAAATGGTGCTTACTCAAGATTGAAGTATGAAAATGGTGCACACCGTGTGCAACGTGTACCTGAGACAGAGTCTGGCGGCCGCATTCATACGTCAACTTCAACAGTCGCGGTATTACCTGAGGCGGAAGAGGTTGAAATCGATATTAATGAAAAAGACATTCGTGTTGATACGTTTGCTTCTAGTGGTCCTGGTGGTCAAAGTGTTAATACAACAATGTCTGCGGTTCGCTTAACGCATGTTCCGACTGGTGTAGTCGTTTCCTGCCAAGATGAGAAATCCCAGATTAAGAACAAAGAGAAGGCAATGAAAGTATTGCGTGCTCGTATCTATGATAAGTTCCAGCAGGAAGCACAGGCGGAGTATGCTGAAAACCGTAAGATGGCAGTTGGAACGGGTGATCGCTCAGAGCGTATTCGTACGTACAATTTCCCGCAAACACGTGTAACAGACCACCGAATTGGTTTAACGCTTCAAAAGCTTGACCAGATTTTACAAGGGAAATTAGATGAAATTATTGATCCGCTTATTATGGAAGATCAAACAAAACGTATGGAGAGTGCCGAGCAATGATGCATTCTTTTTCGAAGATTTTTGAAGCCCTTAATTGGGCTTCTTCTTTTTTGAAGGAAGCAGGCCGTGAAGAAGAAGCAGCGAAATTGTTGCTTTGTTATCACCTTGATTTAACGCGCTCTCAATTATTTTTCAATATGCGTGAATCGTTTCCGCAAGATAAGGTTGAGGTGTTCGTACGTGATGTTAAGAAGTATGCAGATGGTACGCCAGTTCAGCATATAACAGGCAGAGAAGAATTCTATGGGCGAATGTTTCAAGTAAACCCGCATGTTCTTATTCCCCGTCCTGAAACGGAAGAATTGGTACAAGGTGTCTTAAAGCGAATGGACGATCTTCAATCTCGAGATGGAGCGTTTCAGCTTGCCGATATCGGGACTGGTAGTGGGATTATTGCGACGACGATGGCATTAGAAGCACGTAATTTGGATGTGTTAGCTGTTGATATTTCTGAAAAAGCATTGGGAACAGCTCAACACAATGCGAAGATGCTTGGAGCGGAAGTGACCTTTTTCAATGGCAGCTTTCTTGAGCCGATTATGGAACGTGGGGTGAAATTAGATATTCTTGTCTCGAATCCCCCTTATATTCCGCGTGAGGAAGTAATGAAATTAGAAGATATCGTGAGAGACCATGAGCCGATTTTAGCACTTGCAGGTGGAGATGATGGCTTAGATTGTTATCGGGTGATTATTAGCCAGCTTCCGAAGGTGATGAAGCCAAATGGACTTATCGCATTTGAAATTGGTTCCGGCCAAGGTAAAGATTTAGAAGCATTCATTCTTTCGCAATATCCAAAAGCAACTGTAGAAATCGAAGATGATATCAATGGGAAAGAACGAATGGTTTTTGCTTTTCTAAATGATGAGAACTAAACTTTAAATCAATGTATAGATTTCTCCTTTTCCGTCCACAATGTTTTTATAGAGACGGAGGGAGAAATAATTATGAAGAAACTAGCAATCATTTATTTTATACTTTCATATGTAGGTGTTGTTCTATTTCAGCAATATGATGTTCAAGCAGCAGGTCAGCAGAATGAGGGAGCATTTGAAATTCCGAAAGAGGCGATTCGCCTTCGGATTCTAGCAAACAGTGATTCTATGAAAGACCAGCAAGTGAAACGACTTGTTCGTGATGAAGTAAATAAACAAATTAACCTTTGGGTAGCAGATATGACATCAATTGAGGAAGCGAGAACGAAGATTAAATCAAGCCAAGCTGAAATTGAAGCCATTGTAGAAGCTGTACTAGCTGAACAACAGAGTGATGAAATTTATTCCGTTGATTTTGAAATGGCGAAGTTTCCAACAAAGATGTACGGTCAATTTATTTATCCTGCTGGGACATATGAAGCAGTTGTCATTACACTTGGAGAAGGAAAAGGAGCGAACTGGTGGTGTGTGCTATTTCCGCCGCTTTGTTTCTTAGATTTCTCGAATGGTGATGCAGTTAAAGCTGAAACGCCAGATAAGGAAGAAGAAAAAGATGAAACAGAAATTAAATTTTTTGTGTTCGAATGGTTGAAAAAAGCTGTAGAGCTGTTCTCATAATTTGAAGGTGTGGATAAAGTGTCGAGTATCATTCACTTATACACACTATCCACTAAGTTATCCACAAAATAGTGGGTAACTTTTGCTTTTTCTTAGGAAACACGCAAAAACAACGAATAATTCAGAAAAATAAGCGAATTTACAGACAGCCATGTGGATATTTTTTGAAAGTAGGAGTGATTCCTGTGGATAACTTGAAAACAATTAGATGGAAAATTAACCAACAAAGTGAAATAATAACAGAAAATCCACAGATTCAAGAGGCAGCACTGTGGATAAAAGAGAATGAAGTGATTGGATTTCCAACTGAAACGGTCTATGGTCTAGGAGCAAATGCGTTAAATGATAGGGCTGTGGAGAAGATTTTTGCAGCGAAAGGAAGACCGAGTGACAACCCATTAATTGTCCATATATCGAATGTAGAACAATTAAAGCAATTAACTGCACATATAAATGAAAAAGCTCAAGCATTGATTGATGCTTATTGGCCGGGACCACTGACGATGATTTTTCAATCGAATGGAAAAGCATCGGAGAAGGTGACTGCTGGATTATCAACGGTTGCTGTGCGTATGCCGGATCATCCTGTTGCTCAAGCGTTAATTGAAGCCTCCGGACTTCCGTTAGCAGCGCCAAGTGCAAATCGCTCTGGTAAGCCGAGTCCGACGAAGGCTGAACATGTAGAGTTTGATCTTGACGGTAAAATTGCGGGGATTCTTGATGGCGGTGAAACAGGTGTGGGTGTTGAATCAACGGTTCTTGACGTAACGTGTGAGCCGCCGATGATCCTTCGTCCAGGTGGTATTACGAAGAGTCAGATTGAACAAGTCATAGGTAAGATTGCATTCGATCCATCCTTGCAGAAGGCTGAAGAAGCTCCGAAATCTCCAGGAATGAAATATACACATTACGCACCGGACGCTGAACTTTCTGTGGTAGATGGTGACAAGTATATGATCCAGGAGCTTGTAGATAAAGTGAAAAAGCAAGGGCGACGTGTTGGTATATTAACAACCGAAGAAAATAAAGATTTCTATGAAGCTGATATTGTTTTATCATGCGGAACGCGAGCTGATTTAAAAACTGTTGCCCGGCACTTGTATGGTGTGTTGCGTGACTTTGATACGCATAAATTAGATGTGATTCTTAGTGAACGTTTCCCTGAAACGGAGGTAGGCGAGGCGGTTATGAATCGTCTGCTTAAAGCAGCAGGGCATCGGGTGATCCGTACAGAATCCTAGTGTAAATCTCTTTCTTTTTCAAGCAGAAAAGATACTTCTATTCCCCTTAGGACTAGCATATGTTGAATTAGCAAGTCCTAGGGGGTTTGAGATGAATGTAACAGAATGGGCGTTTGAAGTTTTCACATTAGCAGTAATGGCATTTGCCTTAGGAATGGATGCATTCTCTGTAGGACTTGGTATGGGAATGCTCCAGCTAAGGCTTAAACGAATTTTTGTTATTGGTTTGACGATTGGTCTCTTTCATGTCATTATGCCGCTGTCTGGCATGTTTTTCGGTAGTTTGCTTTCTGAACATTTTGAAGGGATTGCCGTTTATATTGGGGGCGCATTGCTTCTAATATTAGGCGTACAGATGATTATTTCTTCATTTCGTTCAAGTGAAGAATCACTCATTATGCCTGTCGGGTTCGGGTTGCTTCTATTTGCCTTGAGTGTCAGCCTTGATAGTTTTTCTGTAGGATTGAGTCTAGGAATCTATGGAGCACGAGTGATTCTTGCGATTGCAATGTTTGGTCTATTCAGTACGGCATTGACTTGGGCTGGCTTACTGCTTGGGCGGAAAGTTCAATCATGGCTTGGTTCTTATGGAGAAGCGCTTGGAGGAAGTATATTATTGGCAATCGGAATTAAATTATTGTTTGTCTAAAACCAGCATGAAGGAAATGCTGGTTTCTTTGTGTTGCGAACTTCCTTAGGTGGACCAGCTTATTTCTTGCGTTTCAAATGTATGCCAATACTTTTATATCGTTTATAATGTGTATAGCAGAGTTTGGCGTTGGAAGGAGGTAAAGTAATGAAGAATGTGTTGTTCGTCTGTACTGGAAATACATGCCGGAGCCCGATGGCAGAAGCGATTTTTAATAAAAAAGCCGCTGGAAAGTTTGAAGCCAAGTCAGCGGGTGTCTTTGCTTCGGATGGAAGTGAAGCGTCTCCACAATCATTAGAGGTATTGAAGGAAAAAGGAATTGAATTTGTTCATTCCTCGAGTTCGCTTCAACCTGAATTAATTGATTGGGCAGATCTTATCTTAACGATGACAACAGGCCATAAGCAAATGCTTCTCATGCATGTCCCTGAATCTACGGAAAAGGTTTATGTTCTAAGAGAGTTCGTTGAAACAGAGAATGAAAATCCTGATATCTCTGATCCATTCGGAGGTTCAGTTGAACAATATCGAGATACATTGCTTGAAATTGATGTATTAATCGACAAATTAATTGAAAAACTCTCAAAAACAGAGAGATAATTTAGCCAAGATGAAGCACAAAAGTTGAAAGAAACGATATACCCGTTCAAAATAAATAAAAAAGCTCTTAAATAGGGAGGACGAATAAAATGAAAGTAGCAATCAGTTCTGATCACGGTGGCATAAATATTCGCGAGGAAATAAAAAGCTTAATGGATGAAATGAATATTGAGTATAAAGATTTTGGCTGTGAGTGTGATACTTCTGTCGACTATCCTGATTATGGCTTTCCGGTAGCTGAAGGAGTCGCAAACGGCGAATTTGACCGAGGTATTGTCATTTGTGGGACAGGCATTGGCATGTCAATTTCAGCGAATAAAGTAAAAGGAGTTCGCTGTGCACTTGTTCATGATTTATTCAGTGCAAAAGCAACAAGAGAGCATAATGATAGTAACGTGCTTGCAATGGGTGAGCGTGTAATCGGGCCAGGTCTTGCACGTGAGATTGCAAAGGTTTGGTTAACGACTGATTATGAAGGTGGCCGTCACGAACGTCGTGTAGCAAAAATTACAGAATACGAAAATAAATCTTCTTAATTGAAAGGAAGTTCAAGTGCCATGAGTCTAGATATGAAGAAAATGCGTCAATCCTTACAGAAAGCATTGGCGGATTTACATGCAGAGGCACAACTTTCACAAGACTATATCTTCGTTGTCGGATGCAGCACAAGTGAAGTTGCCGGGAAACATATTGGAAGTGCAGGGACAACCGAAGTAGCGGCAGAGCTGTATGAAGTATTTGAAGAGTTTCGAGAGCAGACAGGCGTTCAGCTGGCTTTCCAATGTTGTGAACACCTCAATCGTGCTCTCGTTGTCGAAAGCTCTACTGCCCGTAAGCAAGATTTGGACCCTGTCGCGGTTATCCCGGTTCCGTCTGCAGGCGGATCTATGGCAGCCTATGCGTATAATCACTTCAAAGAACCAGTAATGGTCGAGCATATTAAGGCAGATGCCGGTATTGATATCGGAGACACATTGATAGGCATGCACTTAAAACACGTTGCAGTGCCGATCCGCAGTGAAATAAAAGAAGTTGGTTTTGCTCATATTACAATGGCGAAAGTCCGTCCGAAGTTAATTGGCGGGGCACGAGCCGTCTATCGCGTAACGAAGGAGAATGAAAGCTGTCACTAAGCTTTCATTCTGTTCTTTGTTATGAAATGTTTGGAAATAACAAAAAATTAAATCTAATTCTTCAAGTTTGGCGAAAACATGTTACAATAGAAACGTCGTTATTTTTCGTATTTTGTAGAATGAAGATAAGAAAAATGGCAAATTAGAATTTTGGTTCAGTGAAAAGACGAACGTTCCGAGTGTTTTTATCTTCGAGATTAAGAAAGCGGGGGAAGATCATGAAACATTTACAGAATCAAGACAAAGCGGTTTTTGAAGCAATGCAGGATGAGTTAGTGAGACAACGAGAAAAAATTGAGTTAATTGCATCAGAAAACTTCGTAAGCGAAGCGGTTATGGAAGCACAAGGTTCGGTGCTAACAAACAAATATGCAGAAGGTTATCCAGGACGCCGTTATTATGGCGGCTGTGAGCATGTCGATGTTGCGGAAAATATTGCGCGCGACCGTGCAAAAGAGATCTTTGGTGCAGAGCATGCGAATGTCCAGCCTCATTCAGGCGCTCAAGCGAACATGGCTGTCTACTTCACAATTCTTGAGCAAGGTGACACAGTGCTTGGTATGGACTTATCACATGGTGGTCACTTAACACACGGAAGCCCAGTAAACTTCAGTGGCGTTCAATACAACTTTGTTGCTTATGGTGTTGACGAAGAAACAGGTACAATTAATTACGAAACAGTCTTAGAAAAAGCAAAAGAGCACAAACCAAAATTAATCGTCGCAGGTGCAAGTGCATATCCTCGCGAAATTGATTTCAAAAAATTCCGCGAAATTGCAGATGAAGTTGGCGCATACTTAATGGTTGACATGGCACATATTGCTGGCCTAGTTGCGACAGGACATCATCAAAATCCTGTGCCATTTGCTGACTTTGTTACAACAACAACACATAAGACATTACGCGGACCTCGTGGCGGTATGATTCTATGTAAAGAAGAATATGCTAAGAAAATCGATAAATCGATCTTCCCTGGTCTTCAAGGCGGACCACTTATGCATGTGATTGCAGCGAAAGCAGTAGCATTTGGTGAAGCACTTGATGACTCATTCAAAACATACTCACAAAATATTATCAACAATGCGAAGAAGCTTGCGGAAGGTCTTCAAGCTGAAGGCATTAAGCTTGTTTCTGACGGCACAGATAACCACTTATTACTTGTGGACCTGCGCAACTTGAATATTACAGGTAAAGATGCTGAGAAAGCATTGGATGATATCGGTGTAACCGTTAATAAAAACACAATTCCATTCGATCCAGAAAGCCCGTTTGTAACAAGCGGTGTTCGTATCGGTACAGCGGCAGTAACAAGCCGTGGCTTTGGTGAAGCAGAAATGGAAGAGATCGCTAAGATTATTGCTCTTACATTGAAGAACATCGACAACGAAGAAGTGTTAAAAGAAGCGAAAGAGCGTGTTGCGAAGTTAACAAGCGGATTCGAACTATATCCAGAGCGCTAAAATAAACAAAGGACTGACTCGAAAATGTTGAGTCAGTCCTTTTTTTTATGCTCGTTTTCTTCCAAGAAAAAACCGTCGTTCATAAAAAGAACGGCGGTTTTGCTATACAGCAAGTTTTGTCATTGCGTTCTATTCAAAAAGGAAAAGAAAAGAACGACGTATCAATGTGAACATACCAAATTTTTTCCGTTTTGGCTATATTTTTCTAAGAAATTTGTCACGAAAAAAATTTGTGTATAGGTTGAAAGGGTGAGGTATAACAGTTGTATAAGGGGAAAACGTTTATCTCCCAGTGGAGATTTCTCTGCAAAGCTTGCAGTGTAATCGTTTTTTCTGTACAATTTTTAGGAATGGAGACAGAGAGGATTATTGTCGAAAATTCTGGACTGAAAAAGGAGAGATACATCAATGGGAAAAGTATATGTTTTTGATCATCCGTTAATTCAGCACAAATTAACATACATACGTGACAAAAGAACTGGTACAAAGGAATTTCGTGAGCTTGTAGATGAGGTTGCAAGCTTAATGGCATTCGAGATTACGCGTGAGCTTCCATTAGAAGAAGTTGAAATTGAAACACCTGTTCAAGAAGCGAAGTCAAAAGTGTTAGCAGGGAAGAAGCTTGGCTTAGTACCGATCCTACGTGCAGGTCTTGGAATGGTTGATGGCATTTTGAAGCTTATTCCGGCTGCAAAGGTTGGACACGTTGGCTTATACCGTGACCCAGAAACATTGAAGCCAGTAGAGTATTACGTAAAGTTACCTTCTGACATTGAAGAGCGTGAACTTATCGTGTTAGATCCGATGCTTGCGACTGGTGGTTCAGCAGTAGAGGCAATTACATCACTTAAAAAGCGCGGTGCGAAAAATATTAAGCTTATGTGTATTATCGCAGCCCCAGAAGGTGTAGAAGTTGTGAAAAAAGAACATCCAGATGTGGACATATATCTAGCGGCACTTGACGAAAAACTGAATGAAAAAGGATACATTGTACCTGGTCTCGGTGATGCCGGCGACCGTTTATTCGGAACGAAATAAAATTGAGGTGATTGTGTGGCTAAGCGGATTAAGGTCATGACTATTTTCGGTACGCGGCCTGAAGCGATAAAGATGGCACCACTTGTACTGGAGCTAGAGAAGCGTCCAGAACAATTTGAGTCGATTGTAACGGTTACTGCTCAACATAGAGAAATGCTTGATCAAGTGTTGGATATTTTTGGTGTGAAACCGGACTATGACTTAAATATTATGAAGGCACGCCAAACATTAACAGATGTTACGACAAAAGCATTAGAAGGTTTAGAGAAGATTATGCAGGATGTCAAGCCGGATATTGTCCTCGTTCATGGGGATACAACGACAACATTCGTGGCTGGACTTGCTGCCTTTTATAACCAAGCGGCTGTCGGGCATGTGGAAGCAGGCCTTCGTACATGGAACAAGTTTTCTCCGTATCCAGAGGAAATGAACCGTCAATTAACAGGTGTGCTTGCAGATTTGCACTTTGCGCCAACTGATAAAGCGGAAAGCAACCTTTTGAATGAAAATAAGAAGAAGGATGCAATTTTCGTAACAGGAAACACGGCAATTGATGCGTTAAAAACAACGGTCAGCAATGATTACCAGCACGAGGTACTTGAAAAAATCGGTGACGATAAGATGATTCTTCTTACCGCCCATCGTCGTGAAAACCTTGGTCAGCCAATGCGTAATATGTTCAAAGCAATTAAACGAATTGTCAATGAACATGAAGATGTGCAAGTTGTTTACCCTGTACATCTTAACCCTGTTGTTCGTGAAATTGCCGGGGAAATTCTTGGCGATGATCCGCGAATCCATCTTATTGAACCGCTCGGTGTTATTGATTTTCATAACTTTGCAAACCAATCTTATTTCATCATGACCGATTCAGGCGGAGTTCAAGAAGAAGCTCCATCTCTTGGCGTTCCTGTTCTCGTGCTTCGTGACACCACAGAACGTCCTGAAGGAATTGAAGCGGGTACATTGAAATTAGCAGGAACAGAAGAGGAAAATGTTTATCAGCTAGCAAAAGAGCTGTTAACAAATCCAGAAGTATATGAACAAATGTCCAAAGCATCAAACCCGTACGGTGATGGCGATGCTTCTGCGAGAATTGCTGAAGCGATTCGTTACCATTTCGAACAGTCAAATGAACGGCCGAAACGCTTTACACCATAACAAATAAGAGATTGACTCAAAGTGGGATTTACACTTCATTTGAGTTAATCTCTTTTTTTAATTCTTTTTAAGAAGATGTGGCATGCTAACACATAGAGGTGAGCATCCATGTTCAGAACGGTATTAATTGTTATGATTCTTTTCCCTATATTTAGCTTTCAAAGCCAAGCAGTAGCTCAGCAAAAGTTTCTGGTGGAATTAGAAGAGTCTGTTTCGGTTGACAGTATGATTGAAAAGTACCCTTCATTCCAAGTAACAGAGCGATATGATACAGTCTTTCATGGCTTTGCGATGACAGGGTCTGTTCAAGATAAAATAAATCTGGAAAAAGAAACGGGCATTAAAAAAATTCACCCAGTTTCTTCATATAAAGTAAAGCTTGATGAGAGTGTTCCTTTCCTCGGCGGTGAGCATATCCGAAAGGCTGTTGGCGATCTTGAAGAAGTGACTGGGAAAGGGGTCAAAGTTGGGGTAATTGATACAGGCGTTGATTATCATCACCCTGACCTTCGTACAAGCTATAGCGGGGGTTATGATGTAGTGGATAAAGATAACGATCCGCTTGAAACGACAGTTAAGCAGGGCATGCCGACAAGTCATGGCACACATGTAGCTGGTATTATCGCAGCTAATGGAAAATTAAAAGGCGTTGCTCCTGAGGCAGAGGTATATGCTTACCGTGCGCTAGGCCCAGGAGGAATGGGAACTTCCGAACAAGTAATTGCAGCCATCGAAAGAGCAGTGAAGGATGGAATGGATATTATTAATTTATCGCTTGGAAATGATGTGAATGGACCGGACTGGCCGACAAGTATTGCTTTGAATAAGGCAGTAGAAAAAGGTGTGATCGCCGTTACATCCACGGGGAATTCAGGACCGGGGATCTGGACGGTAGGTTCACCAGGTACTTCAGAGAAAGCAATTTCTGTCGGTGCATCTGCCCCTCCATTAAAAATACCATTCATTCAGCTTTTTTCAGAAGATAAGCTTGTGCCAATAAGACTTCTTCAAGGTTCACCTTCATGGAGCCAGACGAGAGACACCGAAATTGTTACAGCAGGAAAAGGACTTCCTTCTGATTATAAAAATGCAAAAGGTAAAGTTGCTTTAGTAGAACGGGGAGAAATTTCATTTACTGAAAAAGCCATTAATGCCGAAAATGCAGGTGCTAAGGCCTTGCTAATCTATAATAATGAAAAAGGTGCATTTCAAGGTTTATTAGAAGGAACCTTCAAAATTCCTGTTGCCTCTTTGACGAAGGAAGAAGGAAAACATTTGCTTCAAGATATTTCTTCAGGACATCATTATTTGGAGACAAAGCGGGTATCCATTGAAGATCAGCTCGCGTCTTTTAGCTCCCGTGGGCCTGTCACAGTTGATTGGGGGATCAAGCCGGATGTAACAGCTCCAGGTGTTGCGATAAACAGTACAGTTCCAATTGGATATGAAGCAATGAACGGAACGAGTATGGCAGCCCCTCATGTTGCAGGTGCATCTGCACTTATTAAAGAAAAACACCCAGACTGGGCTCCGCAAGAAGTAAAAGCAGCACTAATGAATACAGCAAAGAAATTATATAACGAAGAAGGTGAACTGTACGAGGTATATGAGCAAGGTGCAGGCCGTATTCAAATTGACCGGGCATTGAAGACTGAAAGCCTTGCTTACCCTTCTTCACTTTCATTTGGGTTGTTCGATAAAAAGTTCGGTCGTGTGAAAAAGAAGCTGCCATTTACAATTGAAAACAAAGGTGCCACAGAAAGAAGATATACATTCGGAATACCAGGCGTAACAAAGGGTGTCCAATGGAAAGTACCGAAGACATTTACTTTGCAGCCATACACGAAAAAGCAAGTAGAGGTTGTGGTCGATCTACAACCGGAATTCTTACAGGCAGGAATGTATAGCGGTTACTTAGAAGTACGTGGTGGGGAGGATATCTTAACTGTTCCTTACTTATATATAATAGAAGATACTTCCTATCAAAAAGTAATGGGCTTTCATTTTGGCTTAGATGATAACCAAAATAGCTACAAGTATGAGCTATATTTACCGGAAGATGTAGAGCAATTAAAGGTGATGTTATTTGATCCAGATACTTTGCGATTAGTAACGACTCTTCATGAAGAACAGCAAGTGAAACGAGGACGAAAAGAAGGTATTTATTTGCGTGAAGAATTAGAAGTACCTGATGGTGTGTATCAAGCAATTGTGTTAATCGAAAATGAAGGAAAAATAAGCACCCAGCAAATATATACGCAGGTAGGTACAGGAACAAAAAACCATAAGTTTTCTTTGCGATAATGTAGTAAAAAATGATAGATTTTCTTTGAAAATTTGACGTATTTTTGAACAAGTTCAAAATGGTTGCATTTATACTGTAAACGCATTGACATTGTGGAAACCCTATTGTATGCTTACAAAGGATATTAAATGATAAGGTTTTCATAATAAGGATTCATGTAGATTTAGATGAGCAATATTTTGTATATTCTGAAAAATTAATGCCGAAGGAGCGTTTCAATTGCGTGATGATAAGCGGCGTCCTTTGCAAGCCATAGCTTTAATGTCCACGATCCTTTCACAATTGGCGGGTTCTGTATTGATCGGTATCTTCGGTGGAAGATGGCTTGACCGATTAGCAGAAACATCTCCGCTCTTCCTTATTATAGGACTCCTACTCGGTTTAGCAACTGGAACTTACGGTACATACCGAACAATTCGTTACTTTTATGGAGAAGAAAGCTAATGCCTCAATTTGAAGACATGTTCAAACGTCATCGAAAATACATAATGAACGTGCTTGCAATTTTTCTAGTTGGCTGGGGCGTTACCTCCTATAAGCCTATTTTTCTTGGCTTAGCCTTAGGTGCCGCTGTTGGGATGTATAACTACTGGATGATGGCAAGGAAGACAGATTCCTTTGGTAAAGCCGCTGCTTCCGGGCAGAGCGTACGCTCACTTGGAATGATTTCAAGAATGGCTTTAGCAGGACTAGCTGTACTAATTGCTTTGGAATATCCAGAACGGCTTCATCTCATTAGTGTAATTATTGGAATAATGACACCCTATCTTGTCATTATGATAGATAGCTTAGTCCAATCCTTTCGTAAGTAGTTTGAAAGTGAGGTGAAACTGAAGTGGAACATGGTGCTTACACTGTCGAGTTTTTAGGTCTCACATTTAGTATGTCGAATGTCCTCATGGTTACTGTTGCTTCCTTAATTACCTTCCTAATTGCTGTTGCGGCTACTCGCTCATTGCAGATGAACCCAACGGGCATGCAGAATTTCCTTGAGTGGGTCATGGATTTCGTTAAAGGAATTATTGGAAGTACAATGGATTGGAAAACAGGGGGTCGTTTCTTAACACTAGGAATGACATTACTTATGTATATTTTTGTTTCAAATATGCTAGGTCTTCCATTTTCCGTCATTATAGGACATGACCTTTGGTGGAAATCACCAACTGCTGACCCAACAATTACATTGACACTTGCTACAATGGTTGTTGCGTTAACACATTTCTATGGTGTAAAACTAAAGGGTGCAGCTGAATACGGGCGTGATTTCTTTAAACCGATGCCTTTCTTATTCCCTCTAAAGATTATCGAGGAGTTTGCTAACACGCTAACTCTTGGCTTACGTCTTTATGGAAATATCTTTGCAGGTGAAATTTTATTAGGCTTGCTAGCAGGTCTAGCAACAAGTGGTGTTGCCGGCACATTGGGAGCAATCATTCCGATGCTTGTGTGGCAAGGATTTAGTCTTTTCGTAGGTGCTATCCAAGCATTTATCTTTACTATGTTAACAATGGTTTATATGGCCCACAAAGTGAGTCATGACCATTAATATTTAATAAAAGTTTAAAATTTTTCAAATAAGAGGGAGGACTTTTTCAATGAATCTTTTAGCAGCTGCAATCGCAATTGGTCTAGCAGCACTAGGTGCAGGTATTGGTAACGGTCTTATCGTAAGTCGTACAGTAGAAGGTATTGCTCGTCAACCAGAACTTCGTGGTGCTCTTCAAACAACTATGTTTATCGGGGTAGCATTGGTTGAGGCGATTCCAATCATCGCGGTAGTTATCGCATTCATCGTAATGGGTGGTTAATTACATAAAGTAATTAGATACTGAACTTATACAATAGTTCATAATGGCGAAGATCGTAACACGCGATAACCTTCGCCATTCCTTTATGTACGTATGATTTGAACCATCAGCATTATCATTTTACCCTGTTTATGGTCATTAAAAACATGTTTTTATAATTGATTAACGATTTTTCGTAATTCTCTTGAATACGAGGGATTGGATGACTCTTGAAGGGAGTGAACACCGTGCAGTTTGGTGCAGACCTTTTTGTTCTTGGTGCTAGTACTGGTGGCATTAATGGTGGAGATATCATCTTCCAGCTTGTAATGTTCCTAATCTTGTTAGCACTTTTGCGTAAATATGCATTTGGTCCACTTATGGGCATTATGAAACAGCGTGAACAACATATCTCAAGTGAAATTAAGCAAGCTGAACAAAGCCGTAAGGAAGCTGAGCAGTTTGTGACACAACAGCGTGAAGCTTTACAAGAAGCACGCAATGAAGCCCAAGCATTGATTGAAAATGCGAAGAAAATGGGTGAACAGCAAGAAAAAGATATGCTTGAGAAAGCACGCCAAGAAGCAGCTCGTCTGAAAGAAGCTGCAATGAAAGAAATCGAGCAAGAAAAAGAACAGGCAATCTCTGCGCTACGTGAACAAGTGGCTTCATTGTCTGTAATGATTGCAACTAAAGTAATCGAAAAAGAGCTTGATGAACAAGATCAACAAAAATTAATTAATGAATATATCAAAGAGGCAGGAGAAGAGCGATGAGCCAAAATGTAGTAGCCAAGCGTTATGCTGAAGCTCTTTTCCAAGCAGCCAAAGAACAAAATAAACTGGAAGAAACGTATCAAGAGTTGAAAACAGTTTATCAAGTGCTTACTACGCACAAAGAGTTCTTTGTATTGCTTCAACATCCTAAGTTTTCGAAGGAAGCAAAGAAAGGCATGATTCAAGAGACATTCGCTGGATGCTCTGTACTTATCTTAAATACCTTTTACTTGCTGATTGACCGAAAACGTGAAGGTGTTGTTTTTGAACTCATTGAGCATTACTTTGAACGTGCGAATGAAGCGCAAGGTGTTGCAGAGGCGAAAGTGTACACTGTGCGTCCATTAGCAACAGATGAAGAAAAAGCGCTTTCGGAGGCTTTCGCTGCGAAAGTTGGTAAGAAAGAGCTTCGCATTACAAATATTGTAGATAAGAACTTGCTCGGTGGCGTAAAATTACGCATCGGTAATACGATTTTCGACGGTAGCGTCAAAGGTAAAATTGATCGTGTTGAACGGCAGTTAGTTTCTGCAAAAAGCTGAAGATAGGGGTGAAATTCATGAGCATTAACGCAGAAGAAATTAGTGCGCTGATAAAAAAGCAAATCGAAAACTATCAGTCAGATATTGAAGTAAGTAATGTCGGTACAGTTATCCAAATTGGTGACGGTATCGCGCGTGCTCATGGACTTGACAATGTCATGGCTGGTGAGCTTGTTGAATTTTCAAATGGTGTCATGGGTCTGGCACAAAACTTAGAGGAAAATAACGTTGGTATCGTTATCCTTGGACCATACACAGATATCCGTGAAGGTGACGAAGTACGTCGTACTGGTCGCATCATGGAAGTACCTGTAGGCGAGGAACTACTAGGCCGCGTTGTTAACCCGCTCGGACAACCAGTTGACGGATTAGGTCCAATCGAAACAACAAATACTCGTCCAATTGAAGGACAAGCGCCAGGAGTAATGGCACGTAAATCAGTACACGAACCACTTCAAACTGGTATTAAAGCGATTGATGCTTTGATTCCAATCGGTCGTGGTCAGCGTGAGTTGATTATCGGTGACCGCCAAACTGGTAAAACGGCTGTAGCAATCGATACAATCCTTAACCAAAAAGACGAGGATATGATTTGTATCTACGTTGCAATCGGTCAGAAAGAATCAACAGTACGTGGTGTAGTAGAAACACTTCGTCACCATGGAGCACTTGATTACACAATCGTTGTAACAGCAAGTGCATCACAACCAGCACCATTATTGTACCTAGCACCATATACAGGTGTAACAATGGGTGAAGAGTTCATGTATAACGGCAAGCACGTTCTTGTTATCTATGATGACTTATCAAAACAAGCTGCTGCATACCGTGAGCTTTCATTGCTACTTCGCCGTCCACCAGGTCGTGAAGCATTCCCAGGGGACGTATTCTACTTGCACTCTCGCTTACTAGAGCGTGCAGCGAAATTGAGTGACGCATTGGGTGCAGGTTCTTTAACTGCTCTACCATTTATCGAAACACAAGCAGGTGATGTATCTGCTTACATCCCAACAAACGTTATCTCAATCACTGATGGACAGATCTTCTTGCAATCTGACTTGTTCCACTCTGGTGTACGTCCAGCCGTGAACGCGGGTCTTTCCGTATCACGTGTAGGTGGTTCAGCACAAATCAAAGCAATGAAGAAGGTTTCTGGTACTCTACGTCTTGACCTTGCATCATACCGTGAGCTGGAAGCATTCGCGCAGTTCGGGTCTGACTTGGATAAAGCAACTCAGGCTAAATTGAACCGTGGTGCTCGTACAGTTGAGGTACTTAAGCAAGGACTTCATAAGCCACTACCAGTTGAAAAGCAGGTAGCAAGTCTATATGCCTTAACAAAAGGTTTCTTAGACGATGTAGCTGTTGAAGATATTCAACGTTTTGAAGAAGAGTATCATACATGGTTAGAGCATAACCGCAAAGAGTTGCTTAGCCACATTCGTGAAACAGGTAACTTACCTGAAGATGATGACTTCAAAGCGGCAATCAATGAATTTAAGAAAACGTTCGTTGCGTCTAATAATTAATTGATACCCTCATCAACGATAGATTCGAAAATTGCGTGTTCAAAAAGAAGTCAAGCGAACACTTGATTTACTTTTTGAACACGACTTGAAGGTGGTGAGATCGAGTGGCGTCTTTACGCGATATTAAAGCGAGGATTACTTCGACAAAGAAAACAATGCAAATTACAAAAGCGATGGAAATGGTTTCTGCTTCCAAGCTAAATCGCGCGGAAGGAAACGCAAAGTCTTTTAACCCGTATATGGAGAAGATTCAAGAGGTTGTAGCAAGCATCGCTACTGGTAGCAATGATGTAAGCCATCCAATGATGGAGACACGCGAAGTGAAGAAGACAGGTTATCTTGTCATCACTTCTGACCGTGGCTTGGCTGGTGCATACAACAGTACTGTTCTTCGTAGTGTATACCAAACGATCCAAGAGCGCCATCGCTCAACAGATGAATATGCAATTCTTGTTATTGGCCGTGTAGGACGTGATTTCTTTAAGAAGCGCAATATGCCGATTATTAAAGAAATTACCGGAATGCCGGATGAGCCAATGTTTTCAGATGTGAAAGATATTGCTAGTCAAGCGGTACAGTACTTTGCCGAAGAAACTTATGATGAGTTATTTATGTATTATAACCACTTTGTAAGTGCAATTCAGCAGGATCTTTCAGTCAAGAAGCTGTTACCATTAACTGACTTAGCTGAAGATACAGGAAGTACTGCTTTAAGTTCATATGAATATGAACCTTCTCAAGAAGAAATTTTAGAAGAGTTACTACCGCAATATGCGGAAAGTCTCATCTATGGTGCGTTGCTCGATGGTAAAGCCAGTGAACATGCTGCTCGTATGACTGCGATGAAGAATGCAACAGATAACGCAGGCGAGTTAATTGACTCACTTACGCTTTCCTATAACCGTGCTCGTCAAGCAGCAATTACCCAGGAAATCACGGAAATTGTCGGCGGTGCAGCAGCGTTAGAATAACGGTTAAGACAGAAAGTCGTGATGAACGCATCGTTCTTGTTCATCATCAAACCAGTATGAAGTCAGTAAGGAGGGAAAACGATGATCAAAGGACGCGTTACCCAAGTTATGGGTCCAGTTGTTGACGTAAAGTTCGAAAATGGCCAACTTCCGGATATTTATAACGCCCTAAAAGTCGTATATAAAGCTCAATCAGAGTCAGAATCTGACATTGATTTGACATTAGAAGTAGCTCTTCACCTTGGTGACGATATGGTTCGTACAGTTGCAATGGCTTCAACTGACGGTATTATGCGCGGTATGGAAGCTCTTGACACTGGCAGCCCAATCTCTGTCCCAGTTGGTGAAGTTACACTAGGCCGTGTATTTAACGTTCTAGGAAATAAGATTGACCTTGATGAGGATCTTCCTGCAGATACACCTCGTGATCCAATTCACCGTCTTGCACCAACGTTTGACCAACTATCAACAGAGACTGTAATTCTTGAAACAGGAATTAAAGTCGTTGACCTTCTTGCCCCTTACGTAAAGGGTGGTAAGATCGGTTTGTTCGGTGGTGCCGGTGTAGGTAAAACGGTACTTATCCAGGAGCTTATCAATAACATCGCTCAAGAGCACGGTGGTATCTCAGTATTCGCCGGCGTAGGTGAGCGTACACGTGAAGGTAATGACCTTTACTATGAAATGAAAGACTCTGGTGTAATCAATAAAACAGCAATGGTATTCGGTCAGATGAACGAACCACCTGGTGCACGTCAACGTGTTGCCCTTACAGGTTTGACAATGGCTGAACACTTCCGTGATGAGCAAGGTCAAGACGTACTATTGTTCATCGATAATATCTTCCGTTTCACACAAGCAGGTTCTGAGGTATCAGCGCTACTTGGCCGTATGCCATCTGCCGTTGGTTACCAACCGACACTTGCAACTGAAATGGGTCAATTGCAAGAACGTATCACATCTACAAACAAAGGTTCAATCACATCTATCCAAGCGGTATACGTACCTGCCGATGACTACACTGACCCGGCACCGGCTACGACATTCGCCCACTTAGATGCGACAACTAACCTTGAACGTAAATTGTCTGAAATGGGTATCTACCCTGCCGTGGATCCACTTGCTTCAACTTCTCGTGCACTTGCACCTGAAATTGTTGGAGAAGAACATTACAAAGTGGCTCGTGAGGTACAGCAAACATTGCAACGTTATAAAGAGTTGCAAGATATCATTGCTATCCTTGGTATGGATGAGCTTTCTGATGAAGATAAGCTTACTGTACACCGTGCACGTCGTGTTCAGTTCTTCTTATCACAAAACTTCCACGTTGCAGAGCAGTTTACTGGCCAAGCTGGTTCATACGTTCCAGTTCAGGAAACAATCAAAGGGTTCCGCGAAATCCTTGACGGTAAACACGACGATGTTCCAGAGGATGCGTTCCGCCTAGTCGGTCGCATTGAGGAAGTCGTTGAAAAAGCAAAGGAAATGCAAGGAGCATAATTATTAGCTAAGAGTGAGTAGAGAGAAATAGGTTAATCGAATATGCTATTTCTCCTGCCTCACTGCTAATAATAGGAGGGTTCTTTATGAGTACCATGAGAGTTAGTGTCGTTACACCCGACGGCTCTGTCTACGATTCGGATGTGGAAATGATCAGCGTAAAGGCACTAAGCGGGGAACTTGGTATTTTACCAGGACACATTCCGATGGTTGCTCCGCTTGCAGTTAGTGCTGTTCGGCTTAAGCAAAGTGGAAGTACACAAATGATTGCGGTCTCTGGCGGTTTTGTCGAAGTTCGCAAAGAACAAGTAACAGTATTAGCTCAAGCAGCTGAGTTACCTGATCACATTGATGTCGAGCGGGCAAAGGCTGCAAAAGAACGTGCAGAGCGCCGTCTTCAAAGTGGACAAAAAGATAATATTGATTTCAGACGTGCTGAGTCAGCATTACAGCGCGCGGTTAACCGTTTAGATGTAACCGGGAAATAATGATAGCCTTAAGGATTGATCTGTCCTTAGGGCTCTTTTTATTACGAAATTCTTCACAGGACAATAGGCATGACCTGAAGAAAATGATAATAACATTAATGTGGAAGATTAAAATGAAAAGCCCTTAAACATTTCTCAGTAGTTTTTGAACATTTATCGACACAAATATTGGTATTTGCTATAATAGGGGCGGTTACACAAAATTGTGAAAAATCAAGGTTTGGAGGGGGAGGGTATGGGAGATTTCTTTCAATACCAGAACAATTATTTAATTGTTGTGGCTTTTCTGATGCTAGGTATCTTGTTGCCGGCTGTTGCATTGACAGCAGGGAAATTGTTGAGGCCAAATAAGCCTACTGCAGAGAAGCAAACAACCTATGAAAGCGGTATTGAACCCTTTCATGATGCACGTATTCGTTTTAATGTACGCTATTATATTTTTGCTTTAATGTTTGTCATCTTTGATGTTGAGACTGTTTTTTTATACCCATGGGCAGTTGCTTATGATAAGTTAGGTATTTTTGCATTAATTGAAATGTTGATATTCGTCATCATGCTCCTTATCGGGCTAATCTATGCATGGAAGAAGAAGGTGTTAAAATGGAGCTGAACTTAGAGAATGTAACACCAGAAGAACATGATGAACTGAAACGAAACGTGTTCTTTACAACATTAGAACAATTGAAAGCTTGGGCAAGAAGTAATTCAATTTGGCCAATGACCTTTGGGCTTGCTTGCTGTGCGATTGAAATGATGGGCGTTGGGGCATCTCACTATGACCTTGACCGCTTCGGTTCATTCTTCCGTACATCACCACGTCAATCGGACTGCATGATTGTATCGGGTACAGTAACAAAGAAAATGGCCCCAATTGTCAAACGTCTGTATGACCAAATGCCAGAGCCAAAATGGGTAATCGCAATGGGTTCCTGTGCGACGGCAGGCGGGCCATATATTAAATCATATGCCGTTGTAAAAGGTGTCGATCAAATCGTACCTGTTGATGTCTATATTCCGGGCTGTCCTCCGAATCCGGCAGCATTAATTTATGGAATTAATAAATTACAAGAGAAAATCCGCTACGAAGCAAAGACTGGGAAGCGGGTGATTAATAAATGACAGATAAGGACAAGGAGCAGCTAAAGAAAGAAGCCGCTGCCAAAGCCAAGGAAGCAGCGAAGAAAAAGCTTGCAGAACAAAAAGCAAGCGATGCTAAGAAAGCGGTTTCAGAAGATGACAAAGCCGCTGCGAAAAAGCAAGCTGCTGAAGAAGCAAAGAAGAAAGCAGCAGAATTAGCTAAGCAACGAGCAGCTGAAAAGCAAGACGCTTCCACTGATGAACAGGACGATAAAGATAAAGCGAAAGCCAAGGCTGCCGCTGCAGCTAAGGCGAAAGCCGCTGCTTTAGCCAAGCAGAAGGCAAAAGAACAACAGAGTGAAACGCCAAGCGAAGATGATGACAAGGCTAAGGCGAAGGCCAAAGCGGCAGCAGCTGCTAAAGCAAAAGCTGCGGCACTTGCTAAGCAAAAGGCAAAGGCTCAAGAAGGTGAAGCATCAGCTTCTAATGACGATTCCAAAGCCAAAGCCAAAGCGAAGGCCGCCGCTGCCGCAAAAGCTAAAGCAGCTGCGCTCGCCAAGCAGAAGGTAAAGCAACAAGAGAGCGCAGAACCAGCTACAGATGATGAAAAGGCCAAAGCGAAGGCAAAGGCCGCTGCAGCCGCTAAGGCGAAAGCAGCCGCAGCTGCAAAAGCAAAGGCTCAAGCAGGAGACTCTGCTGGTGGGGATGATGAGAAGGCGAAAGCAATTGCTGCCGCTAAAGCCAAAGCGAAGGCCGCAGCCGCTGCGAAAGCGAAAGCTGCTTCTGCAGGGAAAGCGAAAGAAGCGCCAGCAGAAGAAGAGAAGCCATCACCAAACCAACCAACACTTGATAAATATGTAAAAGTGATTGAAGACAATCTTGGTAAGGATATCCTTGAAGATTCCTATATTAATAGACTTTCAAAAGATGTTCCAACACTTGTCGCAAAACCTGATACATATTTCAAACTAGCAGAGTTTCTGAAATACAACGAACAATTAGGTTTCGAATATTTAAGTGAATTACATGGCTCAGATTTCGAAACTCACATGGAAGTATATACCCATTTATATTCATATAAAAACCAGCAATCTGTGGCGCTTAAGGTGAAAATTGATCGTGACAAGCCAGTCATTGACTCACTTGTTCCTGTATGGCAGGGAGCAAACTGGCCTGAGCGCGAAGCATATGATTTGCTTGGCATTGTGTTTAACAATCATCCATGCTTAGAGCGCATTTTGCTTTCTGATGATTGGATTGGGTATCCGCTTCGTAAAGATTATGAGCCATATGATGTGGAGGTGTAGCTAGCATGCTTAGAACGGAAGAAATGCTGCTAAACGTCGGCCCTCAGCATCCCAGTACACACGGAGTTTTCCGGCTTGTATTAAAGGTTGATGGAGAAACAGTTGTCGAAGCTACACCTGTCATCGGCTACTTACACCGCGGTACTGAAAAGCTTGCTGAAGACCTGCAATATACGCAAATAATCCCGTATACAGACCGAATGGATTACCTTTCGGCGATGACGAATAACTATGTGCTTGTGCACGCAGTTGAAACAATGATGGGTCTTGAAATCCCAGACCGTGCAGAATATTTACGGGTGCTCGCCATGGAACTAGGGCGTATTGCAAGTCACCTTGTTTGGTATGGAACATACTTGCTTGATATTGGAGCACTAAGTCCTTTCTTATATGCATTCCGTGAGCGGGAAATGATTATTAACTTATTAAATGAACTTTCAGGAGCGCGTCTTACATTCAACTATATGCGTGTTGGTGGTGTGAAGTGGGATGCACCGGATGGATGGATTGATAAGGTAAGAGAATTCCTTCCTTATATGCGAGAGCAGCTGGTAGGCTATCATGAGCTTGTAACAGGGAATGAAATCTTCTTGAACCGTGTAAAAGGTATCGGTAAGTACACACGTGAAGATGCCCTTCAATACTCATTAAGCGGTGTCGGCTTGCGCTGTACAGGAGAGAAATGGGACCTTCGTAAGAATGAACCATATTCCATCTATGACAGGTTTGACTTTGAGGTACCGACAAGAACGGGTGGAGATGCTTGGGCCCGTTATGAGATTCGAATGGAAGAAATCGAGCAATCAATCCGCATTTGTGAGCAAGCGGTTGAACAGTTCCCGAGTGAAGGGGCAATTATGGCAAAAGTGCCGCGAATTATCAAAGCGCCAAAAGGTGAAGGATATGTCCGCATTGAATCGCCGCGTGGTGAAATTGGCTGCTACATTGCCAGCGATGGAAAGAAAGAGCCATATCGTTTGAAGTTCCGTAGGCCGTCATTCTATAACCTACAGATTCTATCCAAGTTGCTTAAGGGTCAAAATATTGCTAATGTTGTTGCGATTCTTGGTAGCATTGATATCGTACTTGGGGAGGTCGATGGATAATGATTAACAATCTATTGCAATCACCTCCGAGTTTGTTAACATTCGGTGCGTTCTTTGCACTCGGCGCGGGGTTACTTGCAGTTGTATTAGGCTTCGTAACATATGGTATTCTTGCTGAACGTAAAGTAATGGGTTTTATGCAGGCACGTTTAGGTCCGTCGCGTGTCGGTGGGCGCTGGGGACTGCTTCAAACAGTTGCCGACGTATTAAAGCTATTATTGAAAGAAGATTCGATTCCGAAAGCAGCGGATAAGCCGCTCTTTATTCTTGCACCTGTACTTGCATTTGCACCGGCATTTATGGTGTTAGCGGTTATGCCGTTTACAAATGCCTTTCATTTTGCAGATATTGGAGTTGGGCTTCTCTATTACATTGCTGTCTCAGGGATTACGACAATAGGTGTTGTAACTGGGGGCTGGGCATCGAACAATAAATATGCCTTGCTCGGCGGTATGCGTGCCGCTGCCCAAATGATTTCCTACGAAATTCCGCTTGTTATGTCTGTTATCGGTGTTATCTTATTTTCCGGCAGCTTGAACTTAATGGACATTGTTGATGCACAGAAAAATGTTGCTTATATCTTCTTACAGCCAATTGCATTCGTTGTATTCTTTATTTCAGCAGTTGCAGAGTTGAACCGTGCGCCATTTGACTTGCCAGAGGCAGAATCAGAGCTTGTAGCCGGTTTCCATGTTGAATACTCAGGCTTCCGCTGGGCATTTTTTATGCTTGCAGAGTATGTGTATTTCTTCGCAATGGGCTCTCTTATTACAGTTCTATTCTTAGGTGGTTGGAACCCAATTCCTTATTTAGGTTTCATTCCAGGGCCAGTATGGTTCGCCTTGAAGTTCAGTGCGGTTATCTTCATCATGATTTGGTTCCGTGCCACGTTCCCGCGTGTCCGCGCCGATCAGCTGATGGAATTTGCATGGAAAGTGTTATTACCAATTGCGCTCGCAAATATCTTCCTTACAGCGGTCGTGAAAGAGCTATTCTTTAAATAAAATGGACACCGGAAAAGGCCGGCAAAATGTAAAAGGGGTGGTAAAATGCTCGGCTTAGCCAAAGGTTTAAAATATACCCTTAAAAATTTAACGAAAAAAGGCGTCACATATGACTACCCAGACAAACCGTTACCGTTACCAGATCGGTTCCGCGGGATCCAGAAGTTTTACCCGGAAAAGTGTATTGTCTGTAACCAATGTGCGAACATTTGCCCGACAGATTGTATTCAGTTAACAGGGAAGAAACACCCTGACCCGAACAAAAAAGGAAAAGTCATTGATACGTATGATATTAACTTTGAAATCTGTATTTTATGTGACTTATGTACAGAGGTGTGTCCGACAGAGGCGATCGTGATGACGAATAACTTTGAGCTGGCAGAATATAGCCGTGACGATTTATTCAAGAATCTCGAATGGCTTGATGAGAACGATAACAATGTACGGAAGGAGAATAAGGCATGAGCGGAGAGTTTTTGATTTTTGCTATTTTGGCTTTCTGTGCAATTATCTGCGGTGTGCTCATGTTGAATTTGACGAAGGTCGTACACATGGTTGTCGCACTCGTGTTCACATTCTTATCAATTGCTGGACTATATGTCATGCTTTCTGCAGAATTTGTAGCTGTCGTTCAAGTACTCGTCTACTCGGGCGCAATCACGATTATTATGCTATTTGGAATTATGTTAACCCGCTATAACGATAAGAGTGAAGAGAAAGCGCCTTTGCTGAAGCAGGTAATAGTTGGCGCAGGCGTCATTGGCTTCTTCGTTGTTGTTTACCTCGGAATTAACGATTTAGTGTTAGGTGAGCAAGCAACGGATTTGCATGTGGATAATACAGAGAAAATTGGGATGGAGCTTTATTCGAAGTATGTGATTCCATTTGAATTAACGTCTGTGGTTCTCCTTGTTGCACTTATTGGAGCGATTATCTTAGCAAAACGTGATGATGAGGAGGCGGAGAGTGAATGAGTAGTATCCCGTTATCGGTTTATTTAGTTGTTGCTCTGGCGCTTTTCTGTATCGGTTTATTCGGAGCTTTGACGAAGCGAAATACCGTTATCGTATTAATTTGTATCGAGCTGATGTTGAATTCGGTAAATATTAACCTTGTTGCTTTCAGTAAATATGGAGTGAACCCGAGTATAACAGGGCAAATCTTCTCTCTATTTACAATCTCCATTGCAGCGGCAGAGGCAGCGGTTGGGCTTGCGATCTTAATTGCGCTTTACCGAAACCGTTCGACTGTAAATGTAGATGAAATGAATTCTTTGAAAAACTAGTCTTTTGAAACATCTGCATGGCTAGGTAGAGAGGAAAATCTTTGGGGGATAGGGTTAATTCATTTCGAACAGTCCGCTTGGAGTAGTACAACCGGGTGGAGAAGAAGAATGACTCACATCCTGTGAGCCAAGAAGGGGATTGTGATAGATGATGGAAAATACATGGCTTATACCGCTCTTTCCGCTTCTCTCGTTTATATTCTTAGTGATATTTGGAAGGAAAATGAAAGCAAGCAGCGCCATAGTCGGAATGATTGCAACACTCGCTTCCTGTATTATGTCATTCGGCGTATTGTTTGCTCGATTTCAGGGCGGTAATGTCAAAGTAGAAAATACTTGGTTAACAATCGGAAATGTTGACTTAACATTTGGATTTGAAGTTAATCAGTTAAATGCTCTTATGCTTGTAATTGTTTCACTTGTAAGTTTTCTTGTACATATGTATTCACGGGGTTATATGAGTGATGACGACAGAATCGGCATTTTCTATGCGTATCTTGGTCTCTTTACTTTTGCGATGCTTTCGCTCGTAATCTCTCCAAACTTACTTCAAGTATATATGTTCTGGGAGCTTGTTGGTCTAGGTTCATTCTTGCTGATTGGTTTCTACTTCTTTAAAGGAGAAGCGAGGGCTGCAGCAAAGAAAGCATTTATTGTGACTCGTATTGGGGATGTTGGTTTCTTCATTGGGATGATTCTAATATTCTGGCAGGTTGGAAGCTTTGAATATGATAAGATTTTCAAGGCAGTTGAAGCAGGGGCTATTTCCACGGAAATTATTACGCTTAGTGCCATTTTAATTTTCATTGGAGCAGTTGGTAAGTCAGGTCAGTTCCCGCTTCATACATGGCTTCCAGATGCGATGGAAGGTCCGACACCTGTTTCAGCATTAATTCACGCAGCTACAATGGTAGCGGCTGGTGTGTATCTCGTTGCTTCATTATTCCCGCTGTTTGAAGCAAGTGAAACAGCGATGAATACGATTGCGGTTGTTGGTGGTTTCACTGCCATTTTCGCAGCGAGTATCGGTCTTGTTCAGAAGGATATCAAACGCGTACTCGCATATTCAACAGTCAGTCAGCTTGGTTATATGATGCTTGCACTCGGTTCTGCTGGTTATGTAGCAGGTGTATTCCATCTTATGACGCATGCATTCTTCAAGGCGTTATTGTTCTTAGCGGCAGGTAGTGTTATCCATGCTGTTCATACACAAAACATCGAGGAAATGGGCGGCTTGTGGAAGAAAATGAAGTTAACAGGCCCGCTGTTTCTAATTGGAACGCTTGCTATTAGTGGTTTTCCATTTTTCTCAGGCTTCTTTAGTAAGGATGAAATCTTATTAGCAGCATGGGCACATGGAAATTATGGTTTGTTTACATTGGCAGTTGTTGCTGCATTTTTCACATCGTTCTATATGTTCCGTTTATTCTTTATGGTCTTTGGGGGAGAAGCGAGAGGCGAACAGTCACATGTTCATGAGTCTCCATTTGTAATGACCTTTCCAATGATTATACTCGGTATCTTGGCTATCTTCTCAGGTTATGTGAATACACCGTGGTTCGGAACATTCTTAGGTGATTGGTTGACTGAAGGTACGACGATGGGCCATGAGCTCGGACATATTCCAGGAAGCGAATGGATTATGATTCTTGCAGTTGGTGTCTCCATGCTTGGCATCTTCATCGCGTACTTGATTTACGGAAATCAATTCATTGAACGTGATTGGCTTACAAAACATACGGTTACGCCATATACCATTCTTCTAAATAAATACTTTATCGATGAAATATATAAATATACAGTCGTCTATGCAACACGTGCGATTGGCTATTTACTTAAATATATTGATGAGTTTGTTGTTGAAGGGATCGTTGGCGCAACAGCAGCCATGACACAAGGACTTGGGAAAGTCGGTTCAAAGCTGCAAAACGGACAGGTACAAACATACGGAGCTG
This sequence comes from Bacillus tianshenii, assembly GCA_020524525.2. Taxonomy (NCBI): domain Bacteria; kingdom Bacillati; phylum Bacillota; class Bacilli; order Caryophanales; family Bacillaceae; genus Sutcliffiella; species Sutcliffiella tianshenii. The sequence goes on along the minus strand of CP129018.1, from coordinate 3,144,615 downwards.
TCGCGTTCATCGGCTTGGCTGTGTTAGTTGTCATCCTTGCGTTGACAGGGGGGTATTTCGGATGAGCGGATATCTATTATCAATGCTGGTATTCTCCCCGTTGGTTGGGATTGCGATATTAGCCTTACTTCCAAAACATAATGAAAAACAAATTAAATTAGTTGGTTTTCTTGCAACACTACTGCCGCTTCTTCTTTCGTTCATTGTCTACGGAAGCTTTACGAACAATGCAGAAGGCAGTCAGTTTATTGAAAAGCATAAATGGCTTGCATTCGGTGATTCAGATTTGCCGATTCAACAGCTTGTCATTAATTACGAGCTCGGCTTAACAGGGTTATCACTTGTGCTTGTATTGTTAACCGCTGTTGTTTCAACACTTGCGGCGATTGCTTCCATTCATATTAAGAAAGAGTGGAAGGGTTATTTTATGCTCTTTTTGCTGCTTGAGCTCGGAATGCTTGGTGTATTTTCATCAGAAAATTTATTGCTCTTCTTCGTTTTCTTTGAGTTAACGCTTGTCCCAATGTTCTTCTTAATTGGAAAATGGGGCTATGATGAGAAAGAACGTGCAGCATATTCTTTCCTTATTTATAATGGTCTTGGCTCTGCGATTCTACTAATTGCATTTGCAGCACTTTTTGTAAAAACAGGCACACTCAATATTAACGAGCTGGTGGAGGTTATGGCTCTACCAAATGATCAGCTTGCTTATTATGGCATTTCAGAAGGTTTTCGTTTCGGAATTGCGACAGCATTGCTGATTGCATTCGGTGTTAAGCTGCCAATCTTCCCGCTTCATAGCTGGATGCTGCGTGTGCACGTGCAGGCGCCACCGGCAATTGTTATGATTCACTCTGGTATTCTGCTAAAAATCGGTGCTTACGGTTTGATTCGCTTAGGAATGGGTGTATTTCCTGAGGAATTTCAAAGCATGGCCGTCGTGCTAGCTGTATTAGGTGTCATTAACTTGTTGTATGGGGCTTTTCTTGCATTAATTCAAACCGATTTCAAAATGGTGCTTGCTTATTCAAGTATTTCCCACATGGGGATCGTTTTAATCGGGCTTGGAGCAATGAATGAATCAGGAATTCAAGGCGCGATCTTCCGAGTTATTTCACACGGCTTGATTTCAGCTCTATTGTTCTTCTTAATTGGTGTGATGTACGAACGTGTTGGAACATCACGCATTGATAAGTTAAGTGGTCTTGCGAAAGTAATGCCAATCACAGCAGGCTTTCTATTAGCTGGTGCAATGGCCTCGCTTGGACTTCCTGGTATGTCAGGGTTCGTTAGTGAATTCATGGCGTTCCTCGGTTTATTTGGCACAATGCCGGGTATTGCCGCGGTTGGGGCATTAGGGATTATTCTAACTGCTGCATATCTACTGCGTGCTGTATTAAATGTAACGTTTGGAAAGACAGCAGCTGATTATGAATCAGCGATTGATATTCGTCCAATTGAAATGGTGCCTGTCATCGTCTTATTGGCGTTTATCATTTTAATCGGTGTCTATCCGAACATACTTGTTCAGTCACTACAAGCCACACTTGAAACGATCTTAATCGGGATAGGAGGGTAAGCATATGAACCTGGAAACACTGTTAAGCTATGAATGGGGGATTATGGCTCCAGAATTTGTGATTCTTGGTGTTGCAACCCTCCTGTCAGTTATTGACCTGTTCATGGGGCGCGATAAAGATAGAAAAATACTAGCATGGATCGGCTTAGGCGGGATCGTCATTGCGTTATTCTTCTTAGTTGGTCAATTGGATCACCCTGTATCAAGCATTTTGCATGATACATATCGGCTGGATTCATTTTCAAAAGCCTTTAAGTTTATTTTCTTAGTAGGAGCGGGGTTTGTTCTGCTTATTGCTGCGAGCTATGAGCCGAAGGAGAAGATGGCCTATCGCGGTGAGTTCTACTATTTATTCTTAACAGCTCTGCTTGGTGCGATGATGATGGCATCAAGTGCTGACCTGATTACATTATTCGTCGGCTTAGAGCTTCTGTCCATTTCTTCTTATATCTTAGCTGGTATTAGAAAGAAGCATCATGGCTCAAATGAAGCGGCTATGAAGTATGTGATTAACGGCGGAATTTCAACAGCCATTACGTTGTTCGGAATGAGCTATATCTATGGATTGTCTGGCTCGACAAACTTGTTTGAGATTAGTACACAATTAAGCAACTTAATGACAGGGAACCTTCAGTACATTATTTCAATTGCCTTCTTAATGGTATTTGTCGGTCTAGCATTTAAGATTGCTGTTGTACCATTCCAAATGTGGGCACCTGATGTGTATCAAGGCTCACCGACACCTGTTACTGCATTCTTAAGTGTCGTATCGAAAACAGCAGGCTTTGTCATTATAATGCGTCTGTTCCTCGTTGCGTTTGTTCAGACACCAGGTATCGGCGGACAGATTCCATTATTAATGTCCATGCAGCAATTCTTAGCTGTTCTTGCAGGTATAACGATTATCGTTGGAAATACAATCGCGTTAAGACAGCGTAATATTAAGCGGCTCTTCGCTTACTCAAGTATCGCGCATGCCGGGTACTTGCTCGTTCCGTTTGTTGCATTTTCTGCGTTGATGTTTGAAAGCATGTGGTTCTACCTCGTTGCTTATCTATTCATGAACTTAGGGGCGTTTGCGATTATTCAAATGATTATCCAGCGTTCTGATAGTGAAGATGTAAGTGCATTCTCTGGGTTATATCAACGGTCACCAGCAATGGCTGTTCTTATGAGTGTCTTCATTCTGTCATTAGCAGGTATACCGGGTACGATGGGATTCATGGGTAAATTCAATATCTTTATTGGAGTCCTTGCTTCTCAGCCGTCACACTATTTCTTAGCGGCACTTATGATGACAGGAACGGTTATTTCATATTTCTACTATTTTAAAATTATGCAACAGATGTTTTTCCGGCCTGCAACAGACCATTCAGCAGTGAAAGTTCCAGCAGGCATTTCTACAGTTGTCATTATCTGTGCGCTTGGTACGGTATTGTTCGGTATCTTGCCAAACGTAGCGATGGATTTCTTCTATGGAAGCTTTAACTTTACCGATTTCTTTGGTCAATAAGTGATAATCGGGTACAATGAAAAGAGGGCGATTCTGCCCTCTTTTTTTGATGGGAGTGAAGAAAACATGGGAGCTGATTTTGCGCAACAGGCAATGTTAGGGATGGTCGTTCATCTGCTTTTCTTCGTAATTACGTGGTGGGCGCTCCAAGGAATTCGAATAGATGTATTGATTAAGTCTGGGAAGACAGGTCATGCAAAGGCATTACTTATCTTATTAACAATTGCAATTGGTTCAACAGTCGGGAATTTCTTCCTTGATTACTTGTTCTGGGCCAAACAAATGAAATACTTATTTTAGATCTGCCTAAAATTAGGCAGGTCTTTTTTTATTGGCATAATATGGCTTGGTAACTAGGAAATAAGTAGTGTTTATAGGGGGTATATGTTTGTAAGCCCTTATTTTAGGTAATTGGTTATCGAACATTCGCTTACTACTCCTTAACGTCGAAAGATGACGTTAACTTCCATGTATGGTGTTTTTTATAGCGGAAACACTGTACTTAGGGAGAGGGAGTGAAGAAGTTGAAATTATCTCATATTCTTTTGTTTGCAATTATAAGTATTTCAATACTTGTGATGGGAAAATACGGAGAAACAGTAGGGAAAGAACATGATTTGCACCAGCTGGTAGAAGCTTTGAAGGCGAATGATGTTGACGTAAAGGAATGGCAGATATATGCGAGAGAGCAACGAGGCGAAGTGCAGCAATTCGCAGAGTTCGAAAAAGAGTGGAAGTCAATTGCAAAGAGATTTCCCGAGTTTCAGTGGACAGTTGAACAGAATGCTGATGTATGGAAAGCAGTAGGGCTGTTACGAAGAAGTAACAACTTATCAGAGAGAATTCTCTTAACTGCACACCCCCCAGAAAGATATGCATAATACGTATCTTATATATGAAATGAGTGGCGAGAGCCTTGGAGAACAAGAATGGGGATTAATTACCCATGAAACGGATGAAATGTCGTCTAATTTATTCCAAAAAACTCCCTCATTTTATTCTTGTGTGAAAGGACAAGCGGGTGGTATGATGGAAGGTGTTTTGCATTCTTATGCAAAAAGGATACTCAATCATGTATCAGCTCGTCCAATTGAAAGGGTTGAAGAAAACGGATTTATTTCGATATCTGCTTATTCAAATGATTTATCGCAAATGATTTCAGTTGAAAATGAAAAAATGAATGTACAACTTGGATTACGTAAACAAGGATTGGGCGGTGTGATATCGGTCACGATAGGCACACCTATTATTACGCTTGAATATTAATATAGTGCATGTTGAAAGTTTGGCTTAAGAAGTCAAACAAGGGAAGGTTTAGTTAAATTCCCTGAATTTTCTGTTATATTCCGTTTATGACATGTTACCTAAGTGGTAAACAGTTTAAAACAGAGTAAATAAGTGATTCTATTGACGCGGAGGGGACTGTCTTGGAAAAAATCATTGTCCGCGGCGGCAGGCGTCTCTCAGGGGCCGTAAAGGTCGAAGGGGCTAAGAATGCCGTACTGCCTGTCATCGCAGCAACTTTATTAGCAAGTGAGGGAAAAAGCATCCTAAAAGATGCACCCCCATTAGCAGATGTCTACACAATTAATGAAGTATTACGCTATTTGAATGCGGATGTTTCCTTTCATAATAAAGAAGTGACCGTAGATGCCACTGGTGCATTGTCGACTGAAGCACCATTCGAATACGTGCGAAAAATGCGCGCTTCTGTCCTAGTGATGGGCTCATTGCTCGCTCGTGTTGGGCACGCCCGCATTGCTCTTCCAGGCGGCTGTAATATTGGATCTCGTCCGATTGACCAGCACTTGAAAGGATTCGAAGCAATGGGAGCAGTCGTAACAGTTGGGAATGGTTATATAGAAGCAACTGTACCTGATAAGTTGAAAGGTGCGAAAGTGTACCTCGACTTCCCAAGTGTTGGAGCAACGGAAAATATTATGATGGCTGCTACTTTGGCAGAAGGTCGTACAACTATTGAAAATGCGGCAAAAGAGCCTGAAATTGTTGACTTGGCGAACTTCTTGAATAAAATGGGTGCCAAAGTGCGTGGAGCCGGTACTGAAACGATTCGCATTGACGGAGTGAAGTCGTTAAAGGGTGCTGAACATAACATTATTCCTGACCGAATTGAAGCAGGAACATTTCTAATCGCAGCAGCCTTAACGAAAAGCGAATTATTCGTAGAAGGAGCAATTCCTGAACACCTTAGTTCACTAATCGCTAAGATGGAAGAAATGGGTGTGCGTTTTGCAGTAGAGAAGGATGGCATTCGTGTTCTTCCTACTGACGAACTTCAAGCGGTTGATATTAAAACAATGCCGCACCCAGGTTTTCCAACTGATATGCAGGCGCCAATGATGGCGTTGCTATTACAGGCGAACGGAACGAGTATGATTACGGAAACAGTGTTCGAGAATCGTTACATGCATGTTGAGGAATTCCGTCGCATGAATGGTAATATCAAAATCGAAGGCCGCTCAGCTATTATTAACGGACCTGTCTCACTACAAGGTGCCGAAGTTGCAGCAACTGACCTACGAGCAGCAGCAGCACTTATTATTTCAGGACTTATTGCAGATGGTTATACGCGTGTTGTTGAACTTCATCATTTAGACCGTGGCTATGTTGATTTCGTAGAGAAGTTAGCTGCACTTGGGGCTGACATCGAACGTATCAAAGAAGGTCCGGCAGAAATGCCAGCTAGTGAAGAAAGCGTAACAATCGAAGCAAAAGACCTAGCATAAGAAAGAAGAAGAAGTCATTCAAAGGCTTCTTCTTTTTTTGTTCTAAAAGGTTGTCCATCCCCATAGCAATATTAGTGCAAGCGATATTGAATTGGAGGAATGGATGAATGAGAGCATGGAAACCTTTACTTATCCTCGCCGCAATTTTCTTTGCAGTTGTATTGGTCTTACCAAGCTTGCTTGTTATACCTTTTAAATCAGAGGTTTCAGGGCCAGAACCTGTGCCTGAAGCAACACCAGCAGCTTCTCAGAAACAAACAACTACCTCAGCCCCCGCTGTGGAGGTTGCTGTCTATCGAAGTAATGCCCAACTCATCGAGAATGTACCTCTTGAAGAATATGTAGCAGGGGTGGTTGCTTCGGAAATGCCGGCGGAGTTTGAGCTAGAGGCATTGAAGGCCCAAGCCCTTACTGCACGAACGTATATTGTGAAGCAAATGATGAATGATGAGAAAATTGGTCTTCCAGAAGGAGCGCTTGTCACTGATACCGTCATGCACCAAGTGTATAAGAGTCCTGCCGAATTGAAGAAGATTTGGGGAGCGGATTATGAATGGAAGATGGAGCGGATACATGAAGCAATCGAAGCAACGAAAGGAAAAGTGATCACGTATAAGGGTCAACCGATTACGGCATCTTTCTTTTCGACAAGTAACGGATATACCGAGAATTCTGAGGATTATTGGCAGAATCCGTTTCCTTATCTACGCAGTGTAGAGAGTCCTTGGGACAAAACATCACCGAAATTCACAGCTACAAAAGTTTTTCCAGTAAAAGAATTTGAAAAGAAGCTTGGCGTGCAGCTCGGTTCAAATCAAGCGGTCGGAAATGTGATTGAACGAACAGAAGGAAAGCGAATTGCAAAGGTTTCTATTAATGGTGAAGTCTTTAGCGGTCGTGATGTGCGCACGAAGCTTGATTTGAACTCATCTGATTTTTCATTATCTCGAAGTGGTGACCGAATTGTTGTAACGACGCGCGGCTGGGGGCATGGAGTTGGCATGAGTCAGTACGGGGCGAATGGTATGGCTTCAGAAGGCAAAGAAGTGCAAGAGATCATCGCTCATTATTATCAAGGCACAAATATTTCTTCAATTGAACCGTTCGCCGCAAAGTACACAGCGAAAAAATAAGTAACGATGCATAAAGTCAAAAGATTTGTCGAAAAATAAACGAAAAAAAGTTTTTGCAAAATGTATATAACACCTCCGATCTGATCAGAATGATTCGTGAGGTGATAAAACATGAGAGATGAAGAAAAACAAAATCTTTCTCAAGGTTCAAAGGTTCAGTCTTATCTTCGAAAAAAATGGGTCTTTCCAGCAATCTACTTAGCAAGTGCAGCATTAATTCTGACAGGAGTGCTTTGGTTCCAAAACAGTAACGACCAAACATCTCCAGCTGAAGTAGAAGAGCCAAGTCAATCAGATGTGTCTTACAGCGACGAAGAAGCTGTACCTGTTAACATGGCAGAGGAATTCTTCCAAATGCCAGCAGAAAACGAAAACAGTGTGTTCATTCAAAAGCATTTCTACGACTATGACGCAACGACTGAAGAACAGCAAGCAGCACTCGTTTTCTATAATAATACTTACTACCAAAACACAGGAATCGATCTTGCAACAGAAAACGGGGAAGCATTTGAAGTAGTCGCATCAGCAAGTGGTACAGTCGTGAAAGCTGAAAAAGATTCATTGCTTGGCAATGTTGTTGAAATTGAACACGAAGATGGAATTGTAACAGTCTACCAAAGCCTTGAAAACGTTAAAGTTGAACAAGGTGCTGAAGTTGAACAAGGTCAAGTACTTGGTACAGCTGGCCGTAATGTCTACAATCAAGAAGCAGGTATTCACGCACACTTTGAAATTCGTTCAAATGATGTAGCGGTTAACCCTGTTGATTACTTGAATAAGCCGCTTTCACAATTAGTGGAAGATGCGAAACAGCAAGAACAGCAATCTGTAACAGAAGATGAGAAGCAAGAAGAACAACCTGTTATGGAAGAACCGACAGAGCAACCACAAGAGCAAGAAGAAGCAACTGACACAGACAACCAAGGTGCATAAAACAGAGCCGTAAGCGGGATTCCGCTTACGGTTTTTTAATGGAAAAGGGGCGGAGCTGCGCTAAGGTTGTTAATAGGTATCACTGAAACAGAGCCTTCCCTTTCATTGGGGCGTTGAACGGAAGCAAGAGCAGGCTTCGCTCACACCGCCTTCATTAGAATCATCAGAGTTAATATATGTAAAATGTCCTAGGTGGAAAGCCGCTTACGGAGTGAGGGGGTTCGGGATATCATAATATTAGATAAGTGGGAACGGAGGAGCGCCTTTGATGAAAAAAATAAAAATAACCCTGTTAATTATTTTGCTCCCAATGAGTGTAGGGATTTGGGGCTTTGTGCTTTATTATGGGTTCAGTCGGAAAGGCTCATCTTCTTCGTCTTCAGGTGGGGCTAGTTCAGAGCCATCGATTTCCTCTTCGTTAAATCTTTCACCCTCGGACACAACCAACTTGAATGGTGATGTGAATATGTATGAGACCTCTGTTTTATTCGTTTTAGCGCTGGTAGTCATAGCGGTTGTTGCTGTTGTGGCAACACTGATCGTAAAGGAACGGCGTGCCTCCAGGTATAAATAAATAAGCATTAACTAGGCAGCAATTATTGTTCTCAATAGCTGATTATTTTTTTGGATTTTAATCTCATTTGCAAAATTTTATAACAAAAGTGCAAAAAAATATATTGACGGTAGGTCATAACCTCATATATCATATGAAATACAATTAACAGAAAATTTCAACAAATGCTCTCCGTATTGGAGAGCTTTCCCGTTCACCTAATGTTAACGCTTACACAAATTTATCCACTTGGCCAATGTTTTTCGAATACTTCTTAGTAGCTCATCATATAAACAAAGTAAGCCAACCTCTCATCTGCAAAAAAAACATCATGAAATTATCCTGTTCTACATAAATGAAAACGTTATCATGAATACACATGATCATTATCTTTAGCACGTTAATAAAGTTATATAAAAACTTAAGATATACAGGGGGAAGAAAGTATATGTGGATTGTCATAATGTTTGGCGCAATCACAGTGTTCTCAGTTGTGTATGCATTGAAAAAACAAAAACAAATTTTCTTTGCACTACCGTTTGCTGCACTGTTTGCTTATATGGTTATCAAAGTTGCAATGGTGCCGATGCCGTTTTGGGAAACGGTACAGTTTATCTTTAGTCTAAAGTAGCTTTAAGGGGGTGATGGACAAAGGGAAGTGACGGCAGTTGTTGGATTGCTATGTGATGACTTTACATTCAAGGGGGAGAGATAAGTTGAGAAAGATTGACAAGCAAGTAGCAGATGCTTACTTTCGGGCAAGAACGACAAGCATCATCATTTACATTGGGATTGGGATGATTCTTTCATTCGGCGTTGTTATTGGAGCAAATATGTTCTCAGGTATGACGATTAACGGAATGCCATTCCATTACTTCATGGGAGCGCAAGGTGCAATTGTCGTCTTTATCATTCTATTATTTGTTAATGCAATCGTAAGTGATGCGATTGACCGCAAGTTTGGAATTGACGAATCGAAAAATAAAACAATAAGCAGTGGCAAAGTACTAGACCACTGATTCAAGAAAGTTTTAGACAGAAATAGATGCAGGGGGGAGAACTGCATTACAATTTTGGTCAACTTTTAAAGGGGGAGTATCATTGGACGCTCAATTTCTTGTATCAACCGGTCTTATAGTTGCTACTTTTGCACTGTATATTGGAATTGCTATTTATAACAAAGCGAAAGCAACATCTGATTTCTATGTTGCAGGTCGCGGTGTACCGCCAATCTATAACGGTATGGCAATCGGGGCAGACTGGATGAGTGCTGCGTCATTTATCGGTCTTGCAGGTACTGTTATGATTCTCGGTTATGATGGTTTAGCCTACTTGATGGGCTGGACAGGTGGTTACTTATTCCTCACATTCTTATTAGCGCCTCAACTACGTAAATTTGGACGCTATACGGTACCAGAGTTCATTGGTGACCGCTACAACAGTAATACGGCACGTTTGCTTGCTGCGGCTGCCACAATCATTATTAGTTTCACATATTCAATCGGGCAATTGTCTGGTTCAGGGGTTGTAATCGGACGTTTGCTAGAAGTAGATGCGAAGATTGGTACATTAATCGGGGTTGTGCTGATTGCAACGTACGCATCACTAGGTGGAATGAAAGGGATTACGTGGACACAGGTTGCACAGTATATCGTGTTAATCATTGCTTACCTTGTTCCAGTTATCTTCATGTCAATGCAATTAAAAGGAAATCCAATTCCATGGCTTTCTTATGGGGAAGTTGTGAATGAAATTGGTCAAATTGACAGGGGAACTCGGCCTCTCAGAATATTTTACACCATTTGAAAATGGGTCCAAGTGGCAGTTCATTGCGTTAATGTTCACGCTGATGGCTGGTACGGCAGGCCTTCCTCACGTTATTGTTCGTTTCACAGTTGCAACAATGAAAGCTGCTCGCTGGAGCGGTGCTTGGGCACTTCTTTTCATCGGTTTGCTATATCTTTCAGCACCAGCTTATGCGGCATTCTCACGCTTTATCTTGATGACGCAAGTTGCTGGAAGTGCAATTAGCTCATTACCAGCTTGGACACAGGCTTGGATTGATACAGGTAAGCTTGCATTAGCAGATGGAAATGGTGACGGCGTTCTTCAATGGACAGAGATTACAATTAGTAATGATATTGTCGTAATGGCAACACCAGAGATTGCAAACTTAGGAATCTTTGTAATTGGTCTTATGGCTGCAGGTGCGATGGCGGCTGCATTATCAACAGCAGGCGGTCTTATGATCGCGATTTCATCAGCATTAGCACATGATATCTACTATCGTACGATTAATCCGCAAGCGACAGATAAGAAACGTCTTCTTGTTGGTCGTTGGTCAATTGTTATTGCGACAGTTGTTGCAGGTCTTGTTGCACTTGACCCGCCTGGTGCGATTACGCAAATTGTTGCTTGGGCGTTTGCGCTTGCATCTGGTTCCTTCTTCCCGGCACTGCTTCTCGGTGTATGGTGGAAGAGAGCGAATGGACCTGGGGTTGTTGCAGGTATGATTTCAGGCTTGACTGTCACACTGGCTTATATCTTTGCTGCGAAATTCGGCGGCTTCACAATTTTGGGAATTATCGACACAGGCGCAGGAATTTTTGGTGCAACAGCAGGTATTTTGGCTAACGTTGTTGTATCTTTAATGACAAAAGCACCTTCTCAGAAAATTCAGGAAGAAGTTATTGACCTGCGTTACCCAGAACAAATGACTTATAAAGACGGTGAGGTATGGATGCATGAAGACCCAGAAGAAACAAAGATTGGATAAGGAAAGTGTATATCAATTTGTGAAAGGTCACCCCTTCTTTAAAGGGGTGGCCTTAAGCCAAGTTATGGAGCTTTTGGAGTTGTGTAGCATTCAAGAATATGCTCAGCATGAGGTGATTTTTCAAGTAAGCAAATCGCGTGACGGGTTAATTTTACTACTAGAGGGAACAGCGGAAATTTATTTGCATCATCATGAAGAAGATCAGATCGAAGTGTTGGAGGTTGTTCAGTCTGGTGAGCTGATTGGCTTTACGAGTATGGCTGATTTCTTAGGCGTTTCGGCGACATCACGTTATGAAGAATTGGTGGCGTCACGGACAGTTGAAGAAGCAACAGGGTTGTTCATTCCATTTGAAGTGATTGAAAGGCGCTGGGATGACAATGAGGTGAAAGAGTACCTTTTGCGGAGCTCAGTATCCCGCTTGAAGGACATTTACACATCATTAGCCGAGCAGGTTCAGTTAGCGCGACGGACTGGTGAGAGTGAACGGTTCATGATGCGCGTACAGGATTTGATGACATCGCCGCCGTTAACAATTGAAGCTGACAGCACGGTCCAGGAAGCGGCTTCACTAATGGTCAATCATAAGACAAGCTCGATCTTAGTGATGAGAGGTCAAGAACTTGTTGGGATTATTACAGAACAAGACCTTGTCAAACGACTAATTGTGAAGCAAAAGCCGCTCGGTGCAACTGTCACTGATATTATGACCTCGGACGTAAAGGTTGTTTCACCTTTTGCTTATTATTATGATGCACTTACGATGATGCTTCTTAGCGGCTTTAAGCATCTGCCTGTTGTAAATGAAGAAGATGAAGTCGTCGGGGTTGTCACGTTCGATGACTTAATGCGCAAGCGGAACGAAAGCATGGTGAAAACAATTCAGAAGGTTGAGCATGCGGCAGAGGAAAGCTTGCCAGAGGTGAAAACAGCGATCTACTCCGTCTTAGAGACGATGATCAATGATGAAGTGCCGATGACGCACGCTCTAGAAGTGATTACGAACTTGTATGACAGACTTGTTACGCGCTGCGTACAGCTGGCGGTGCAGTCATTAGAGGAAAGAGAAGGACTTACAGCGCCTGTTGCGTTTTGCTGGTATCAGATGGGAAGCTCAGGGCGCGGCGAACAGTTTATCTTAACAGACCAAGACCATTTTCTTGTCTATGAAGATGGAACAGAGGAGCAGGCAGCGGAAATTAAAGCTTACTTCGAGAAGCTTGGGGTTGAGATTGTCTCATTCCTTGAAGCGGCTGGCTATGCTCGATGTCTTGGAAAAATGATGGCAAGTGAAGAGATGTGGCGCGGTTCATTAACGCGCTGGAACAGCCGTCTGCGCCAATGGATTATGCAGACAACCAATGACAATATCCTGCTTGCACAGAACTTCTTCTCTTTCCGCAAGCTGTATGGTGATGACGATCTGCATGAGCAGTTTATTCGTCAGATTGAAGACCAGCTGGAGCGTTCGAAAATCTTCTTATACCGAATGGCCGAAGTGGAGAAGGAACACCCAGTGCCATCGCTCGAACATCCATTCCGTGCCTTATTTCGCATGGACCGCAAGAAGATCGATATGAAGAAGGAAATTCTGTTTCCTTTTCACCATAGCCTGCAAATTCTTTCGCTTGCCCACGGTATCGTTGAAGGAACACCGCTGCAGCGTATTTCAGGCTTGGTTGCCCGCGGGGTTATCTCAGAAAACTTTGCGGCTGATTTGAAAATTGCATTCAACGAAATTATGAAAATTTATGTCCGTCAGAAATATGAACAACATAAACGGGGCGAAAAAACATCGTCCGTTCTTCAATTTGCCCATATTACAACACGTGAGAAAGACGATCTCGATCTCACATTAAAGACATTCCGTGAGCTGCAAAGTCAGATGCTTGCAGACTTTGCACTGCGGGCTTAGCGAAGAATGTAGAACAAGGGAGGGGGAGAAAGCTTGTTCTGGCTTCGAAAATCATTAAATTGTCCATTAGATGAGTCCATTCCATTGAATAAGCCGTTAGAAGAATTGAATTTTACCGTCTATGATACAGAAACGACGGGGTTTCAAGTTGCCACCACTGACCGGATGATTGAAATCGGTGCGGTGAATATGAGAGGGTTCGACGTGCTGGATAAAGAAACATTCCAAATCTATGTCGACCCGAAGCGTGAAATTCCGCAGCAAATTGTTGAGTTAACAGGGATTTCACAAGATAAAGTAGATGGAGCGAGTGGGCCTCAGGAAGCGATCGAACGTTTCTTTGACTTCGTGCAAAGTAACGAAAGTATTGCTCTTGTCGGCCATTACGTTGAATTTGACATTATGGTGCTGAAGAATGAGCTCCGCAGGCAGAAGCTTGCCTTCAAGAAGCCGACAACCGTTGATACACTCGACTTAATTGGCTTCCTTGCACCTTCATGGGAAATGCGTGAGCTTGAACGCTATGCGATGGCGTTCGGCACGCGTATCTATGAGCGTCACAGCGCAATCGGTGATGCGTTAACAACCGCCCATTTATATAGTGAGCTGTTACGCCTGTTCCAGGATAGAGGCTGTAACACGTGGGGCGAATTATTGAAAGAAACAGACAGTCAAACACGTTCGCTGTCATTTTAACGAGAGAGACTTCAAACTGCTAGTGAGTTTGGAGTCTTTTTTTCGCGAAAACCCTTGTCCTCCTTGACTTTTTAGCATATTGGAACTCTTTGGTTAATAAACTGTTATAAACCTGACAAAGAGAGTGGTTGAGGTGAGCAGCGTGGGTAGACTTCGAAGAGTGTTTGTAGCATATTTTCCGCTTGAAAAACAGGGGTGTCAGATGGATGCTTTCGTTTTTCTTAGGTGAACGAGCTTCACTGGTTCTTCGAGCTTCACACAAGGTCTCATTTCACACTTCTCACATCCAATCCAGGGAGGGCGAGTGGTGTGCACGATTACATCAAAGAACGTACAATCAAGATTGGCAAGTATATCGTGGAGACGAGAAAAACAGTTCGCGTGATAGCCAAGGAGTTCGGTGTGTCGAAAAGTACCGTCCACAAAGATTTGACGGAGCGGCTACCTGCAATTAACCCCGATTTGGCAAATGAAGTAAAGGAGATCTTAGATTATCATAAATCAATCCGTCACTTACGAGGCGGTGAAGCAACAAAGATGAAGTACCAGCAAACAGCAAAGACTGAAACACTTGTAAAATAAAATCATGCTGATATCTCTCGATGACTTCAGACATCGTTACATTTTCACAAAACTTTTGCCAGAATCTCTCTGTTTCCATTGATTATGTGGTAAAATATATGATTAGTGAAATATGTTCGAACAATTGTTTCTGATATGGAATAGGGAGGAACGAAAGGAATGTTTGCGAGAGATATCGGCATCGATTTAGGTACAGCTAATGTGCTCATACATGTGAAAGGAAAAGGGATTGTTCTTGATGAACCATCCGTTGTAGCAATCGATCGAAATACAGGGAAGGCCCTTGCGGTTGGTGAAGAAGCCCGACGAATGGTAGGTCGAACTCCTGGAAATATCGTTGCACTTCGTCCGCTCAAAGATGGCGTAATTGCTGACTTTGAAGTGACGGAAGCGATGTTGAAGCATTTTATTGATAAGATTAATGTGAAAGGATTTCTTTCGAAGCCGCGTGTATTGATTTGCTGCCCGACTAATATTACATCGGTTGAGCAGAAGGCGATTCGTGAAGCGGCTGAGAAGAGCGGCAGTAAGCGTGTTTTCCTAGAAGAAGAACCGAAAGTTGCGGCAATCGGTGCTGGGATGGATATATTCGAACCGAGCGGAAATATGGTTGTCGACATCGGCGGTGGAACAACAGATGTTGCCGTTCTTTCGATGGGCGATATTGTCACCGCCTCTTCTATTAAAATGGCAGGGGACAAGTTCGATAATGAAATCCTTGCGTACATTAAGAAAGAATATAAATTGCTGATCGGTGAACGAACAGCTGAAGATATTAAGATTCAAGTTGCGACGGTATTTCCAGGAGCTCGCAACGAAGAGATTGATATTCGCGGACGTGACATGGTATCCGGCTTGCCGAGAACGATTACCGTCCGTTCCCAAGAGATTGAACATGCACTCCAAGAGCCTGTATCATTAATTGTACAAGCAGCAAAGAGTGTCTTAGAACGAACGCCGCCTGAATTATCGGCAGATATTATCGATAAAGGTGTCATTCTAACTGGAGGCGGAGCACTCCTGCATGGAATCGACCAATTACTGGCAGATGAATTGAAAGTACCTGTATTCGTTGCGGAAAATCCAATGAATTGTGTCGCAATGGGAACAGGAATGATGCTTGAAAATATCGATAAGTTGCCGAAGAATAGATTAGGATAGGGTCTGACCCCTCCACCCAACCTTTCGGCTACTCCATATATAGCAGAGGGGTCTGACCCTAAGCAAAGAGGAGGCTAAACCATGCTTCGTGGTTACTATACAGCAGCAGCAGGCATGATGGCGCAGCAGCGTCGTCAAGAAATGCTGACAAATAACTTATCAAATGCCAATACGCCAGGTTATAAGGCGGACCGGGCATCCTTGCGTGCGTTTCCAGAGATGTTAATGAGCGTGTATAATACAGAAGAAATGCCAAATAATCGTACGTTTAAGAATTCGAAATTATTAGGGCCGATTAATACGGGGGTATACTTGCAGGAAACGATTCCGAATATGACGCAAGGAGATTTGCGTCAAACAGGCCGGAATACGGATATTGCCCTCTTATCACAGAATGTACCGATTAATGAAGAAACAAATCTGCCGGGTGCTTTGTTCTTTGAAGTGCAGAATGCGAATGGAGAGCCGCGTTATACTCGTAATGGGGATTTCTCATTGGACGCGAATGGAAGCCTTGTGACAAACGAAGGGAACTATGTGCTGAGTGCAGATGGAAATCCGATTCAGCTGTTTGGTAATGACTTTACGGTAAGAGATGATGGAACGGTATTAGAAGGCGGAGTGGAAGTTGCGCAAATTAATGTTACCTTTGCGGATAATCCTGATGCGCTTATTAAGGAAGGAAACGGCTTATTTGCAGTTGACGGCGGTGGTGCGTTGAACAGTGCAATCGGAAATGCTGATATTGCTTATTCCTTAAAGCAAGGATTTGAAGAGCGTTCGAATGTTGATGTGCAGCAGACGATGACAGATATGATGACGGCTTACCGGACGTTTGAAGTGAACCAGCGTGTCCTTCGTGCATATGACCAGAGCATGGACAAGGCTGTGAATGAAGTAGGCCGTGTAAGATAGGAAGGGGTTTAAAGTATGAATCGTTCAATGATTAATGCGTCAGTGTCAATGGGACAGTTACAGCGTAAGATTGATACAATCGGACACAACTTGGCCAATTCGAATACGAACGGTTACAAACGCCGCGAAACGAACTTTCAAGATTTGCTCGTACAGCAGTTCGATAATCAACGACGTGAAGCAGAAGAGACAGGCCGCCGTACCCCAAATGGGATCCGTACAGGCGTCGGAGCCCGTTTGTCTGAAACAGAGCTTGTGCTTGAACAAGGCGGTATTAAGACAACGGATCGTGACCTGGACCTTGCGCTAGCAAAAGAAAATCATTTCTTTGAAATCTCGTCTGTCGATAATAACGGACAAGTGACAACACGCTATACGCGTGATGGAGCATTCTATGTCTCACCATCTGCAGGCAACCCGAATGTACTGGACTTAGTCACTGCAAATGGTGATCGTGTGCTCGGCACGAATGGCCCAATTCAGATCCCCGCTGGATTTGAAAAGATTAATATTGATGAAAGCGGGCAAATTATGATTGACATGCCAACAGGACCGCAGCAAAATGCCGGGCAAATTGCTGTAAGTGAAGTGATCCGCCCACAGCTGCTCGTTTCTGCAGGTGACAATCAGTTCGCCCTGCCAAATCTTCAAGAACTAGGGATTGCAGAGCAAGACGTTGTTGCGCCAGCTGACCCACAGCAAGTAGGCGTGAAGCAGCGTGCACTAGAGATGTCGAATGTTGATATGGGGCAAGAAATGACCGAATTGATGACGTCACAGCGTCAATATCAATTCAACGCCAAATCCATTTCGATCTCTGATCAAATGATGCAGCTTGTAAACGGGCTTCGCACATAACCTAAAGGAAAGGAGGGTACTTCTAATGTCAGCAGATGTTCAGCTTAAAACAGATGATCCGCCAAATCGCTTTAATAAGAGCCATCAAGAACACAAAGAGGAGCAATCAACTTCAGAAGAAAAGAAGTATCCTCGCAAACGCCGCGCTCGCCTCATTCCAATTTGGATGCGCTTAGTTATCGTGATTCTACTTATGCTACTAAGCCTTACAGCTGGCCTCATGGTCGGCTACGGAGTGATTGGTGACGGAGAACCACTCGATGCAATTAAGACGTCAACATGGACGAAACTCGTTGACTTGATTACAGAAGATGTCCCGCCAGTTGAGTAACTGGTGTGGAAGAGAATAGAAGTTAAGAGAGACAGGGGCCTTGTTTAGGGTGCCTGTTTTTTGGTTCTTTTTATTGGTTAGTTGGTTAGGGGTTAGTTGGGTGGGGTGTGGTATAATAGAGGAAAAGCTAGAGGATGGTGTGCGAGTGTCTTGGATATTGATGCCATTCGAAATTGGGAAAAGATGAGTAGCGACGAACGCACAAGGCTAGAATATGAAGCAAGGCTGAAAGAAGTGTTGGATGAATATTCCTTTCACCGCGAAGCGGAGCTGCGAACTCAGAAAGCAATGGAAGAAGGTCGGGAAGAGGGACTAAAAAAAGGGCTGGCTCAAGGTGAAAAGTCCAAAGCTAAAGCAATTGCTCTTAACTTATTAGCTTCAGGTATGGACTTAGAGTCAATTGCCAAGTATACAGAGCTTTCTATAAAGGAAATTCAACAACTGCAAGAAGTAAGCAGGGGGAGTAAATTGCTCTCCCTGTCATTTTGTTAAAGGAGCTGAAGATCATGTTAGATATTAATGAAATCAAAGAGATTATTCCGCATCGCTATCCATTCTTGTTGGTGGATAAGGTGGTTGAGATTGAAGAAGGAAAACGCTGTGTTGGGATTAAGAATGTGACGGCAAATGAGGATTTCTTCAACGGTCACTTTCCTGATTACCCGGTTATGCCCGGCGTATTGATTGTTGAGGCGCTTGCTCAGGTTGGTGCAGTGGCGATGCTGAAGAAAGAAGAAAACAAAGGCCGTCTTGCATTCTTTGGCGGAATTGATAAATGCCGATTCAAGCGTCAAGTGAAGCCAGGGGACCAGCTGCGCTTAGAAGTAGAAATAACACGCAGTAAAGCAACAATTGGTAAGGGTAAAGGCGTTGCGACGGTTGATGGTGAAGTCGTATGTGAAACAGAAATTACCTTTGCGCTTGGTGACAAGCAATAATCATAGCTATTTACAAATTCCTTACATAACCTTAAGAATTTTCTTCCTCCTTGCTGGGTAGGCTATCTATGAGCTTACATACTAAAGGAGGAATGAACGATGAAAATGAAAAAATGGGCTGCTGCATTTCTTTCAGCGTCAATGGCGTTAACACTTCTTACTGCTTGCGGCGGTGGTGAAGAGCCTGAAGAAGGCGGAGAGGAAATGGAGCAACAACAAGAAGAGAATGGCGGCAATGGTGAAGACGGCGGCGAAGGTGAAATGACAGAATAACTCAACAAGTCTGGCTCTCAATTGAGGGGTCAGGCTTTTTTATTGGAGAAAGGCTCACACTCCTCCCCTAAAACTTTCCATTATTTTCTTCGTCCTATAGATAAGGGCTTTCGTCTTCTTGCCTATGCCTTGTTGCATAGTGTAAGCTAAAGTTACCAAAACTTTCTTCTATTTCAAGTTAGTTCTTAATCTATGAATCTAGAGTCTTATGAATGGAAAGGGGAATGAAGATGTCATATAAAAAATTTCTAGCTACAGCAGCGGTTACTGCGGTAGCGGCGACGACTGCGGTGTCGTCTGCTTCAGCAGCTTATTTTCCTGATTTGAAAGATACAAGTGTTTATTATAAGCCTGTTCAATCATTGGTTGATAAAGGGGTCATTACCGGGTATCCAGACGGGACGTTCAAACCGAATCAAACGATTATGCGGGAGCATGCGGCGATTATGTTTGTGCGTGCGTTGAAGCTGGACGTGCCTGTTGATGCGGTTGAGAAGCTGAAAGCCTATTCTGATGTTAATGCGCAAACCCCGAATGCGGATAAGATTGCGGCGATGCTTGGAGCGGGAATTGTTACAGGTGCGGAAGGAGCATTCGAACCGAAAGAGGCATTAACTCGTGAAATTATGGCAACATGGCTTGTCCGTGCCTTTAACTTAGAAGAAAAACCAGGTGTAGACGTGCCGCTGACAGACTTAGAACAGGCATCAGATGAACACCGGAAGAATATCGAAATTCTTTACCAGAATGGCATTACAACCGGGAACACTGACGGTACATACGCGCCGAATGAAGGGGTGACACGTGCGCAGTTTGCGACGTTCTTCTTCCGAGGCTTCAACCATAATGAAAGTGAAATTGCTGGTGTAGAACGAGTGGATGATCTTGTCATTAGTGTGGGCGGAAAGGTCGATTTACCAGAAAAAATTCAAGTTACATACAAAGACGGTACAAAAAAAGAAGCGAACGTCGAATGGAATAATAGCAGTATCGATACAAGCAAAGAAGGCAAATATGAACTAACTGGAACAGTAGATGGAACAGAAGAGAAAGCATACATTACCGTGTACGTGGAAGAATTGGACTTAGCGATTGAGAAAGCAGAAGCCCTGAACTTAAAGCAAATTGAACTAACATTTAACCATACACGCTTCGACGGAGGACACCCTGAGAACCTGACATACTATGAGTTAAGAGATTCAGATGACAAAGAGGTTGAACTATTAGATGCAACACTGCAGGACAACAAGCTTATCTTAACGGTAAAAGAAACGCGTCAAGGAAAGTTCGAGCTGATAGTTGATAAAGCCATTACCGGCGATGAAGAAGATTTCGATATTCGTTTGCGTGACACCGTACCGCCTGAAATTGAAAACGCAAAAGCAATTGCTGAGGATATTATTCAAGTAGAGTTCTCAGAACCGATGAACTTCAAGACAGAGAACGGCAAGGAAGTAACGAATCGCGATATTGAGGATGCATTCGATCTAGAAGATGGCCCGCGTGTGAAAGAAGTGAAAGTTTATGAACATGGAAAAGTGGCTAATTTAAAACTATACGACGAACTAGATGATAATAAAACATACACCCTAACTGTAAATGATGACTTACGTGATTATTTCGGCTTCAAGCTTGAAGAGCAGGAATTTGATTTCAACGTTGATTACGACACATCTGCTCCAGAGCTTATCGAAGTGAAGAATATCTATCCGAATAAAGCGACACTTGTATTCAACAAAGATATTGAACTAGCAGACACGCGATACATTGAAGGCTTCTTCCATCATACAGACCGAGGCATTGACGCAGCATCCGTTACCCTTACGAAGCGTAATGAAATTGTGATTACATTTGATGAGGACGAGCCGATCCCAGGTGATGGTGAGTTAATTATTGATAACGATGCCCTTCAAGACCTATGGGGCAATGAAAATAGCACAATCCGCAAGAAGGTCGCACTGCAAGACGATGACACAGCACCAAGTGTAAAATCAGTAAAGATGCTAGATGAAGACGATGCAAACAGCAGCTATGTGCAGCTTGAAGTGATTTTCGATGAGCCGGTTAAGGAAGACATTGCAGAAGACAAGCGTAACTACGAATTAGTTGATGCAGATGGCGACGACCTTTACATCAAAACGGCAGAGATTGCTGATACGAATACAGATGAATTCAAAGTTCTCCTTACAATTGATAAACGCTACGGTGAATTCAGTAATGGTGAATATACGTTATTCGTTGATAATATGGAAGATTTATATGATAACGAAAGCGACGAACTAACGTTAAAGTTTGAAGCGGGCAGTATCGACGCACCAAGTGACTTCGAAGGAAGCTTAATCTGGGATGACGATGAAGAAGAGGTTGTTCTTGTCGTTGATTACGGACGGGAAATGGCCGAGACAGGCACCTATTCTGTCGCTTCACTTGATAAGTACGAACTAACTGTTGATGACAATACTTACTTACTTGAATCGCTAAAAAATGAAGATAATATCGAAGTGGATATCAACGCATACAACAAAGGCGAAAAAGTTGAAATCATAATCGCAGAAGATGACGAGCTAGAAGGCACAGTCAAAACATTCTATGAAGACCTTATCGACGCCGCAAAAAATGCAGACCTTGACAATGTTTCCCTTGCAGTAGGCCGCGTAGCAGATGCAGACGGCAACAAAACAACAAGCTTTGCAAACAAAGTGGCACTCGATACAACATCTACATTCGGTGTAAAAGATGACACAGTCAAGATGATCGACGAGGACACGTTAGAGCTCGAACTAGAAGATGAAGTATATGATTTCGAAGAAGATGACTTCATCGTATTTGCTGATGAAGACAACAATGGCAAATATTCCTCAAGCGAAGCGATTGATATTGAAGATGTTGAGCTAGAGAGTGATGATGTCACTGTTACAATCACACTAGATGATAAGCTGGACTCTGACGGAAGATATGATAAAGAGAAAGTCTATATTACCGCAGCTTCCACAACCTATACGAGAAATCGCTTCGGTCAGAAGCTCGACTTTGACCGCTTAGAGCTTTCCGATAGTGTGGCACCAAAGGTGAAAGAAGACGATGGTGAAGAACAAGTCTTTGTTCATGAAGCAATCGGAGAATCAGACAAAGCCGTGATCAGCATTGAATTCACTGACGATATTGATCCGAAAACAGTCACACGCCTTTCCTTCGACGTCGGCGATGGCCGCTATGAAGTGTTATCAGCTTACGTCGATAACGAAACAATTTATCTTGTCGTTGACTTAGAAGACTATGTAGTTGAAGACCTAGTCGGCGAATATATCGAACAAAAAGCACCAATTGCAGATGAAAATGATAACGTCATTAAAGACTTGGATATCAAAATCCAAGCCGAAGGCGACGACAAAGACATCGACGAATTAGACTAAAAAAAGAAGCAGCTGACTCTCAAAAGTCAGCTGCTTCTTTATATTTTTTCCATCATTGAGGGAACCAAGGTGTCTGACCCCTCCACAATTCCAAGTGTAACCGCACCCTACTCAACCGCAATAACCACTCATCCCCTCGAGGGGTCTGACACCGCCACCCGCGTCACCACCCACACCCCGCCCCACGTGTTTTCCATCATTGAGTAAACCAAGGTGTCTGACCCCTCCACAATCCCAACCGGTACCGCACACTACTCAACTGCAATAACCACTCATCCCCTCGAGGGGTCTGACACCGCCACCCGCGTCACCACCCACACCCCGGATAACGTGTTTTCCATCATTGAGTAAACCAAGGTGTCTGACCCCTCCACAATTCCAAGTGTAACTGCACCCTACTCAACCGTAATAACCACTCATCCCTTCGAGGGGTCTGACACCGCCACCGGCGTCACCACCCACACCCCGCCCCACGTGTTTTCCATCATTGAATGAACCTAGGAGTCTTACACCCCCACTTGCCAACACTTTACTTAAGTAACATTCCTGCAACATTTGTAAAACAAAAAATCCCCTGACAAAATCGCCAAGAGATAAAAAAGTTATGTATGTAATTACTTAAATCACTTACACCTATTGTTCAACTGCCACTGCCTGAACCGAAGAAGCAATCGTTTCGACCGGCTGTTCAGTCTGTTTCTCTTCTGAAAGAACGCGGCGAGCTCCTACATAACGGCTTCCCCAATAATATGGATCGTTGATGCTTGATACTTTCACACCGTAGCTTGTTGCAGAGTGAATGAATTTACCTTCCCCTATGTAAATTCCTACATGTGAAATCCCATTTCCACTTGTATTAAAGAAAACAAGATCTCCTTCTATTAAAGAACTCTTTGAAACTTTCTTTCCCGCACTGTATTGACTGCTCGATGTACGTGGAATTTTGATTCCTTCTTTATTAAATACGTACTGAGTGTATCCAGAGCAATCGAAACCATTCGTCGAGGAACCGCCAGTTGCGTATGGTGTTCCTTTCAATGCTTGTGCATTTTGCAGTAAGCTTTCTGTGTTACCTGCTGCAAATGCATTCGGCGCGAGTGTAAAAATTGTAACAAAAACCGCTAATAATTTTACAAGGATTTTTTTACATCGCAAAGTACCACCTCCGGATTTGTTATTTAATTGTCAGAATAGTAGGGAAAACAAGCTCACTAATGCGAATTTTAGCATATTTTGCATATGTTTAATTTTACAGTTGTGTAACAAATAGCCTCACCCTCTCGAAATTCTTCCAGTTTTAGATATAATGAGAAATGTAAGGCGAGAGAAATATTGTCGAAAGAATAAATATTTACTAATAGAAAACTTTATTTCCTCACTTGCATTAATTTTCAGGTATAGGTAGAATATTCAATGGAAAACGATTCCTCGTTTTAGTTGACACTTCCACCACTGGAAATTATACTAGCTTTGTAGTTTGCTAAAAAGACAGGAATTACTAATCTTATAGGAAGTTCGTTCAGAATCTTCCGATGGTTAGTCAAATTAAAAAATATGTAGTACATAAAGGGAGGCAAATTAAGGAATGGCGTATCAACCTAAATCGTTCCGTAAATTTCTTGCAACGTCTGTGACGACTGCAGTTGTAGCTTCAGCTGTAGCACCACTTGCTAGCGCAGCATCATTTACTGATGTTCAATCAGGTGACTGGTTCAGTGAAGCAGTAGATTATCTAACAAGCGAAAATATTTTAAATGGTTATGAAGATGGTTCTTTCAAACCACAAGGTGAACTAACTCGTGCTGAAGCAGCAAAAATTCTTGCTACTGCACTTAACCTTGACACTGAAGGTGCTGCAGATCCAAACTTCTCAGACCTTTCAGCTGGACACTGGGCTTTCGATTATGTAGCAGCTCTTACAGAAGCTGGCGTAATCAATGGCTACGAAGATGGTACTTTCCAACCAAACAAGAAAGTATCTCGTGCTGAAGTTGCGAAGATGGTAGCTGAGTCTTATGACGCAGGCGAAACTGGCACTTCAAGCCTTACTGACATCGACGGACACTGGGCTAAAGGTTACATCGCAGCTCTAGTTGACGAAGGTGTAATCAACGGTTACGAAGATAACTCTTTCAAACCGAACAACACAATTACTCGTGCTGAAGCAGCAAAAGTAATTTATGAAACTCTTAATAGCGACCTAGTTGCTCCTAAGCTTGAAGTAGCAGACCTTCGCTTCAAAGACAGCAAAACTCTTGTTGTTACTTTGAAAGACATGCCTGCTGAAGGTGAAGAAGTAACTGCTGACAACTTCCGCGTTCTAGTTGATGGAGAGAAAGTTACTCCAGAATCAGTAGAAGCTAACGGTAAAGAAGTTGTAATCACACACGCTGACCTTGACGGTGAAGTTGGTACTGTTGAAGTTAACGGCGTAGAGCTTGACTTCGACTTCACTTCTCTTGCAGTTGCTGAAGTAGAAACTCCAAACCTTCGTCAAGTTGCGGTTGTATTCAACCAAGATGTAACTGGTAACGAAGATGTAGAAGATGAAGATAACTACTCTTTCGAAGATACAGATGGTAAAGACCTTGAAACTCGCAATGGCAAAGATGTAGAAGTTGTTGACGTTAAAATCATGGATGGAAACATCGCACTTCTTACATTAAATGATGCTGTTGATAACCAAGAAGAAGGCAAAATCATTATCGACGAAGCTGTAGTTGGTGAAGAGCTTGAATATGACCTTGAGTTCTCTGATACAGAAGTACCAGAAGTTGAAGATGTTCAAGTAATTGGTGAAGATTCAGTTAAAGTAATCTTCAGTGAGCCAATGGACGTATTTGAATCTGCTCTTCTTGATGATGACAGCTATGAAGTAACATCAAAAGACGGTGACAAAACATACCGTGTTCGCGATGTGAAAGCTGTAGATGCTGGTAAAGAAGCAATCATCGAAGTTGGTGGAACTTTCGAAGATGGCGAAGAACTAACAGTTACAATCGATAACGGTATCGAAGATTATGCTGACTTTGCTCTTGTGAAAGAAAGCTTTGATGTAACAGTTGAAGAAAACAATGAGCCAATTGAAATCGTTGGTTTCCGTAAGGCACAAGAAGATGAAGTAACTCTAATCTTCAACAAAGACCTTCGTGATGTTGATACAGACCTAGACAACTATTACCATACAAACAGCAAAGAAAACCCATATAAAGTTGAACTTGATGGTAATGAGTTAACTCTTCACTTTGACAGTGATAACGAGCTTCCAGATGGAACTGCTTATATCTACATTGAAGATGAAGCTTTAGAAGATTACTGGGGTAACCAAAACGAGCAAACTCTTCGTTTTGCAGTTGACGTAACAGTTGACAACGAAGCTCCAAAAGTAGAAGACATCGAAGCAACTACTGATGAAATCGTAGTTGAATTTGATGAAACAGTTGACGAAGATTCTGCAACTGATGAAGATAACTACAAAATCCTTGATGCTGATGGTGAAGAAGTAGAAGATACTGAAATCAGCTCTGTTACATTGAAAAATGATGACAAGACTGTTGAAATCGACCTTAAAGGCGATGAGCTTTCAGGCGCTGCTACTTACACATTAGTTATCGATGGTGTAGAAGATGAGCAAGCTAACGCAACTGACGGCCTTGAAGAAGAGTTCGAAGTTGACGTTGAAGATCCAGTAGATCTTAATGAAGTTCTTAACGAAGATACTGCACTTTATGTAGACGATGAAGATGAAGATGAAATCGAATATACAGTTAATGCTGACTTCGGTCGCAAAATGACTGTTGGCGATGACAAATATGCAATCGACAATCTTGCTAACTACACAGTTAAGTGGGATGGCAAGGATTACACATTAGAAGATCTTGCTGATGAAGATGGTTTCGACGTTGAAATCGATACAATCGATGACGAAGAAGTTGAAATCAAAATCTATGCTGACACTGATGAGCATGGAGATGACCTTTGGAAGAATGCTGAAGGTAAGTTCACGCTTCCAGGCTTCACAATGCTACGTGTGAAAGATGCGAATGGCGACCTTACTGACGCTGCATACGCAACAAAAACATTAGTAGAAGCTGATACTGCTAACGAGCTTGCTATCGACGACAACAAAGTTGAAGCAACTGCTGTTGATACAATTGAATTCGAATTCACTAAGCGTATCGACAACTTCAACGCTGATAACTTCAGCCTTGAAACAGAAGATGGAACTGAGTTAGCTTATGACATCGAAATCGGTGATGACGACAAAACAGTTACAATCACTCTTGATGAAGATGATGAGCTATCAGATAACGCTGAATTAAACGGCGAAAATGTATACTTAGTTCTTACTGAGCTTTCAGATGATAACACTGATACTGCATATGGCGAAACACTTGACTATGGCAAGTACTTAGTATCTGATGAAATTGCTCCTGAGTTCGATGATGAGTACTTTGAAGATGATGATAAAGCAAACACTGACGGTTACGAAGATGGTTACTATGTAGAGAAAGATACAGAAGATAACCTATACCGTATCACGCTTGGCTTCTCTGAAATGCTTGATGACACAGTAAGCGTAGCTAAAGTTGCAACAACTCTTGACATCGAGAGCGATGGCGACGATGTAAGCTATGATGCTGGTCTTGGAGAAGACGAAACTTACAAGCTAGCTGTTGAAGATGATAAGTTAATCCTTATCGTTAAAGATAGCGATACTGACAATGTTGACATCAGCTTCTCTGAAAACAATGCATTCACTGACCTTGCGAACAACAAAGTTCTTGAGTTCAGCACAAGCGTTGACCTTGATGAAGCAGTAAATGCTGATATCGTTGGTGGTGGTGAAACTCCAAACAATGCACCAACAGTTGCTAATGAAGTATCAGATAAATCAGTAGTATTAGGTAATGACCTAACTGTTGATATAAGCAACACGTTTGCAGATGCTGATAACGATGAGTTAACTTATTCTGTTGCTTCTGAAGATGAAGCAGTTGCTACTGCTTCAGTTGATGGTGAAGCAGTAACAGTTTCTCCTGTCGCTGAAGGTACTGCAACAATCACTGTTACAGCAAATGATGGTGAAGATACAGTTTCAACTACATTTGTAGTAACTGTTCAACCAGAAGGCACTACAGTTCAAGAAATCAGCGCTTCTAATGAAACGGCAATGTTCGGTAGCACAATTACAGTAACAGCTACTGGGTACGACGAAGCTGTGAACTATGTAGTTTATACTGAAGACGGCGCTGAGCAATTAACAGCTGAAACTGCAGTTGGTGAATCTACTACTGCATTCCCAGCTCAAGTTGATGGCGGAAAAGTTACTGTTAAATTATTAGCAGCTGACGGTTCAGAAGTAGCTTCAGAAGTAGTTACTCTAGACTAAATTAATGAAGAGGTTTAGGGAGAGGGGAGTTCCCCCTCACCCTAAATCTTAAAAATGAATTAAGGGGTAGATTCCAATGAGCCAAACAATTCAATATTCTCTACAAGAAGCGCTCTTTGGAAGCAGCATAACTGTTGGAACAGAAGATCCAGCAGGTGCTCATTATTATCAAGTGTTCGATCTGGAAAACAACCCACTAAGTAAAAAGGTTGAACTTAATCAAACAACTACAATATTCCCTATGCCTGAAAAGGGAAGTAAAGTAGTTGTTAAGTTTGTAAATAATGATGGTGCTGTGACAAAAGAAGACACGATTATTTTAGATTAAAATATGTGTGGTATAGGAGTAAAATTATGAAGAGAGCTGTAAAGGCTATTATTTTTTCTTCTTCAATAGTTATTAGTTCTATAGGTTTGGGCGATATAGCTTATGCTGAAATGCCTAATAGCACAGTTGTTGTTGGAGAAAATGCATTTAATTTAAACTATGCTAATGATCCTAACAACTTCAATGAGATTAAATCTCACCTTTTTCAAAGCCCGGCACCAAAAGTATATATAAAAGCACCAAATGGGGTTTGGTTTAATAATGATGCTTCGAAGCTAAATAATATTTCTCTAATTCCTTCTGTTACATACACTGATGGTGTGACTCAAACATCGTATGAAGCAGGGGATGGAAATGAAATAGCTGATAGCACACCTGTAGCCCCAGAAGTAATTGGCATTGAATAGTAACATTAATGACTAAATTGAAAATCTCTAAGGAGGCATTCCTAGATGAAATCTTATAAAAAGTTTCTAGTTTCATCCGTAACAACAGCTGTAGCAGCATCAGTAGTTGCTCCAGGTGTATTTGCAGCACTTCCAACTGGAACAGTTGTAATCGGTGGTCAAGCTTATGATCTTGATTATGCAAATGATGCAGCTAATATGCAAGAAATCCAACAAGCAATTATCACTGGTGGCGAAGTCTACGTGAAAGCACCAAATGGTGTTTGGTACAACAACGATGCGACTACATTAGATGATCAATCAGTAATTCCATCAGTTGAGTATAAAGATCCAGAAACTGGTGAAACGACTCAATACGAAGCTGGCGATGGTGAAGAAGTTTCAGCTGAGCTTGCTGTTGAATCGGTAACGGCGATTAACGGTACAGATACTTCAGTAGTTAGCATTAACGAAGGTTTCTCTTTTTCATTTAATAATGAATTAGATGCAGATACAGTTAACTCTACAAACATTCAGTTACTTAAGGACGGTGCAGTAACTCCTGTAAAAGTAACTTTAAAAGATGATAAGAAGACTGTAGAAGTTGTTCCTACTTCAAACCTTGCTGTAAATACAGAGTACAAGCTAGTAGTTAAGCCAGCTGTAAAAGATGCTGAAGGCGTTGCACTTGAAGAAGCTTATGAACACACTTTCTCTACTAATAACCACTCAATCGCTACAAACTTAACAGTTAAAGATAATACTCCAACAAATATTGATACAGATGTAAAAGCTGGAGAAGTTGTTGTAAGCTCTTCAATTAACCAATTAGTAGTAACTTACAACGGTTCATTAAACTTTGCTGCTGGTTCTAAATCAAATGTTACTTTAGTTGATGAAGATGGAAAAGCAATTGAAGTTGATACTGTTTCAGCAAGTGGGTCTACTCTTACAATCGACTTAGGTGGCGCTTCAGTAGCATTAAATACTGGTAAGACTTATAAGCTTCAAGTTAATGAACTAAAAACTGCGGATGGACGTACTGTAGATGCGTTTACTCATTCTTTCAGTGTTTCTAGTGGGGCTGTAGGAGTATCAAGTGTTAAGCTTGCTGACGGTACTACAAACCTAACTGGTAATAACATTTACGGTAAACTAGACACAAAATATAATAACGATGGAACTGTTGCAAATTACGGTTTTAATGCGTTAGTTAATTTCAATGTTGCTGTCGATCCTAGCACAGTAAACGAAGAAACAATTAAACTTCGTAATGCTGATAGCGGTGAAGTTGTAGAGGCTTCTGTTGTATATAATGCAGATGCTAAAACTGCTCAGGTAACACCAGCTGCAGACCTAGAAGATTTAACAAACTACCAATTAGTAGTATCTGTTGATGATGGCATCAAAGATATCTTTGGCAACAAGCTTACTCAGCAAGATCCAGTATCTTTCACTACAGCTGATGTAGAAGCACCTACAGTGGTAAGCACAACACCTTCAAATGGTGCATCAGGTATTGCTCTAACAGATAACTTAGAAGTTACATTTAGTGAACCAATTGCTACTGGTTCTATTTCTTTAAGTAGCACTACTGGTAATGAAGCTACTGCTGGTCCAACTGCGGTAACAACTAAAACAGTATTCTTAAAGAATGAAACTACTGGTAACTATGTTGATGCTTCAGCATTATTTAATGTAGAATTTTCTGCAGATAAGAAAACAGTTATTTTCAAGCTAAAAAGCGGTCAATCACTATCTAAAACAAACAGTTACTCACTAATTTTACGTGGTGGCGATACTGGCTCAACAGTTACAGATTATACTGCTGCTGGTGATACTGCTGTTAAGTTAGCTGAAAATTACAAGCTAAGCTTTGCAACTGGTGAAGGTGATACTACATCTCCTAAAGTTTCAGAAGTGAAGCAAGGTTCTACAGTATTAGAAAACAATGCGAAATCAGTATCTAAAGCTTCTACATTAGAATTCTTCTATGATGAAGCACTTGTACTTGATAAAGATGCTACAAGCTTATACGATTTAAAACTTGCTGACGGTACTACAAAGACATTGGGTAAGGTTAAGGACTTTGCTGCATTAACTAGTGCAGGTACTACTGCTGGGTCTGATACTGATGGTGACTCTGTAAATGACACTGGTACAACTATCAATATGATTGACCTTAACCAAGACGTTGCAGTTGGTACAGTTATTGCTATCAAGGATGTATCTGATAGTAATAAGGTTTATTACCGTACAGTAGCTTCTGCTTATACTGATAATGATACAACTATGGCTGTTAATAAAGCATTACCGTTTACAATTGCTACAACTGATGAGGTAGCAATTCTACCTTTACAAATTGTTAATGATGCTACTACTGGTAAATATAAAGTTGTTGTTACATTAGACGCTTCAGGTGTAGCTTCTGAAGTAGCTGATAACAATACTTATACTTTGAAATTAACAGATGCGTACACTGATGCTGATGGTAATAAAGCTAAGTCTTCATCGTTAACATTTACTACAGGTCCAGCTCCAGCTCTAAGTGTAGCAGACGCAACTGCATCTACACCATTCAAGTTTGATACTGGATTTGGTGTAACAGAAACTGCATTTATTCAGTTTGATCAATCTGATGTTGATTTAACAACAGTTACTGATGAAACTTTATATATCGCAAAAGCAGATGGAACGAAAGCACCTTATAAGATTACTGCTAAATCTGCTACTACAACTGCTCTAAGTGATACAGCTGCAGTAAAAGGTTCTTTCACTAATGTTGATACAATTAAAATTGATGATGCTGGTACTGGTTCAACTACAACAAATGTAGATGATGTAGCTGCTGGTGACATCTTGAAGATTGCTACTGATAATGTATTTGTTAAAGTCGTAGAAGTTACTCAAGGAACTGGTGAGACTACAATCAAAGTTGACCGCAAGGTTACAGTATCTGACAATAGCGTAGTTACTCGTATCCCGGCTGTTATGTTAACTCCTGAAACAGATGCAACATTGGAAGGTACAACTCAATACAAAGTAATAGCAAATAATGGAATTAGAGATAAAGTTGGTAATCCGTTAAAGGCTACTGAGTATGTATTCACAACTGCTGCAGGAGCAGCTCCAGCATTATCGGTTACTGGTGCGACAGTCACTGATGGAGAAGCAAATGTTCCTGTTAATAAGGAAATTAAAATTGATTTCAATACAGCCATTGACACAGCTGATATCGCTACAGGAAGTCAAGCACTAGCAAATAAATCTACTGCAGACTCAACTGATGACGTTATCCTTTATAATGTAACTGATTCAACTCAAGTAGCTGGTTCTTACAAATTAAGTGACGACAAAAAATCAATCATTGTTACTCCAGATACATTCTTAGAAGCTGGTAAAGTTTATAAGTTAGGTGTAGATAGTGGGGTAGGTTCTGATAGTGCAGATACGACTAAGGATTTAGGTACAGATTACGAAATCCAATTCCAAACTGAATCTACAGCTTCTGTAAAACCTGAGTTAACTTCTGCTGTAGCATATGACTTAGATGGTAATGGTATGGATCAAGGTGATAAAGTAATTCTTTCACTTAACACTGATCTTAAAGGTGATGCATTACCAACTGTTTCAGTTACAGATGCTTTACTTGCATTTGATAATACAGATGGAGATGACCTTACATTTAGTACAGCTGGGGATGCAGGCAAATTCGAGACAGGTGACTATGTAAGAATTCATGATGCAACTGCATCAACTACAGGCTATGCTGTTGTTCAATCTGTAAATTCTACTACAGGAAATGTTGTATTTAGTGAAATTCAAAAAACTGATGGAACTACAGGAAGCTTAAATGATCTTATCGTAGATACTACACCTGGTTCTGCTGACAATAGCATTGAAGTTTCTAAAGTGCTTCCATATTCTGGATTTGAATTATCTGGTGTTGCTCAATTTAGTGACACTTTAAAAACTGCGGATCAAGCTTCACTATCTTATGATTCAGAAAATGATCAAGTTATTATTACTCTTGGTAATAACGCAGCATTATTCACAGGTACTACAACTATCACAATTGATGGTGATGACTTTATGGATGATAATAATAACGGCTTCAGCGGTACAGTTACTATTTCAAAAGGCAATTAATTTTGAAAATTAGGGGACGGTCCCCCGTCACTGTAAAGTGCTAACAAGGAAGGCAAAGGGCAAAGTTGCTCTTTGTCTTCTTTTATTTTCAGCCTTATTGTTTTTATAACCTTTCTTTTTCATAAAGCTAAGCTCGGTAGAGAAATCTATGGGGCTTAGCTTTTTCTTTTTTAAAAATAATAGACAACAAATGTATATAAGCAAAAGGGATTGTTAATAATGGTTTTAAATCAATCATTTTCATAGTTTAGCAGACCTGGAAATTGGGGACAGTCCCACTGGCATTGCATTGTAGTTAATAAATTGAAAGTATATAAAAAATTACCATATAATTCTCGACTTTATAAGAAAAAAAGGGAACAGGGTGTTCAGTTGACCTTGTTCCCTTTTTTTACCTTTTATTAATAATTTCCTAACTTTTCTCGGCGTGTATGTTTATCTTTCTTTTTCTTTCCTTCTCTCTTTAACAATGCGACATTTCCAAACGGTGGTGTTTTCTTTTCGGGTATTGGGGACAGTCCCCCGGCACTGTGAAGTGCTAAAGGGAAAGCGGAGGGCGATAAATGCTCTCCGTCTTTTCTATGGGGTAACTGGTAAAGGAAGAGTGCCTGTCACTCCCCGAATTTTGTCGAAAGTTTTATAGAGTAAAAGAAAAGGAGAGTCAATGGGAACAGTGCCTGTCACTCTCCGAATTTTGTCGAAGAGTGATAGCTTAGTAGAAAAGCTCTACAGGACTTTTTCTATGTTTCTAAAAAAAAGAAATAACAAAGCCCTCTAGCCATTCCATTAGGTTAGAGGGCATTTTGCTTATGAATTGCTGAAATGCTTCTTAACGACTTCTTCTAGCCCCGAATAATCAGGACACTCAAGATCCGCATCAAAGAATACGAGATAATCACGACCATACACAAAGCAATACTCACAATCTTGATAGTCTTTCCAACCATCTTCTATTCCTGCATCCGCACTTTCTGCAAGAATATGAGTAAAAGTTGTGTTAGTTTGAGTATTAAAACAATCTATTAATTCTAAAATTTTGAAACTAGTAAGTATTCGTGAACGTATAGAAGTATAAGGAGGTTTTAAAATGAAAAAAGTTTGGAATTTGACTCATAAAGTTGCAGGTAGTTATTTAACATTAAGCATCATATTAATATTAGCTGTAGCGGCATTGATTCTATTGGTAGTAGGACAAACTCAGGAAATTCTAGTCCAGTTTTTAAGATCATTTGTGGGTATAAGCATGGCAGTTGTAGTAGGATTGGGAGCTGTAACAATTTCATTTAATTTTTTACTTAAAGAAAAAGGAGTATCAACTGAGCCATTACTAAACTATTTTAGACAACTATTGGTTATATGTGGATTAAACCTACTTGCAATATTTATTTCTTATTGGCCAACCGAAGCATTTAATACCTTTATTATACCCGTTTATTCTTTGGTAATTGGTGTGTTATTAATAAATCTTCTTACAAATACAGCTAGCTTTATTAAGATGTACCTAGAATAAGATTTTATCATAGTGTTGTAAATTTTGAAACTAAGGAATCGTGCCAGTCACTCCCAAAATTTTTGAAAGGGCTTTGATAGGGTGCCTGTCACTCCCCGAAATATGTTGAAATTTATCGAAAGTTTTATAGATTTTCGAAGAGGTTATTACATTTTTTTATAGAAAATATTAAAGCAAAGCAGAAATTGTTACGTTAATTTAATATTTTCTAACCCTTTCCTTCTTTCTTCTTAGGGTGCCTCGCTTTTTAGTTAACGATTCTACTGTTATAGTCTTACATTTCAACTTTCCGTTAATCATTTAAATCAGGTTTGGGGACAGTCCCCCGGCGCTGTCCCCCGGTACTGTGAAGTGCTAAAGAGGAAGGCGAAGGGCAAATCTGCTCTTTTGCCTTTTTTTCTTTTTTGGTTACTGTTTAAATGTCATCTTTTTTCATAAAGCTAAGCTCGGTAGAGAAATCTATGGGGCTTAGCTTTTTCTTTTTTAAAAAATAATAGAAAACAAATGTATGTAAGCGAAAGGGATTGTTAATAAGGTAACTGGGGACAGTCCCACTGGCATTGCACCACTATAAAATAATCCTATATTTTCAAAATTAAGCGATCACTTTTTTTGTGTTCAATTAAATAAAGGCAGGAATAGTTACACATTTGTAGAAATACCATATTTGTGAAATTTTATGATACATTATGAGGAGGATATAGTTCGTGCAAAGAAAATTATTAAAGCATTTATCAGTCTTACTTACTGTTATCTTGCTAGTAGCATCATTTTCTAGTTTATCAGCTGCTGCGCAAGGAACAGAATGGACACCGTTAGAACCACGCTTTGACCAACCAATCAATAAAACATGGAATATTTCATTTAATGTGGATTTACAAGATTCATCGGTTAATAGTAATACCGTCTACGTGAAGAAAAATGATGGAACAAAGGTAGATACAAGTGTGTCATTAAATGGAGATTTGATTACAGTATCTCCAAGTGGTTCCTATCAATATAATACAACTTATACGCTTTATGTGGGGCCTGGGATTTATTCGACAAAGCAAGTTGCGATGACTACTCCGGTAAGTATGCAATTTACAACAGTAGCTGCGCCAAGTGTACCAGATACGGACTTTATTAATGAAGTTCAGCTCCTTCCATCTGAAAGTATCCCAGTTGGCTATTCAGACGAAGATATTCGTTTGACAATAGAAGTGGATAAGTCTGAGAGCGAATTAGCCGAAACGAATGAAACGACTGGTATATCTCCTGTTGCTTTATACAAAGAGACAGCAAATGGTTGGGAACTAGTTGATTATTTATTCGATAGCGGAGACTTAGAACAGCATGCGGATGAAATCCGTGGAGACCGTACATACTCCATTAAGTTAAATGACAAGATTAATAATTCGCAAGAGGCAGACATAACCTTCAAAGTTGTCGTAACAACAAAGGAAGGAACAACTCAGTCTGCGCAAACTGAATTAGCAATTATTCAAACTTCCAACGGGGAAGATGTTAAAGAAGTAGTACAAACGCATACAAAGACTTCAGATGCGGTGAAACAATTAGCTAATACTCAAGTTGAAGTCAAAGAAATTGTTAACATCGTTGAGACGAATCTAGCTTCAGACGCCAATGTAGAAAGCTACGAAGAGACAGAAGAGGGCGTTATTGAAGTCAAACATACAAACGGCTTGAAATCAATGATTCAGATCGTACAAGAGGAAGATGTAGAAGCAGGAATCCGTTCATTAGAAGTACCGAAAGCAGATAGCAGTGAAGTTACTGACCAAAATAGAGAAGAAGAAAAGAAGGAACGAGTTAGAGAACCTAAAGTTCCAATTGACAAGCAAACAACAGGAGAAAATGCTCCCGAGGCACCTCCGATAGAGACAGTTCAACTTAACGTAATGCAAAGTGATGGAGATTATGAGGAAATTGGTTCTCGTTCAGCCTTCTTATGGGCTCCTTTCCAAAATGAATTCTATCCATGGGATGAAACAGAAGAAATTGCCGACATCCTTACAAGCTCCCAGCTTGGTTTCAACGTAACAAAGAAAACAAATACAGAAGCGGATATTGAGTCACTTAAAGAAATGACTGATTACGGTCTAGTTGTCATTTCAACTCACGGGTCAGCTGGAAAGTGGATCTTAACAGGTGAGACAGTCGACAACACAAAATATGAAGTAGAACAAATCTTAGGACAAGTTGTTCTAACGCAGCATATGATTGTAACTGAAAACAATGGTGTTAAAGTGAAAGAGCCAGTATACGCTGTTAATCATGAATGGTTTAATAAGCATTTAGATGATCAGTTTGATGATACAGTGATTGTAAATAGTTCATGTGAAAGTACAATGTCAGATAGCCTTTGGAATGCTTTCAGTGAAAAAGGCGCAGGCGCTTACTACGGTTATGATAAGAGTGTAACGAGTAAGTTCGCTTATGAGCAGTCTATCCGTTTAGTTGAGCTTCTAGTTAATGAAGGTAAGACAACCGGTGATGCTTACTTTGCAATGCCAGCTTATGATCCATATTACTCTTTGAATGCTATGTGGGAATTAAAAGGCGACAGTGACCTTAAGTTCAGCACACCACAAGAAGAACCTGGGGTAGCTTCTAACCTTATTAATGGAAGCTTCGAAAGTTCTCTTCAAGGCTGGAAAGCAATTGGAGATGGTCGTGCCATTTACAGTCTCGGAAGCCCTGTGGTCTCAACTCCCGTGGACGGAGATAGAATGGCAATCATTTCAACTGGCTTAGGTTATACGGAAGCACTTGGACAGATTGAACAGACGTTTTATCTTAGTGAGACTGCGGATAAGTTGACATTTGATTGGAATTACATGTCAGAGGAATTCTTAGAGTATATAGGAAGCAACTATGATGATCCATTCAATGTTACGCTTTCTTCTAAGGATGGAGAAGAAGTTCTAGTTCTTAATCTAACAATCAACTCGTTAGCAGAACAATTTGGAGCTTCAAACTCTTATTACAATGAATGGGAAGAAGGGTATGAACCTACTGAAGGCTCGTATGAAGAACCTGGCGGAGACCTTGTTCCAGTATCACCTGACCTAATATTTGATGTAGGGGATGTATGGATGACTGATTGGCAGTCACATAGCTTTGATATTCCTGAAAGCTTCAAAGGCCAAGTTGTTACTCTTACATTCACAGCTGCAGATGCTACAGATACAGTCTATGACACTGCTGTCTTAATTGATGATGTGCGTGTTCAAGCACAATAATAAGATAGGGGTAAAAATATGAAAGCTTTGATTTTCGCTCTCTTCATGACAGTTGGAGTGCTTACTGGATGCAACGAAACAGAAGAAGCAAAAGGAGTAGAGCAAGTGGCATTTACAGTAGAAGTATTTGAAGACGGAAAGTTAGCTTTTGTAGAAGAAAGCGATATGCAATTACAATATGAACAAAATGTTAGTAGCTTATTAGAAAATGCGGTCGACCGCTTTCGCCTTTACTATGATGATAGCAAAATGGAAAAAGCGCTAAAAAGTGAGTCAGGGATCATCATAACGTACAAAGAGCCTATTACTTATAAGGTTGGAATTTTCGGTGACCAACAGGTAGAAAAGATTGTCCTCTTCAAAAGCGGTGATTTTGCAGCAAAAGAAGGCGACAATAATATTGCGGTCTTCACACGAATTGATGGTGAATGGAAGATCTGGAATTGTGAGATGCCATAAGTGAAAGGGGACATTCCCCCGCTGCGTTAATGCGCTAAATTATTGTAAATAAAAAGGAGAGTCAATCATTCACGCGAGATGATTGACTCTCCTTTTACAATATTATAGATTTTGAGTTCGTTCTTGCTAGAATCATATTTAGCAACTACATAAAGCGGATGGGTGGTCGTGTTAACCTCGATAATACTCTCTGCTTTTCCAATTTTTATGCAGGAATTTCCACCTTGATATTGAATAAATGAAAGATAAGCTAGAAAGAAAGGATGATGCGTTTGGCGCGACAGCCTAGGGTTTGGTTTCCGGGTGCGATTTATCACATTACTGCCCGTGGAAACAGACGTGCAAGTTTGTTTTATGACGATGAAGACCGTTTGCGATATTTAGAACTGTTAGAAGAAGCCCGCTTTGAATTCCCCTTTATTCTCCACGCTTACTGCCTTATGACAAACCACATTCACCTTCTGCTTGAAACGACGAAGACACCACCAGGACCGATTATGAAGAAATGGCATTCGCTTTACGCAATTGAATTCAACCGCCGTCACCACCTTGTCGGACACGTGTTCCAAGGCCGTTATGCGGCAGAAATTATTGCTACATCTGACTACCTCCTCGAAGTAAGCCGCTATATTCATCGAAACCCTCTGGAAGCAAACATGGTGAGTAAGCCAGAGAATTACCGCTGGAGCAGTTATCGTTCATATATCTCCAATCAAGATAACCACCACATCTCCACTTCAAAAATTTTATCCTATTTTTCCGAACCAGAGAAAGAACATTACCGCCGCTTTGTCGAAGAGAAAACGAGGAGTGATGCTGATGGCCGTAACAGTGAAGAGCATTGGATTGAAAGGTCTTGAGGGCTACACTGTGCATGTGGAAGTCCAAATGATTCCCGGCATGGAAGCAATGAGCATTGTCGGCTTGCCGGATACATCTGTAAAGGAGTCGAAAGAACGCGTGTTAGCTGCCTTGCATTCATTTGGAGTCGAGCTTCCTGACAAAAAAATCATCATAAACCTATCACCCGCAGAACAAAAGAAGAATGGACCGATGTTTGACTTAGCCATGGCCATCGGAATTTTAAAATCAGTCAATCATTTTGCTGAAGACCTGCCAGCTAAAACCGCTTTTCTAGGTGCATTATCGCTAGATGGCACAATTCGCCCTGTCGAAGGGATGCTGCCTGCCATTATGGCTGCAAAGAAGAATGGTATTGAGCACTTATATCTTCCTTTTGATGAGAACCTGCCGCTCGAATATATTGACGGCGTGAAGCTCCACTTTGTCCAACACCTACAAGACGTTATCCACTCCCTAACAGGACAGCAAAGCCTCCAGCTTCAACCACTTCCCCCAAGTAAAACAAGAACTACTATTCAACCAGCTTATGATCAGGATTTCAAACACATTATCGGCCATGAGCAAGCCAAACGAGCGATGGAAATAGCGGCGGCAGGCGGGCATCATTTGCTTATGTCAGGTCCACCGGGCTGCGGAAAAAGCCTGCTTGCTCAAACCTTTCAAACAATCTTGCCTCCGCTTACAAACGAAGCGAAGCTGGAAACAATCAGTCTCTATCAATTAGCAGGTGCACCACTTCATTCCACCGTCTATCCTCCATTCCGTAACCCTCACCATTCTGCTTCTTCCGTTGCGATAATTGGCGGCGGCTCCTACCCGAAGCCAGGAGAAGTCTCATTAGCTCACCATGGCGTCCTTTTTCTCGATGAAATGGCAGAGTTTACAAAGAAGACACTCGATATGCTGAGGCAACCGCTTGAAACAAGCAAAGTTACTATCAGCCGCGCCCACTCGACAGTAACATACCCTGCTAAGTTCATTCTCATCGGTGCAATGAACCCCTGCCCATGCGGTCATCTCGGCTCCCAGACACACTACTGTACCTGTTCCCCAAAGCAAGTGAAAGCATATCAGAACCGCGTCTCGGGTCCTATTCACGACCGAATGGATCTCTTATTAAGCCTGCGTCCAGTGAACATGGAAGCCGGTACAGAAGTCAATGAAGACTCTGAAACAGTTCGCGAGCGAGTGACCAAGGCCCGCCACAGGCAATATGAACGATATCAGCAAGAACAGTGCAATGCAGAGGTGTCATATGAACGAATTGAGCATACAACCCCGCTCACAACCAATCAGAAGCACATGCTGCAACAGCTTTCAACGAAGCAGCATTGGAGCAACCGTGTTCAAGTGAAAATTATCCGCTTGGCTCGAACAATAGCAGACCTGCAAGATGAAGAACACATAACAGATGAAGCATTATGGGAAGCGATGACCTATCGTAGAATGAATAAACATGACAGACAGAAGAAGAAAGCATAAAAAGTGGTATAATAAGATGTAAGGATGTTGGTATACAAGTGAAAACAAGACTGCTGAAACGCGTGCCGTTGAGCCGGTTGATGGATCTTAAGGTGGATTATGCGTTCAAACAATTGTTTGGAACAAAAAAGAATAAACAAATAACCGTTGTATTCTTAAATGCTGTCTTGAACCGAAACGGTCGAGAAAGTATTAAGGACATTACGTTTTACAATACAGAAGCCGGCGGAGAATATCAGGAGGATAAGCAGTCCCGCTTAGATATTCTTGCTATTACGAATGATGAGCAACAAATTAACATTGAAATTCAGTTTAGTAATAAATATGATATGATTAAGCGTTCTATCTATTACTGGTCAGGTATTTATCGTGCCCCCATCAAAAAGAACATGTCATATAAAACACTTCAACCCGTGATTGCGATTAACATCTTGAATTTCAATTTGTTTAATCAAACGGAGAAGTTTCATACCATTTATCATCTTTATGAAGATGAAGAACGATTTAAATTAACCGATGTCATGGAATTTCACTTTTTAGAAATACCGAAGCTGATTCGTGACTGGAAAGAAAATAAATTAGACCCGTGGAATGACGTGCTTGCCAGGTGGCTGTTGTTATTAGGAGTAGTCGATCACCGGATTGGAGAAGTCTACGAAGACATCTACAAAGAATTGGAGGAGATCGCCATGAAAGATAAGACGCTAAAACAAGCATTTCAAGGCTGGGAGTTGCTGAGTGCTTCACATGAAGAAGTATTGGCTTATGAAGCACGCCTGAAGCAAGTGCTGGACGAAGAAGCCGCAAGAGTAGAAGCTGAGCTGAGGGAGAAAGAAGCAATTGAGAAAGGAATTAAGAAAGGAATTAAGAAAGGAATGCTTAAAGGAAGAGCTGAAGGGAAAGTTGAAGGTATTGTTGAGGGCAAGACAGAAGAAAGAAGAGCGATAGCATTAAGTATGTTAAAAGAAGGTCTTGATGTGAAGACAATTGCGAAATTCACTAAGTTAACGGTCGAGGAGATTGAAGAACTGAAATAATCAAATCATTCCCACTAAGATAAAGTGATAAAGGCAGGTAGCAATATTGAATAAAAAATAAGAGGATGGACTCCGTAAAGAGCCATTCTCTTATTTATTACACATCTAGAGACCTACCTTTATACTTAACACCCATACCAAACGCCTCAAATTCCGCTTACACCCATTTAACAACCCTTCGCTATACGAAGGTATTAGAAAGGGTATTTACCCTTTCTAATAGGCATCTAGCTTCTCACTATTTTCCAAATAAAGCCTCTATCTCATGCTCATACCCATATTTATTAAAGAACTCCACCAATGCGACTTGCACAATGTTCTTCTGTGGCACGTTCTTCTCCTCACTATAGGCTTTCAACAGCTGGTCTAACCCTTCAGTAATCTGAATCGATTTCGTGAATGTCTTCCCTGGGATAATATAATTCGGAAATGTTCTCGCAATCTCTCCTTCCAACAAAATCTCATACAGCTTATCCCTCTTTAATTGCAGAAACTGCAGGATCTCTAGATATTCAGGGTTAAGACCTTCGCTTGAAGGAACGTCATTGACGTCAACAGTAACTGGTTCATATTCAACCGTTGTTTGGGGCTCTGGTTCATAACCTGTTTCTAGCACATAATTTTGTTTTGTACTGTCCCATGTATAGCCTTTCTCAGCCATATAATTCGCCATATCACGATGTGTCTTAAAGCTTAATTCTTTCGCAATCTTCCTAGCATCCTTTTCTTTCTCGAACCGCTGAATAACCTCTCCAACCTTGCCTCTTGGCTTCATCTGCATTCTCATATCCTCGTTAATAATACTTGGCTGCTTTACAAAGTTCTTCTTTCCTTTATCCCAACGATAGCCATGTCGATTAAGAACGGTACTTAACGTTTCAAACGTCGCATACCCATACTTTTGCGCAACCTCATCCTTATCCATTCCTTTTGACAAATCAAACAGTATCGTATTTATTCGTTTTTCTAATTCTTTTGTAGTTGCCATCAAAAAGACCCCTCTACAGCAAGTCTACAGCGCTCTTAAGGCGCTCTTGGTTTGTATGTACATAGATACTAGTTGTCCGCAGAGAGGAGTGCCCTAAAAGTCGCTGCAAGTCGACAATATTCACGTTTTTATGCACAAGGTTCGTCGCGAAGCTGTGCCTTAAGATATGCGCAGATACTCTTTTCTGTAACCCAATCTTGTCAGCTGCCTGATGAAGAACACGATTTACGTATACAGCAGACAAGCTTCCCGTCTTACTCGTCGCAAAGAAATACTCTGATGAAGCTTCGCGTACGTATTCCAAGTAATCTCTTAGTATTGGAAGTAGCTTACCTGAAATCGGAATATGACGTTCTTTATTTCCTTTTCCTAAGCAGCGGATATACTGCTCATCCAATTTAACAGCATCCAATGTAAGGTTCACAGCCTCGGAAATGCGCAGCCCTGTATAAGCCATCGTAATAATCGTCGTTTTAATCACATCATGGTCAATCGCTTCAAACAGCCTTTCTAACTCGTCATGATTTAGATAGGAACGCTCTTTCACAGGAACGCTAACGTTATCTAAGTTCTTTGTTACATTTTTCTCAATCCAATCCTTCTTCATCGCATATTCAAACAAAGAACGCACACTAGACAAGTAACGATTCACACTACGCGGCTTCAATTTCTTCTCAAAGCTCAAATACACCTGATAATTCTCAAGGTCCTCATGTGTAATTTCATCGATATAGACAACACCGTTATAACGTTCCTCCAAGAACGTATTGAAATAGCGATAGTCCTTCTTATAGCCATTAATCGTCTGCGGACTCTTATTCTTACTCTGTAAATGAAGCAAATATCGCTCCACACAATCCGTAAACAACATCTCAATCTCCCCCTTAGGTCTTTTGTATCGTTAATCACATGCAAATAACAATACCAATACTATTTATCTATAAAAACTGTACTGTTAATCGGTTATTAACGCTCATTG
Organism: Bacillus tianshenii; assembly: GCA_020524525.2. Lineage (NCBI taxonomy): Bacteria > Bacillati > Bacillota > Bacilli > Caryophanales > Bacillaceae > Sutcliffiella > Sutcliffiella tianshenii. The sequence goes on along the minus strand of CP129018.1, from coordinate 3,101,480 downwards.
GCAAAACACGATCATTTGATGTGTGCTAAAACGCATAGTCTTGAAGTTAAAATGGAAATATCATGATTCTCATTACATAGGTCAAAAACCTAGATTTTATCCATAATATCTTTAAAGGTGTAAAATATGGAAGTATAAGTCCAAAAAAAGATGAGGAACAGTATAGCTATTCCTCATCAAAAATATTATTTTAACACTTTAGTCCTTCACTGTGGTGGGGGACTGTCCCCTTATTGAACTTCAAGAGTGATTTCTTTTGTAACTGTGTTACCACGAGTGTCAGTAAGTACTACTTCTAGGACATAAATTCCTGGTGTGAAGTCATTTGGAATCAACATACCAGTAGTAATACTGTTATCAGAGCTATAACGATAACCATCTAACAATGTTGGAGTATCTCCTACATCCGTAATACGAGCAATTGCTGTTTGCGTATCCGCAGATGGTAAAGTATCCTTCATATATTGTGGAGATGCCGCATAGTAATCAAAGCTTGCTGGGACCTGCTTAAAGAATACTTCGTATGCACTAGCTCCTGTCGCATCTTCTACATCAGTTGTAGTTGTACCAGATAGAGAAAGCTCAAAAGCATTATCAGCTGCATCTCCAGAAACATCTAATACATACTTATCGTTTTCTGTATCATATGTTAGCGAATTTGCAGGTGTTGTTAGAGCATTTCCAGCTGTACCATCTGCTTTTTCACCAGCGTCAGCTGCAGCTAAGTTAAAGCTATTAAAGCCCTCATCCACGGCACTAATTGTTAAGTCATCACTTGTTACGTTTGCTGAACCAGCTAATTCATTTGCATTAACGGTTACACTGAAGTTCGTCACATCTGTATCAAAGTCAGTACCATCAAATGCAAGGTCTACTGTAGCTTCAGTATCGTTTACATAAGTTACACCTTCAACTGTTAGACCAGTTGGAGCATTGTTTAACGCAAAGTTTGCTAAGTCTAATGAAGTATCTTCAAATGTTTCATTCGTTAAAGTAACGGTTACAGTACCACCATCTAACGTCGCTTCTGCTAATGTGCCAGAAATAGCAGCACTTGTAGGGTAGATAACATTATTGAATACTGTTTGAATTGCTTCTGCAGTTGCAAATTCACCATTTGGTTGAATCGCTTTGGCATTCTTAACCTTTGTTGCTACTTCTAGCTTTTGTTCAGCAGTTAAGTCTGCATAACCTTCTAGACCTAACAACTCAGCATTATTACCAAGAGCTGTTTGCGTAGACGACACAGTTAACGCAGCGTTCACTTTATCAACTGCAGTTGCAACTTCTTGATTATTAACTGCTGTATTAAATGCTGCAGTAATAGCTGCTAATGTATCATAACCAAATTCATTTGTATCAGGAGTCTCAGCATTATCTTCTGGAATATTCTCAAATACTTCAACTGCCACTGCTGATTTGTAAGCATCGCCTAAGTTATCATAATCAGAACCTTCACCAACTGCAAGATCAAGGTTAGTTGCGTATTGAAGAAGAGCCTCTTGCATTGTTTCTGCAGTTGCTGTATTAACAGCTTCAAGGATTTGATCCTCTGTCGCTTCTTCTGCAAGAACAGCATCTACAGCATTCGTAAATACTGCTTTGATTTGCGCTGCACCAGAATAGCTAAGAGATGGTTGAGCCAGCTTACCGTCAATTACTACTTGGGCAATTTCAGCTTTTACTGGCTCTTCAAAAGCTTCAAAGTCTGTTAGGTCTAATGCAAGTGAATCTGCATTATCTGTAAGAGCAGTAATCATTGCTTCAGTCGTGCTTGCAGCATTAATTGCATTTACCGCTGTTGCTTGAGCAGCAACCTGAGTAGCAACCTCTGCTTCAAATGCTGTTTCAATCGCTGTTTTACCGACATCTAGTGCAAACCCTTCAGCTGGTCTAGCTGTGAATACTGCTTCTGCTACTGAAAGCTTCGCTGCTTCACTTAATGCATTGAAATCTGCTAATGGCATATCTGCTTCTTCATCACCAAGAGAAAGGATTGCTGCATTTGCCTCTAATACGCTTACCATAGCCTCTTTTTCTGCATCCGTTGCAGTTTCTCCAGTAACGCTAACTTCATTAACTGCAGTGATTGCTGCATTTTCAGCCTCTTGAGCTTCTGTTTGCTCAGTTACTGCTGTAGTAAAGGCTGTTTGAACTGCTGCTTTTGTTGCAAAGTTCGTTTCAGGTTTTGCTTCAAGCATTGCTGCAGCAACTTCTGTTTGGAAATTGTCGCGAAGTTCAGCATATGCTGAGCCTTCTTCTACAGAAAGACCAAGAGCTGAATAGTTTGCTTCTGTTTCCAATACTGATTCTAATGCTGCCGCATCTGCTGCGCCATTAACTGCTGCGATTGCATCCGTTACAGCTTTACCAGCTTCCACCTGAGAACGATAAGTTACCGCTGTATTAAATTCCTCTTGAATTGCTTCAGCATTTGCGTACACTTGATTGTCCTGTAATAACTTCGCATCTAGGATTGCTTGAGCTACATAATCTTGTCCCGCATCTGTCAATTGGTCATATGCTGTAGCTTCTTCTCCACCTATAGCTAGGCCAAGAGCTGAATAAGTAGCTTCTGTTTCTAACACTGTTTCTAATGCTGCTGCATCTGCTGCATTATTAACTGCTGCGATTGCATCTGCTAAGTCATCACTTTGCTTCGTTGCTGCTTGTGTGTCGACTGCTGTATCAAATTCTGCTTTCACACTTGTTGTCGTAGAATACCCTTCAGCTGGGCGGTTTTCTAACACTGCTTCTGCTACAGCTGTTTGATATGCAGAATCATCACCTAACGCGACATAAGCTGAATCTTCACCAGTAATCTCAAGACCAAGTACATCTGCATTTGCTTCCAATACAGCTTTCATTGTTGCGATTTCTTCAGCTGTAGCTTCTTCTCCAGCAAGTTCAACATTATTTACTGTAGCTACAACATCGCTAATTGCTGCACTAGATTCATTCTCAACTGCTACCTCAAATACCGCTTTCACAGCTTCTGCTGTAGCATATTCACCATTCGCTTGAACTGCCTTTCCATCAAGAACAGCTTCTGCTACAGCTGTCTGATATTGAGAATCATCACCTAACGCGCTGTAAGCTTCTAGGTTAAGCCCCATTAGTTCTGCTCCTGCTTCAAGAGCTACTTTTGTTTCTGATGCTGTAGAAGCATTATTTACAGCTGTAACGGCTGCTGCTGTAGCTTCTACTTTTTGGTCTGCTACTGCAATATCAAACGCTGCTTGAATCGCTGCTTGACCTTTATAACCAGCTTCATCAACATTTTCAGTTGCTTCGTCATCTTCTGGACGGTTTTCAAGAACAGCATTCGCTACAGCTGTTTGGGATGATTCACTTAGCATTGCATAATCAGAATCAGCGCCAGTTGCAAGTGCTAATACATCCGTGTTATCTGATAAAGCAGTTTTCATAGCAGCTGCATCATTTGCAGCATTCACTGCATCTACCGCATCGTTAAGTGCTGTCAATTCTGTATTAACAGCTGCTTCAAAAGCAGCCTTTACTGCTGCTGCATTTGTATAATCCGCAGCATCAACAAGTGTTTTTGCTACTGCATCTTTGGAGAATTGAACAAGTGTTTCGTAATCAGTAAAGTCAATACCCAATACTGTTGCATTCTCAGCTAGCACTTGCTGCATTTCTTCAATTGCAGCTGCAGTTGCTGCTTCCATATCCTCAGCTTCAGCATCAATTTCAACGTTATTCACGGCTACTGTTGCATTTGCTTTCGCTTGAAGAGCAGCTTGGTTTGACACTGCATTATCAAAAGCAATCTTTACTGCAGCTACATCACTGTATTCGCCACCTGGTTGAATGCTCTTAGCATTTAACACAACTGTGCCAACTTTTGACTTATACGTATCTTCTAAGGTATTGTAAGTTTCTAAGCTTAAGCTTAGAGTTTCTGCATTAGCTTCTAATACCGCTTGAATTGTTTCAGCATCTGCATTGTTAACAGCTTCAAGAGCAGTTGCTGTCATTGTATACGTTGTTGTTGTACCTTCAGGAATCATAAGAGAATCAGAAGTTACAGTATATGTACCTTCCCCAACAGTTTCTGCATCAATGACAAAAACTGCTGAATTCTCAGCCAGACTTCCGACTTTGTAAGATGCAGTTAAAGCATCACCTTCAGCAGGGGTTAGAGTTAATGTAGTTTGTGCTAATGAATCTTCTGTGATTGAAGTTGCGTCAGAAAAACTTACATTTATTTCCTTTGTATCATTAATCGCCGTTAACGATACAGAAAAGTGTAGAATTAACAGATAATAGACCAAAAGACCTACAAACAACAGTTTAAAAATCCTTCAATCTGTACATATTGGTAACAAATGGTTGGAGGTGTTATTGATGAACAAGCCAAATGATAAAATGTTTGCAGCACTTGGAAATTTCATTAAGTCCAATCGCAAGAAAAATTCCTTAACACAAGTGCAGCTTGCAGAAAGAATCGGCGTCAGCAATCAAATGATTACATTAATGGAACAAGGGAGAAGGGGAGGTTCCAGAGCAACACTTGAGAAGCTGGCGGATGTGTTTGAAGTGAAGGTTGAAGAATTGTATCAATTACGCAGTAAGAAAACTGAAGAACAAGAAATAGAAGATGTTGTAGCAGGGCCCTATATAATAGAAGAAACTGATATTGCAGATTTTATGGAACTAATCAAATCTGTTCACCCTGCTATACGATTGCGTTTATTACCTGAATTTAAGAAGCGTATTATCGAAGTGCAGAAAAGCTTCTTAAAACCATACGAGCTTAAAGAAGTAAAAAGAATGGTCCTAGATATCAAAAACTATTGGCTGAATCTTGTCCAAAGCAAAAAAGAACAGCTCGACTTCAAACCAGAACCAGAAACAGAAGGTTATATCTATAAAGATAAGCGCGATGTCTACTTTCGAATGACTTTTAATGCACAAAGTTTTGACGTGTTTCTTCATTATAATGACAAACTAAGTTTAGCTGATTTTGAACATTGGCTAGGGGAGTGCAGTCTCTATTTATTAGACGAGGCCAAGCTGCCCACGATGGAAGTGAAAGCCAAAGTTATCCATGCTGTATGGTTCTGTCCATTGTTGAACACGGTGGATATGTATCAGCATGTCATTAACCATGGGTGGCTCGAACAATCGCCTACATTTCGCGACCCGAAAATTGAATGGTTCCTGCGCCAGCATCATTTCCTCGAGGAAGCGGAAGAGGTCTCATCATAACTTAGTGCAAGTAGTTTGGAGGAATGACCATGTTTCATCATAATCAGTTTGATCTACACATTTACTCACAAAAATTTCTTCGTCACTTGAAACGGCAAAAATACTCAGACGAAACGATAAGTGGTTATGCAAAGGACTTAAAGAAGTTTAACGAATTTATTTTTACTTCCTATGAGGGCAGGGTATTTACAGAAGAGCTTCAGAAGGAAGATATTTTGGATTACCTTACGTACTTGGATGAGCAAGGATTGAAATCAAGCTCAATTGCCAGAAACTTATCAACTCTTAAATCATTCTATAAATTTCTCGTCTATGAGATGGATTTCAAAATTGATGTTGCAGCAAGAATCAAGCATCCGAAAGTACATTCTCAGCTGCCAAATGTTTTGGACTTTGAAGAAGTGCAACGATTATTACAGGCTGCTAAGGAATATTCTGAATTTTACCACGTATTCTTTAGTTTAATTTACTACACAGGCAGTCGGATTACCCCAATTCGAGTTCTCCCGAAAGAAGACATTGACTTAAAGAATAAAAAGCTCTATCTATCAAAAACGAAAAACGGCCATGACTTATATCTTCCTCTAAACGAGAAGTTGTGTGAACTCCTTGAATTCTTTCTCGCAAAAAATGAACATGACCAATCCACTTTTGTTTTTCGCTCACCAAGAAGTATCCATCAACCAGTCAGTGCTTCAGATGCTAGGAAGAACTTAAAGAAAATTGTCCAGTTAGCAGGAATAGAAAAAAGAGTAACCCCTCACACCTTGCGTCACTGTACAGCAACACATTTAACACTACGAGGTGTGGATCAGAAATATATCGCATCGATACTTGGGCACCGAGATTTACGCTCGACCGCCCGGTATCAACAATTGAAAGTGGAAGACTTACGTGAATGTGTAGATAAATTATAACTTGAATGAAGAAGAGTGATTGCGACAGGCGATCACTTTTTTAGAGAGACTCAGCAGCTAATTGAGAGGGATAATTGTGGATAGCCTGCTGTGCAAATTCACTTATAACGAATTATTTTGGAATTTTAAATGGTTTTTTAGTTATAGGATAGTTATATTCGCATATTAATTCGGTAATTATGGATGAAAGGAAGATGTACATGATATACTAGTTGTAAGGAGATGATGAACATGAAAGGTAAACAAGAACATTCATTCGATCATCGCGTGACCCAAACGTTGGAAAACATCCATACATTTATCGAAGGAGAAGGCTTGAAAAGAAAAAGGCTGGCCAAGAAGCTGGGGATGTCTGAATCTAACTTCTCTGATTACATGAATAAGAAAAGGTCAAATGTTCTTGATTTTGCAGTTAGATTAGCGGAAGTCTTAGGGCTTGAAAGTACCTACTTTATAAATCCACATTTTCAATATGAATCAAATAAAGAGGAAGATCTAAGAGCGATTGCTTTCTCTGCGGGGCCTTTATCGAAAGATGGAGAAGAAGGTCTACATCAGCTTTTAAGAGTGTGTGAATTAATAGAAACATACAACTTGGAGGAAAGCTCGAATGCCTGAAATTATCTTTGAAGATTTACCTCAGTTATTACAAGAGAATAAAGAGATTCGCTCAGAAGTCCATATGGCAGCGAACCGGTATATTCAAAACTACCACCCAAAAGGTTGGAACAGAATAGATGGCGTTAAAAAGTATATTGAACAACACCACTATCTAATAGAAGCCCCTATTCAAGATTTCACATTTGGTGGCTTTATTCGGACAACCAATACGAAGAAAAGCATTTGTTATATTAATTCTGCTCAGCCAAGAATCTATCAAAACTTTGTTTTGTTTCATGAGTTATATCATTTGATTACAATTAATGAAGTATTAGGTAAACTGCATCTGATTGAGGTTGATATTGATAATAGAAGCAGTGAAAGAAAAGCGGATTACTTCTCCTCTTTGTTATTACTAGACGAGCATGAACTGCGAGCTTTTTTTACAGGCCCAGAAAATAAGGAAGAAACGCTCTTTCATAAGGTTTTACTTTGTATGAATGCATTCAAGGCACCTTATAAAGCAGTATTAATTAGACTATATGAGCTTAACCTTATTGAAATTGAAGATTTAGAAGTTCTATTTCATAAGAAGATTAACTTTATCGAGGAATTTCAAAACCTTGGCAAAGACACATATATCTTTGAGGCAAGTAACAATACAAACTTTAAAAGTTTAGAAATACTGATGAAGAATAATCCTTTACCCGCTGTAGCTCAGCATTCAAATGAGAATGTGTTAGAGGATATTCGCAGTTTCTTTCTCACTCATGGGAAGGAGAATAGAAATTGACGACAAGTATTCTGAATCAATTCATTAACACAGAAACATCCTTTATCACAGATATTGAAGAAATTGTGGACGTATTAGATGAGATAAAGGAAGTTTATCTATATGACACTTCTGGGATATCCTCGCATGAATTAGCATTTAAAAATCATAATGCCCTTCTTTTTTTATCTTATGCTCAGAATACACCTATCCTGATTACAGATACAATTGCCAAAGAAATGAGATTGCTTGAAGATGAGGAACGTCGATATTTAAGTTACTTGTCTCAATTCAATCAAGTTCTCTACGTGAAGGAAGAAAATTTGATTGACTTGCTTAAAGTCGATTACGAGCTAAGTGCTGCAAGAAGTAAATTTATCATAGCTAGCGAGCGTGCTTTTACAAGTATCCAACTCTTGAAAGAGCGAGTAAAAGAAACAAAACAATTTTTTTCGAAAGCAGATCAAATGATTTTCAATGCTTATGACGACTTCCTTTTAGAGAACGGGAATGTAAATAGAGGAGAACTATCCTTGTTGTGGGTTTCAACTATCATTGAACAATTACCGGGCCAAACACAAGTTACGTTTGTGGGCATGGATCATGACTTATATGACTTTGTAGAAAGAAGCTACTTTTCAACTACCAAAGCTAGTCCGTTTTCAAACGATATTTACTTTTCAAGTAATGACAGACTTTTATACAGCACCTACAGCAGCAACTCCCACCAACAAGACTTTGCTCAGTTGATTTCGATCTACAGAAAAGCAGACAGAAAGACTCGTTATTTCAAAAAAGTAAACAAATTGCTGAACTTAAATCAACAAAAAGAGAAAATAAGCAATTCAGATTTTCAACATATGGTAATGAATGATGGGATTGAAGTTATATATTAGAGTAAATGGAGGGCAGTCTCCGATCATGCAGTATAACGGAATCATACATACGGTGAGGTAAGAGGTCGGGAGGGGAATCCCCCCTCCTACTTGCTTCCTCTATTCTACCTCAAACCACATCCGCAAGCTTTCCTTCATCTGAACTTCATTCCGAGACATGATTTCTTTCTTTACGTACAAGTAATATTCCCCACTTGCATAGTTAGACGCTGGTGTCACGGAAATTGTTTTGTTATCTTCATTAAGCACGACGTCAACTTCAATAATTGTTCCGTCTTTAGCTATAACGCCGACCGTTTCTTCATTAACTGTATTTCCATCAAGTTCTGTATTGAACTCGATCTTCCATTCCTTATTTGCTTTGACAGGCATGTCCACCTCTGTTTCGAATGTTGTGTAAGTGGTTGGAGGTGTGAATTTGAAATCTTTTATTTCAAGTGTAAATGTTTCTTTGAATATCTTGTACTTTGCGGTTAGTGTTGCTTTTCCTTCTCCGCGCGCAATAATTGTATCTTCATTTCCGATTGCCACTGAGAAGTTCGTCGTGCTCCATACGATCTCATCGGCTGGAATCATTTCAGTTGAGCCGTCATCATAAGTAGCGGTAGCTGTTATAGTTTGGATCGAATCAATATCCATTACAGTATGAATAGGTGAATATTCGAGCTTTCGAAGAGACTTTCTTTCCTTCAGTTTATTCGTGTCATATAAGCGAATAACTGATCCGTCCGTAGCTGCAAACCCATCTAATTCAGGGTGAAAGGCAATTGCTTCAATACTGTTCTCAAGGTCATTAACCGACAGGCTTGTTACAAGCTCTCCTGTATAACTATCATAGATATAGAAAACATTTTCACTGTGTGAGAAAGCTGAAGAGCCTAAGGATGCAATATACTTTCTATTGGCACTAATGATAAGGTTCTTCCACCCATCACGATCTGTATAACCATTGAAGAATTGTTCTGGTTCTAAGGTCATGTTCTCATAATCATTCGTAACATCTAAGACAATTGGTTGGCTGATAAGCGAGTCTGAGCTTCCGAATAATTGTTTGTCATCGGCTGTGAAGACAATTTGATTAAGACCACGGCTATTCGATTGCGCGACGATGTTTTGGATATTACGAATATATGAACCGTTCTCTGCATTTCGTAATTGCAGGTTATTATTGTCCAGCGCAATCGCAAGTATTTCGTCGTCTTCTAAGTAAGCGATATCTGTAACGCCTCCAGGCATTGTAACAGATGATAATTCAATACCTGTGCCGATATCCCAAAAGAATAATCCCCCGTTCGAATCTCCTGAGACGAGCGTATCGCCATTATCGACAATTGTCAGTGCTGCAATTGTTCCAGTGTGTCCCTCTAACGTTATAAGTTCGCTTCCGCTTGTCGTATCCCACATCTTAATTGTTTGATCACTGCTTGCTGTGATAATTGTCTTTCCGTTATATGTAAATAAAATATCTGTTACCTCGTCTGAATGGGCTGGAATTTGCTCAATAACTGCTCCAGATTTTGCATACCAGATGATCATCTCTCCATCTTCCGTTCCCGACACAACTAGATCTCCATCTGGGCTGTAAGCAATTGCCGAAACATTGCTTTCATGCTTGTCCAAAATTGTATAAGGCACAAGATTAATGCTTTCTGCATAAGTGCTTGTGCTTGTCAAAAGAAAGAACAGTATACCCAAACACATTAAGAATAACCGCTTCATTTATCCCCCTCCAAATACTAGTATCTGTAACTAATATAGCAAAAATAACCTAAAAGAACATTAGCAAAATAGATTATAATGGAAAAATGATAGTATTTTTATAGTGAATGTTCGTAGGAAGAAAAGATTCATTAGCATTAATTCATAGGTTTAATTCTTTTGGGACCCAAAGGAGTATTTAGGGTTGTTTTTAAATGTATTTCATTGTAAGATAAATACATAAACCATTACGGTTTTAAGGGAGTGTTTAGGGTGTATTTATTTCAAGTGAAAACAAAGCCCCATGGGGTGCAGCGTTATGAGCAATTTATAGCGGATGACTGTATTGGAATTGGTTGGCCAGGTATTGGAAGCTTAAAGGATATCAGGAAAGAAGAATTGCGGGACCGATTGCGTGAAGTGTATGACCTAAGTGGGGCGAAACTTGGAAATGCCCTAGGAGCGGTTTGGGCATTTTCTAATACGATGCAGGAAGGTAACATAGTTGTTATTCGTAAGGGAACGTTACTTAGTATTGGAATTGTTGGTGATTACAAGTATGTTCAACAACTTGATAATGAGAATGATGGGTTTTGTCATCAACGTTCAGTAAAGTGGCTTGTCATAAATGAAAGAACATCCCTTTATAATGAGAAGCTCTTAGAAACACTCAATCATCGAGGGATCGTTACAAAATGTAAATATGAGATTGAAGAGTTAGACCTTGAGATACATTTGAAGAAGAAAGGAGAGCGCGAGAATGAATTTGTTTCAAATGAAAAGTAAGCCTCATGGGTATGAACGGTTACAGTTATTCTTAGAAGAAGGATTTGTCGCAATTGGCTGGCCGCATATCGGGTCGCTTGAGGATGTTGATAGTGAAGAGATTGAAACACGGTTGGCACATGCCTATCCATCATATGTTGGTCAAAAGATGGCGTATTATAAAGGAATTGTGAATGCCTTTGTGAATACGATGAAGCCAGGGGATATTGTGATGATAACAGAAGGCGACTTCGTTCATATTGGGAAGCTCGGTGAATATAAGTATGTAGAAGAGTTTGATACGGATTCAGAAGGCATGTGTCACCAACGACCTGTGGAATGGCTCGTAACAGTAGCTCGTAATGAGTTAAATGAAAAGGTACAAGAACATATTCGTAATCGCGCTACAGTAACAAAATTTAAATATCCATTTCATCTGGCTGAATTAGAGTCCTTATTAAATGGAACTCCTTCTAAAGCTTCTTTTGACCGGTCTGAACTTGTAGAGAAAGCATGGCAAGTGCTTAAGGAAGAATTGCAATCTACAGATGCCAATGTAAGAGTCAACGCAGCTTCGGCCATTTTACAAGCAGTGAAATAGTTAGGTAGAAAAGAATATCTCAAAGGTCCTTTTCGTTAAAAATGAGAAGGATCTTTTTAAATGGTAATAAGAAGGCTGTCTCCAATTCTCACTTAATCTTAACTATATCCTTTATCCCTCTTTCAATCATCCGATATAAGATATATAGAAAAAAAGAAATTATTTTGTAGAAAAAGGTTGGGGGATATGAAGAAAATTATACTTATTTTAGGGCTCATTTGTTCCATCACTGTCTGGGGCACAGGAAATGTATCTGCTGAACAATTACCCAAGATAGAAGGCCAATGGTCGAATAAGCTTGGCGGAAAGATTAATCTTGAAGCTAAGCAGAAGTCAACGATTCTTGAAATCTATGATGCAAGTAATGAAGAAGAGTTAAAAGAACGAATTAGGGAAGGATTTGAAACACGACAAAATTCCTTTACCGTTATGTACACAGGAGATATGTCGGATTTAAAGATCAAAATCGATACAGCAATTGAACAAACTTTATTGGAGAATGAGTATTTAAGCTATGATGTGAGGGGATACAGTTATAGCGGCTCAGGAACGACGGCAAGCTATAGCATTAATTTCACAGCTAATTATTATCAATCTGCACAACAAATAGAGTATGTAAGAGAGCGTATTCCAGTAATACTTGACGAAATCATTACACCAGGCATGAATACGCATGAGAAAGTAAAAGCAGTACATGATTATATCGTTTTAAATGTCGCCTATGATGAGTCGTATAATCAAGGGGTGAATGCGCCATATTTCGCTCTTACTGGCGGAGAGACTTTATGTAACGGCTATGCGATGCTTGTATATGATATGTTAAAAGAATTGCAAATTCCAGTCCGATTAATCAGTGGGACAGCAGGCGATATCGGACATGCTTGGAACCTCGTCCAACTAGATGGTGAGTGGTACCACCTCGACGCCACATGGGATGACCCGGTTCCAGATGAAAAAGGGCGTACTCTTTATAACTATTACATGCTAACAGATGAAATGATTGCTGAGGACCATCACTGGGTAGAAGGCGGCCTGAACGGTGGAGAAAAGCCATACCCAACGGCTGATGCAGATTATGTAGCGGCGTTAGAGGAAAACGGTTATGATACACTAGCGAAAAGTTTAGAGCTTCACCTTCAAACCTCAGAATATACGGTAAGTACAAAAGCTGAGTTGACAGCATTTATTCTAAAACACTTTCAACAAATGGAAGATGAATTTTCCGTGCGTTTCGTTGGGGATGTAACTGAAAATGCGGTTAAAGAAATATTACTTGAAGCAATTGATGATGCAAGATCCCAATCTGAAGCGGAGAATTTATATTATGGCATTGATGCTTATAGTCGAACTGATGAAACAGATTATGTGCTCACATTACTTGATATCGAGTATTCAGATGCAATCACGGTAACAAGTCTTGATATGTTAATGCTTCCGACAGAACCTCTAGAAGTTGGAACGAACGTGCCGTTACTTGTATCCGCAACATTAAGCAATGGCCTGCAAAAAGATATAACAAACGACGCTGCATTTACCATAAGTAACCCAGAAGTAGTGAGTGTCAAAAATGGAGAGTTAATCTCACTTTCTGGTGGAACGGCAACGATTACAGTGACCTATCAAAATCACGAAACAACATTTACTGTGCAAGTCGAGGAAGCTCCTGAAGAGTTGACTTACCCAATAGAAGGATACAAACACTTTGCCACATATACAGATGTGGAAGCATCAAAGGAATGGACGGTTAAGTTCAATACAGATATGCACAGCTACCTTAGCGATAGCGAAGTGTATGTGCTAGACCGGTTTGGCAACAAGCAAATCAACTGGATGTATTATGAAGATCCGCAAACATTAAAGGTTGACGCACCAACAGGTGGATATGAAAATGGTGAAACATATTACTTAGTAATTGAGAAATCTTTACGATCCGCTCAAGAGAAGAATTTGGTGGAAGCGGTGACGATGAAGTTTACAATTGTAGATTAAACGTTTTGAAGAATGGCTTGGGTTCCTCCCTAGCCATTCTTTTTTTTGCAGGAAACATTCACTCTATCCTTTCCTACAAACAATGTAGTATTTATTACCTCCTTAAATGTAATAAAGTGTAATAATTTCAATAAAAAAGGTTGAAATATTTCCAGAAAACAGTGAAAATAATACTAGTATTGCATAAAATTTCATAATGTAGTTTGAAGAATAAAGGTGTTGTTTGTGAATTGTAGCACATATTTTGTAGAAACGGTGTTGGAGGATACATGTTTAAGAGCTATTTATTCATACCTGCAAATAAACAAAGATTTATAGAGAAGGCCGCTAAGATTCCTCAGGTTGACTATCGGGTGTTTGATTTGGAAGATTCTGTTTTAGCTTCGAATATTGAACAATCGTTAAGGCTGCTTTCGGAGATAGAGATTAAGGAAACCGATTGGCTGCGCATTCCGTTGCTTGAAAGTGGGATAAGGCAAGTTATTTTAAGTAGCAGCCGAATTGGGATAAGTCAATATGTCATTCCGAAGTTTGCTGGTTTTCAAGAGATTGAAGGTATTATCGAAGAGATTCTAACAATCAATCGAGATGCGAAGGTACTTTTACTCTTAGAAAACGCCCGGTCCTATATTGAATTGGAGAAGATACTTGCAGCGTTTAGTCAGTCGATTCACGGTGTTAGCTTAGGCCTTCATGATTTTGCTTATGATACAGGTATGAAAAATGATTATAAGCTTTTGCGACATATTCGGATGAATATCATGCTTCTTGCGCGGGCGTATGGAGTGGAACCAATTGATGTAGTTTCGACGCATTTAAGGAATGAGAAGCTTCTGACAGAGGAGATCTTTGATGGGTTTGAAATGGGGTATCGAGCGAAGTTTCTTATTCATCCTTTTCAATTAGAAGTATTAAAGTCTGTGTCCTTCTACACCGAGGAAGAAGTCAATGAATATAAGAAGGTGCTTCAATATTATGAAGAAAATATCAGGGGGAAAGAAGCGCTCTTTTCTTATAATGACCGGGTTTATGAAAAGATGCACCTTGAAGAAATCAAACGAATTGTAAGGTGGGGGAAGACGCTCTATGGAACAAATGGGGAGATATTTTGAAGAGTTTGAAGTTGGCGAAGTGATTACGCATAAGACCTCTAAGACAATCTTTGAAAGTGATAATAATTTGTTTTCATTACTAACGATGAATCACCATCCTGTACATACAAATGCAGATTACGCGTCACAACAACAGCATGGGAAGATTCTTGTCGTAGGTACGCTTGTATTTAGCTTAACAGTAGGGCTGACAGTACCAGACATTAGCGGGAAAGCAATTGCAAACCTTATGTATGAGAACGTGGACCATTTATCACCAGTTTTTATTGGCGATACGATTTATGCCGAAACGACAATTTTAGATAAGCGTGAATCAAATAGTAAAAATGATCGAGGGATTGTTTACGTGGAAACAGTCGCGATGAATCAACACAAAGAGAAAGTATTATCATTCCGAAGAAAAGTCTTATTGAAAAAGCGGGGGTAAGCCTACATGACCGTCAATTATCCAATGCGTTCACTCATGTTTGTTCCTGGTCATAAGCTGAAGTTAATCGAAAGTGCTATAAAGACAGATGCAGATGTATTGTTGCTTGACTTAGAAGATTCAGTACAGCCGAGGGTTAATAAACAGATCGCACGGGACAATATTGTTCATTTTGTTCGGAATAATAAGTTTTCGAACCGCCGTATATTCCCAAGAATTAATGACCGGGAAAGCGGTGAACTGTTGAAAGATATCAGTCAGCTAACGATTGAAGGGGTTGACGGGTTTGTCTATCCGAAGTCTAACATCGGGCAGGATATTTATTTCATCGACAAGCTCCTTGAAACAATCGAATATGAAAAAGGCTTTCCGATTGGAACCTTTAAGATTATTCCATTGATTGAAACAGCATCGGGAGTACTGCACGCAGAGGAGATTAGCGCGGCATCGGATAGAGTAATTGCGATTGCATTCGGAAATGAAGATTATTTAACGGATATTCAAGGAGTAAATGATGAAACAGCTTCCACGATCTTTACAGCGCGCTCGATGATTGCGATGGCAGCTCGAAGTCAGAATGTAATACCGATCGACACGGTTCACATTAAGGTACATGATCTTGAAGACCTTGAAAGAAATATACAGATTGCTAAGAAATTAGGCTTTGAAGGGATGCTTGTGCTGCACCCAAAGGAATTGGAGTTAGTTCATAAGTATTATTCGCCGACAGAACAAGAAATAATTGAAGCAAGGAAAATGATTGAAGCTTTCGAAGAATCGGAGCGAAATGGCTCAGGAGTAGCGATCGTGGATGGCAGGTTTGTCGGACCACCACTAGTGAAGAACGCTTATAAAGTGTTAAGTAGCTATGAAAATATACTCGCGAAGGATGGAATTGAGGTTAGGACAATTGGTTTGGAGGGGTAGTCGTGGAGAAAGTAATCATGATTGGTGGGAGAGGCTCGGCTGTTGTAATTGCAGAGCAAATTTATGACACACAAATCAAGAGCGGTGGCGTTGAATTCTTAGGGTTTGCATTCGATGATGAGACGCTAGGAGATAGCATTAATGACTTTCCGATCTTATGCAAAACGTATGAAGCATATGAAAAATATAAGAAGTATGATGATGTGAAGTTTATCTATCAATTGTATCGACCTGATTTAATGAAAGAACGAATTGACTTGTTACATAGCTTTAACATTCCAGATGAGAAGTTTTATACATTCATTCATCATTCAGCAACTGTTGCAAGGTCTGCCAAGATTGGCTATGGGACTGCGATTATGGCTAATTCAGTGGTGAACCCTAATACTGTGCTTGGCAATCATTGCACAATCCATTCAAACACTTTAATCGGTCATGACACAAAGCTAGGGTCCTATAACTTTCTAGCTGCTCATAATGTTGTAGGCAGCTCCTCTGTGTTTGGGGATGGGAATTTCTTTGGCTTAAATAGCACGTTCAATAATTACTTAAAAGTCGGTGACTTTAATTTTGTTGGAATGGCTTCTAATGTGATCAAAGACTTGGACTCAAATCAGAAGGTGTACGGTAATCCAGCAAAGGAATTTCACAAAACAATTAAGCCGTTGTAAGAACCTTTATTGGAGTGGGAAGATGTGAATTATATCCAAATGAAATGTTTTCTTGATAAAATAATGGCTTTTTTTCTCTTGGTTATTTCATCACCGCTTCTGATTATTCTTTCTCTCTTCATTATGTTAGAGGACTCCTCTGCTTCACCAATCTTTAGGCAAACGAGAATTGGGTTTAATAATAGAGAGTTCAACATTTATAAGTTACGAAGTATGAGAACGCAGACGCACAAAGATGGTGTTCGTCTATCTGACAGCCAAAGAATGTTGAAGATCGGTGGAATTATCCGAAAAGCAAGCTTTGATGAGCTCCCGCAGCTGGTGAATATTCTAAAAGGGGAAATGAGCTTTATCGGCCCACGTCCATTATCCGTGAAATATCTCCCCTACTATAATGAAGAAGAAATCAAGCGGCATAACGTTCGGCCTGGAATAAGCGGCTGGGCTCAAGTGAATGGTCGAAACACGATTAGCTGGGAAGACAAATTTTCATTTGATGTTGAATATGTGAAACGGATATCCTTTCTTTTTGATTTGAAAATATTCTTCCTCACGATTGTAAGGGTGCTGCAAAAGAGCGGCGTGCAAACGAGAGGGGAAGGCAGTATGGAAGTGGATTTTCATGAACATCGAAAAAAACAAAATTCAGTCATGTGAAGTAACGGTTAAGGAAATTGGCAGTGAATTCTGGATAGATTCAGTAGGAGAGGCTCCTATCGATGGATTTCCTAAGTGGTTAACGACGTTTGGGAACCCCGTCTTAACTTCATCCGGTAGAGGAGCAATCACACTTATACTGCAGCAAATCGTCCCAACATCTAAATCAGTCTTGTTGCCTGCTTACATTTGTGAATCTGTTATTTTGCCATTTATTGAACAAGGATACACTTGTTATTTCTATGAACTGAATGATGATCTATCACCTAATATCGATAGTCTCGTCCAAGATGAACAGATTGGCGTTTTTGTTCATATGGGCTATTACGGTTTTCCAACGAACGCTAATGTAACGGATGTACTTAATTATTTTAAGAAACGCTCAACAATCATTATCGAAGATGTTACACATACGTTATTTTCTAGCTTTGAAAGGTTTGAACAAAATGACTTTTATGTAGGAAGCATTAGAAAGTGGTTCGGTATTCCAAGCGGCGGTTTTGCTGCTTCTCCAAAGAGAGAGATGAAAGCACCGCACACTACGAATGAAATGTTCTCTAAGTTAAGGTGGGAAGCTTTATGTGTGAAGGGGCAATTTATAGAAAGCAATGATGAGCGGATGAAAGAAAGCTTCTTACAGCGTTTTTCTGAAGCTGAAGCTTTATTAGATGACGATCTTGCACCTTATTGTATGGAGCAGAGATCGATGGACGTGCTCAATTTGGTAGATGCTCCTGATTTAGTTGAAAGAAGACGAGCGAACTATCATACATTGTTAGAAGGCCTCGTGAATGTTGCAGGGATAGAACCGTTCTTATCTGAATTTTCGGAAGAGTATTGTCCGATGTTCTTTCCGGTGCGTATTAATAAGAGCAGAACAGAGATACGAAACGAATTAATTTCGGAGAAGATTTATTGCCCGGTTCATTGGCCGATACCGAAGCAAATCAAAGTTGAGCACTTGAAACAATCGTTATACATATACAACACAATTCTTTCAATCCCATGTGATCAGCGTTACGGAAAGAAAGAGATGGAGCGAATTCTATCGGTTCTTCATAAAGTGAACAGAGAAATAAGGAAGTGAACAAATGCTATCGGTTATTTCGATAAATGAAGCTAAGAAGTGGGATGAGATTGTTAAGAGCTTTCGGAACTTTGATGTATATTATTTATCTGGCTATACGAAAGCTTTTCACATTCACGGAGACGGTGAACCGCTCCTTTTCTATTACGAGGATCAATGTATAAGAGCAATCAATGTGGTCATGAAGCGTGATATCGAAAGAGATGAGAATTTCTTAGGTGAAATTCCTCAACGTTCATATTTTGACCTCGTCACCCCGTATGGATATGGGGGTTTTTTAATCGAAGGTGACACATCTGCCAGCAGCTTGCAGTCACTTAAGGAAGCCTATCATTCATATTGTAGAAGCAATGGCATCATTAGTGAGTTCGTGCGCTTTCACCCAATCCTTAAAAATGATCAGAATGCTGCATCTCTCTATGATGTGCTCCAAGTAGGCAAGACGATCTCCATTGATCTGGACTGTCCGGAACAAATTTGGAATGAACTGACTGGTAAAAATCGAAATGTCATAAGGAAGGCAAAGAAGCTAGGAGTGGAAATTTACTGGGGACGAAATCCTGAATTATTTGACCAGTTTATTGATCTTTATAACGCTACGATGGATAAGGATAACGCAGATGACTATTATTACTTTGGAGAAGAATTTTACCATAGTGTGCTGGAGGATTTGAAATATCATTCTTACCTTTTCTATGCGATGTTTCAAGGTGAAATCATTGCGATGTCCATTATTTTGGCTTGCAATCAACAACTTCATTACCATTTGTCAGCGTCTGATCGTGAATACCAAAGCTATGCCGCTACAAACTTGTTGCTGTATGAAGCAGCATGTTGGGGAGCTGAAAATGGGTACACCACCTTCCATTTAGGCGGCGGTCTTGGCGGAAAAGAAGACAGCTTATATAAATTCAAAAAAGCCTTTAACAAACATTCAGCCAATACATTTTCAATTGGAAGAAAGGTGTTTGACGAACAGAAATACACGGAGTTAATGGGAATTAGGAGTGCTGACGATGAATTTGATCTGGAGACAACCTTCTTTCCTCAGTATCGGGCGAAAAAGCCTGTAGCAAAGACAGCACTGAAATCTTAAGGTTGTTGAATGGCAGAACGGTTGAAAGGAGAAAAATGGGATGTATGTTCTGTTGATCGTTTTATTTGTTATAAATGCTTTCATCATCGTTTGGGCAATGGTTGGTTACCCTCTATCTTTAAGGGTTATTGACAAATATAATCGCAAACCTTCTATTATAAAAACTCGAACTCATGAACCAACGGTAACGCTTATGATTGTTGCGCATAATGAAGAGAAAGTGATTCTTAATAAGTTGAAGAATGTCACTGGCCTAAATTACCCGAAAGAAAAATTGGAAATTCTCGTTTCCTCTGATCATAGCACCGATCAGACAAATGAAATTGTTCGAGCCTTTATAAAGGAACATAAGGATTTCAATATCCGCTTATATGAAGTGAAAGAACGAAAAGGTAAAACAAATGCACAAAATGAAGCTGCCTTAACCGCAAAAAGTGACATCCTCGTGATGACCGATGCAAACGCTATGCTCGATAAAGAAGCTGTTAAAGAATTAGTGTCTGCTTTCGCATCTGACGATATTGCTTATGTGACAGGAAGGCTTAAATATGTAAATGCAGAAGCCGAATGGACGAGTGAATCAGAGTCCTCTTATTGGGAATGGGATTTGAAAATGCGTGAGATTGAATCAAAGCTGCACTCGGTCACAGCAGGGAACGGTGCGTTATATGCATGCCGAACGAAAGACTATTATCAATTCGACCCAATCAAGTGCCACGATGGTGCCATGCCGAAACATTATGTGTTAGAAGGCAAAAGAGCGATCTATAATAAAGATGCGATTGCTTATGAAAAGGCTGGCGCAACTGTTGAGGATGAATTTGGCCGAAAGGTAAGAATGTCGAGAAGCATCTTTACAGCCTTGTTTTCAAACTTACAACTATACAACTTCTTCAAGCATAAGTGGTTTAGCTATTGTTATTTTGGTCATCGTTTCTGTCGGCAAAATTTATGGTCAGCACATTTGATGGTTCTGTTGCTCAATATTCCGTTGGCATTTTTCCATTTCTTTTTCCAATTAACATTGCTTTTCCAGGTTATCTTTTATAGCGTAGCCTTGGTGAAGCACATTGCCAAAATAAATAACCGAATACCAAATATGATCTATTATTATAGCATCACAGTGCTAGCACAGATGCTTGGAGTCTTCCGGCAAATAACCGGAAAATCAAAGCCTTTCTGGGAAAAAGCCGAAAGTACACGATAAACAAAGTAGAAGAGCAATCGTCTTAATAAGACAATTGCTCTTTTTTTTCGGCGTTAAAATGACAAGTCTCTTCCCTGCCGTTACAATGAAAGCAGGTGTACGTGAAAGGAGCGGAAATATTAATGGCAAAGGTAAAGCGGAATGACCCGTGTCCATGCGGGAGCGGGAAGAAGTATAAGCAATGCTGCTTGAAGCAGAAGACGGTTTCGATTACGGATTTGATACATAAAGAACTTGTCGATGCTTATAGGGATATCATCAATTATGGGTTAACGAAATATGAGACGTTCTTGTGGCGTGAAGTGAGACAGATGATAAAGGGTATAGAAAGTAAAGGTGAGGAAGAGGAATTTTATGCCTTTGAGTTAAATCTTTATATCATGGCCATGAAAGCTGTAGATGGTCAGCATACAATTATAGAAGATTATATTAAGAAGAATGCCTCGAAATATAAGCGGACTCGTGTAAGGGAAATAATAGAGTCGTGGGGAAATTCAGAACCATTTATCGGAGAAGTCATTGAAACCTCTGAAGCAGAAAAGGCTTATGTGTTGAAAGATTATCTTACTGGTGAAGAACGTAAAATTTACGAGCTGGATAGTCAGGAGGACCTGCCTGAACTTCAAAGTGTTAGTATCGGTATTTTACTCCCATTGGAGGACAGTTGGACATTTTTCGCAACATCAGTTGATATACTCTCGAAATATGCTCCCCGCATTAAGAATTATTTACATACTTCATATTCAAACAGCGGAATCGACTCAGTAAGAGAATGGATGAATTCATCTTATGCTGAAATACTGAGAGCGGTAATGTTTGGTGAGTTTGAAGTCGAACCGGCTGAAATGATGGAATGGAACAATGAAAAGCATAAAGCTGTGGCGGAGCTGATAACAGAGCAGTTTGCAAAGGAAAAGTTAGAGTCGTCATTTATTCAATTTGCTTTAATTCTTTGGTCTGAATATTGTCAGCAACGAAATCCGCGTATTCGCAACGAGCGGTTGTACGCAGCATCGATGCATTATTTGGTGATGGATATCTTGAGGCCTGAACAGTATACCCAGTCAGAGTTAGGTAAATTGTACGGCGTGCCAGCGAATAGCATTTCTACGAAGTATAATGATATGGGTGATGAATTAGAAGACAAGATTGTCGATATGCTTTCTATTGAGCAGGAAGAAGAGCCAGAGCAATCGTCATCTAGAATGGGACTAGAAAGACAATTATTTATGATGGAACGCTCGATGGCTGATAAAAACTTTGAGTCGGTTGAAGAAATAAATGAATTTATGAGAGACGAACCAGGGGAGTCTTGGTATCCAGCGTCTAAGCGGGATCAAGCGCAAATGCTGTTGTATGATGCATATGATGCTAATCCGCCGGAGCGGTATGAATTAGCTAAGAAAGCATTGTCACTTCATTTAGATAGTCCTGATGCATATAACATTATGGCAGAATTAACGGAAAGTCCTGAAGATGAGCTTGCCTTTTATGCTCGGGGAGTTGATGCAGGTGAGAAGGACTTAGGAGAAGCATTTTTTAAAGAGCATAAGGGTGATTTCTATATGCAAGTTAGTACGCGGCCGTATATGCGGGTGAAGATGAATTATGCCCAGCAACTGTATTTACTTGATGATGTAGAAGAAGCCCTGCATCAATATGAAGAAATGTTAATGCTGAATCCTAATGATAACCAAGGAGTGCGGTACTTGCTTTTAACTGCGTACCTTGAAGAGGAGTTATTTGAGGAAGCGGAAAGGCTGTTAGAAGCTTATGATAATGACGGAATGGCAAGCTTTCAATACAATCGTGCTTATCTTCATTATCAGCAGCATGGCATCACAACCGAGCTAGTTCATTTACTAAAAGAAGCAAAGAAACAAAACCCACATGTGCTCGACTTCTTATTAGGAAAACGCGAAATTACTTCACGCTATCATTCTCAACTTACGGTAGGCGGAGTAACAGAAGCAGAAGTCTATGCCCAAGACCATGCACATCTATGGGTCGGTGAAGAATCATTGATGAACTGGTTGGCGAAGCAGTGGGGGTAAGTAACTATTAGAATTGTCACCAAACCATCACCAACTTGTAAGCTTTCCGTAATAGTACGGGAGGCTTTTCTCGTGGTAAAATAAGCATACTAGAGCAGTAAGGTGGTGGCATCTTTGAGAAAACTTACTAGAATGATAGTCTTATGTTGCTTGGTGATGGTTTTTGCTAGTGGGGAAGCTGCGGCGGAACAATTGAGTGAGAAGGAAAAGCAGGAAGCCCGCAGTGAGGAAGTGTTGGTGAAATATAAGGGAAACAACGTATCTACGTTTGATAAAGGTGAGGAGCAAGAATATTTAGAGCATGTACAGATGCGGGTGTTGAAGGTTAAGGATAAAGCGAAGAAGCAGCAGTTAATGAAAGAATGGAAGACACGTCCTGATGTGGTCGTTGAAGAGAATCAGCCGCGTTATGTAGAGAAGGTCAATGACCCTTATCTAAACTATCAGTGGAGTATCCCGTTTTTGGAGCTTCCTTATATGTGGCATTACAATTCCAGTGAAGTTGTTCGGATTGCGGTGATTGATAGTGGCGTGAACATCAATCATCCGGATTTGCTTGGAAGAATGGTTAGCGGTGGTTATAATTTTATCGATAATAATATGGATATAAGTGATGTGCACGGCCATGGAACGGCTGTTTCTGGTGTTATTGGGGCAACGATTAATAATCGTGAAGGCATTGCAGGAGTTACAGGTGGGGTGCCGATTGAAATCTTGCCATTACGTGTTACGTTTAGTGATGGGACAGGCTATACGTCAGATATTATTCGTGCAATAAACTATGCGATTGAGCAAGAGGTTGATGTTATTAATATTAGTATGGGTTCAACTGCTTACTCTGAGCTTGAACGTGAGGCCATAAACACAGCAATTGAGGACGGAATTATTGTAGTTGCGGCTGCAGGTAATAATGGGAATAATACTTATTCATATCCTGCTTCCTATCAAAATGTCCTTTCGATTGGTTCAGTTGGCGAATCTGGAAAAGTCTCTACCTTCTCTAATTTTAATGACCGAGTTGTTTTAACGGCACCAGGTGAGAAGATTTTAACAACAACGAGAGACGGAGGCTATGAATTTCAGTACGGCACTTCTTTTTCAACTCCAATCGTTGCAGGAACGGCAGCTGTGTTAAAATCTTTTTATCCGGAAATGAATCAGCAGGATGTGTTGAATACATTCATCAAGACAGCTGAGGATCGCGGTGTGCCGGGGAAAGATGATTATTATGGTTATGGCATTGTGCAGCCGCTTGATGCCCTTCAAAGCCGATTATACATTAATTGGAATGCCCATTATGACGTTGATTATGATAAAATATGGCATGTACGTTTCAATGTACCAATGGATGCAAACAGCTTCGAGTCGTCGAATGTGTTTGTATTAAATGAAGCATTTGAGTTGGTGGATGTGGATGTCTCGTTGAGCGAAGACAAGGAAACAGTTGTGATCAAGCCTCCAAGGTTTGGTTATCGTCTTGGTGAGCAGTATACACTCTACTTGGAAGCTGATATTGCGTCAGCAGCAGGATTAACAATGAATAAGCCAGTCATGATGGAGTTCACAATTGAACAGTGATAGAGATTGGAGAGCTGTGAATGTTATACGGCTCTCTTGTTATGTGAAAAGAGGGGTGAAGATTGACATATGTCAAATGTCAAACGGAACGATCCGTGTCCATGTGGAAGCGGGAAGAAATATAAGAAATGCTGTATGAAGGAACAGACAGTTTCAGTTACACAGCTAATTGAAGAAGAAGTGTCACAAGCTCAGGCAGATGTAATTGATTTCACAACGAAAAATCATCAAATGCAAGTGCGGAATTCTGTTGAAAGTGCGTTAAGAGGATTGAACATTCCAGAACAAGCTCAGACGATGTTCAGCTTTCAAGCGATCTTATGGACACTAATGCATGAACGGTTAGCTGGTGACCAGACGATTATGGAAGAGTATATCCATAAGAACAGCGGGAAATGGAAGCGTGATAGAGTTCGTCACATTGTCCAAAGCTGGAATAATGGAGGTCCCTTCTTCGGTGAAGTCGTGGAATCTTCAACGGAAGAATGCGATGTCGTTGATATCTTTTCTGGTGAAGAGCGCAGGGTGAAGTATTTGACTAAAGAACAACAGCCGAATAAGGGTAATGTGTTAATCGGGTTTATGCTGCCATATGAAGAGCAGTGGGTTGTCTTTGAAGAAAGTATTATTCTGCAAGATAAGGATACAAATCTAGTGGTTCAACATTTGAAAGGCTTATTCCAATCAAGTGGTGAAGAGACACTTCAAGACTGGCTTTGGAATTCATATCTCCAGCTTGTATGGGAAGCATTGTATCGCAAGCTAGAAATTCGTCCTGGTGAACAATTTGAATGGAAGAATGAGAAAGAGAAATCTGTTGCGAGCTTGCTGAAGGAAGCATTCCAGAAGGACAATATTCCTGAAGAAATTGCTCAGTTCGGTCTTTCATTGTGGCACACGTACTGTATTCGCAAAGCACCAAAGATTCGCAATGAACGAATTTACGGAGCGGCAATTCATTACTTAGTTACACAGCTTACGTCGATGAATACGAAGACACAGCAGGAATTAAGTGACCTATACGATGCAACAAGCAGCAGTATTTCATCCAGATACCGTGAGATGGAAACCGTCTTAGAAGATGAATTAGGCGAATTCCATCGTGCTGTTCAAGAATTAGAGCAGAAGATGAATTAGAAGCGAAAAGATTCACTGCATTACGCCAGTGAATCTTTTTGCTTTTTCGAGTTCGTTTCAAGATATGGGACGTGTTTTGGTGCAGCGCCAAAGAGCACCCATGAAAGGTTGAACCGCTTCATGATGAAGCCGACGATATTCCAGCATAGAATCAGCATAATAATAAATTCTCCGAACACGACGGCATGATACAGAGTCGGGTCGCCTACTTGAATATTTTGCTCATACCACATGAGCAAGAACGGATGAATCAAGTAGATTCCGAATGAAACAACCCCAAGGTGAATCAGCAGGTTCGTAAACCAAGGTGCAAGTCTTCTGTACAGGAAGAACGACAATTGAAAGAGAACAAGCGCTGTTGTTAACGTGTGTACGTTCCACAATAGCTCATATAAATTGCTGTTAAAAGTCGCAATTCCTGCTCGTGTTAAATACCAAATCTTCGTATGAAAATAAACAGCTCCAGCCCATGTAACCCATAAGGCAATCCACGATAGGCCGTATGTGGAGAACTTCTCCTTCGAAACTTTCAGCCAGTCAAGTACCTGTTCATAGTAAATGCCAAAGAAAGCTCCTGTGAAATAGAATGACATGTAAGAGAGTGAAATACTCCCTTTCTCAGGATACTGCCAGAAATGCTGGTTATAAAAGATAAATGCCCATTGAATAACAAAACCGATCCAAATTGCATTCTTTGCAAGAAAGGTTGATTTCTTGAACATCCATAGCAGTAATGGGAATAACAAATAAAGCTGAACGCTTATAAAGACAAAGTAAAGATGCGGGTGGGCATTTCCTTTTAACAATTTGATGATAAATTCAGATACGAAAGGACCCCAGCCAGGAAACACACCGTCAAAGGCATACCATTTCACAACATAGTAAGCCATTGAAATAATAAAGTACGGCAGCAAGATATACATTAAGCGTCGTTTATAAAAACGCGTCACAAGCTTTGCGTCGAAAGGCCGGTAGTAATAACTATAAAAGATTACAAAGCTGCTCAAGAAAATAAAGGTTGGTGTACCGTACTTAAAGGCAATATTTACGAAATTGTATGTTTCATACAGGTCAGATTGAGGATCTAGACCGACAACAGGTCTGCCTGTAGAGTGAACGGTAAGAACAGCGATAATGGCAATCGCCCGAATTAGAAAGATTTCTGGAATTTGCTTTCGCTTTGGTGGTGCTGCTTTTGGTTCCATGTATGCTCACCTTTTGTTTGTTAGTATGAATCATCTGTCATTTAGTCATTCGCAAAAGGTGGAGAATATATCTCCGTCGGAAGTTACCAAGTTTTTCTGAGCCCCTTCACTGACAGTTTTTCAAATTGTTTTTCGAAAATTTTGTTGAGTCATTAAAGAGGGAAAGGGAGAACGTGCAGCATGAAGTGTATTCGTTTGTTTGTAGTTTTTGCTTTAACAGCGAGTTTGCTTTCCTTCAGTCCGCATACGATTGAAGCAAAGACAATCGAACATCAAGAGAATGTCCCATCAACGAAGGATTGGAAAATCACATTCAGTACACCGTTAAACCAGTCCACCATAAATAAAGAAAATATCTATGTTGTTGACAACAGTGGTCAAAGGGTTTCAGAGGTAGAAGTAAAGCTGAGTAACTCCAAGAAAGCCATTGTGGTCGACTGCCAGGAAGCTTATGAGCCTGGTGAAACATATACACTCGTTTTATCAAAAAATATCGCCTCAACCTCTGGAAGCGGCCTAGGTGAACGAGTAAAAATGAATTTTACAATTCAAGAGAAGCAGCAGACAGCCAAACAGGCACAGCCAAAACAAGAAGCACAAGCTTCAGAGCAAAATCAAGCGAAACAAAATAAAGAAGCTGTTGCATCAGAGCAAACAGCACCCCAGCAAGAAGCCTTTTCAATTAAAGGAATTGAAATTGGAGATTCTAAGCAAGAGGTAGAAGCGAAATTAGGACAAGCCGACCGCGTCACAGAGAATCAATACGAGCTATCATGGCATACATATCATCAAAACTATAAAAATTTTGTGATGGTTGCTTATATGAATGATGCTGTAGCTGGCTTGTATACAAATCAAGATCTCATCGCTTCAAAGCATAATATAAAATTGAAAACATCCAAGCAATCTGTGTTGAATCAGTTTGGCAAACCGATGAATTCAATGAAAATGTCAGACGGGACATATGTGCGTGTGAGCGGAGAAAATCGAGGAACGTATGACTTAAATAATACGTATACAACATTCTATTATGACAAGCATCAGAACAATCAATTAACAGCGCTTAGCATTATTTCTAAGAAAATGATGGAACGAAAAGCAGGTTATTATGGAAAAGCTGATCAGAAATTAGCACGGGCATATGAGAAGCAAATCTTTGATTTGACTAATGCAGTGCGTGTTCGCGAAGGAAAGAGCATCTTAACATGGAGTGAGAAAGCAGCTGTTTCGGCGAGAAAACATAGCAAGGATATGGCGGAGAAACAATATTTCTCCCATACAAATAAGCGTGGTGAATCGCCATTTGATCGTATGAAAAATGAAGGCATTTCTTATCGTTTTGCCAGTGAAAATATCGCATACGGCCAACCCGACAGCATTGCTGTTCATGAATCTTGGATGAATTCCCAAGGTCATCGCAAGAATATATTACACGATACCCCTACGCACCTAGGTGTAGGCGTCACATTCAACGAGCAAAATGTGCCATATTACGCGGAAAATTTCTATACGCCTTATTAAAAGAGAAACAAGAACCGTTTATTTCGACGGTTCTTGTTTTTTTGCCCTATAAATGTCAAATAATTTACATAAAATGATAATAATCATGTATAATGTAAATTATTGAGGTTCCCCATTTGAAAGTCTTCATGTAACTCGCACAGTTTCATCTTCAGAAAGCCCTCAAATATTTAAAGCATCTCCGTTCTACAGCAAGAACGAGGTGGAGGTGATATCCCCAGTGTTTTTTCAAGAATATTTCGTTATTCATTGTTTTGTGAAATCTTTCACAAAACAACTTAGGGAGGGGTAGGATGAAGAACGGTAATGAGGAATTTAAGGGAAAAGAACGAACGAAACCTTTTATTATTCATGAAAAGGTTGAGGCAGTTGTGTCGTATTATAATAAGAACGCTTTTCATTGTTCGAAAATTTTGGATGACCAGGGAGTTCTCTATTTGGAGAGCCCGCCAATTAAAGTAATGGAAGAGAGCTGTCTCTATTATGGTAGTGATATTTGGGGCCGCTGGAATGTTGCAAAACAAATTTTGCAAGCAAAGCAAATGTTGCCGCTAACTCTATCAGTATTACACGACTTAGTGATGATTCCACTTCGTTCTCCGTTAAGTTCAAATTGTGAATGGGTCTCACTAGCTCAAATTGATTCAATCGAGGCGATCGACGCAAAGCAGACACGAATTACGTTTAGAAGTGGTAACCAATTAGATGTAGCTCTTCAGCCGAATAGCATTGAAACGAAACGTTATCGAGCAGCTTTTCTCCGGGATGAACTAATACGTCGTTTTATGGACGGATTTCAAGATGAGGTGCCGCCCTCCATTTGGTTTATGATGATGCGTTCTCTAAGAGATTAGTAGGGGGAGGATTGTTGACACCTTGTCGGCAGTCCTTTTTGAATGAATAAAAAGAATGACAATAATAGAAATTTTTAATAAAATGAAACATATATTTCCTTTTGATCGTTATATATGATAGAGGTTTTGCGAGAGCATGATCTTCATAAAAAAATTAATAGGGAAGGCGGTAACATTTAGATGAAGAAGTTACTATTTGTAATGGTTTCGTTACTTCTTATGTTGGTTGGTTGTTCATCAACTAATCCTTCTTTGAAAGAAGTCTATATGAATTCCATGAAGTATGAATCATTTGAATCAAAGATGACCTTATCGGTTAACGCAGATGTGAAAGGGGCAGAGCTTGAGGAGCAAGAGAAACAGATTCTCGATATGCTGAAGTCTGGTATTACGATGGAACAGAAGCAAGCAAATGCAGAAGAAGCGTATATGAAGCTGACACTTGTTAATGATCAGCCACTTCGTGATATGGGATACTGGAGTGCCGAAGAGCAGGCAGCTCTAGAAATTCTCGTGAAAGGGCAGAAGGTTTTCATGAAAACATCAGCTGACCCGTACTACTACGAAGTAGATACAACAGAAGCTGAAGGTTATAACGCTAGTGCGATGCAAATGAGCATGGCTGATCAGAAGAAGCTCCGTGAATTCATGAAGGGTGCTTTGGAAGACTACATGATGCAGTTCGATTATACAATCGAGAATATTAATGATAAAGGCTGGAAGAATATCCAAACACCAGAAGGTTATGAGAAAGTAAGAATGGTAGAAGTACAGTTTGATATTAATAATATCTTAGATTTTGCTTCCTATACACTTGGAAACCTTGCTGAATACGAAAAGCTTGATCAATTAGTAAAGGATTTCATGGCGTTTATGCCAGAAGAAGCGGGAATGCCATCAGATGAGGAATTAACTGAAGGAATTCAAGAAGTACGCAATGGCATGCTTCAAGCAAAAGCATATGTCGATGGTTTTACAGAAGAGAGCCTTGAGGAAATGGCTGGAATGGATATTGACTTCAAAGCTGTTTCAGAAGTAGGACTTTCAAAAGAAAAGAAATACCTTGCAAGTGAAGATACAACGATTTCCCTTTCAGTAACTGACCGTGAAAGCGGTGAAGGTGTAGATGCTGAAATTAATATCGATTCATTAGTTTGGAATGTTGGTGGACAGGTTGACCTTCCGAAGGTTCAGCGTGCAATTAATGTGGAAGAGCTTGCTCAAGATCTTGACCGTGTGAAGGCATTACCTGATGAAACACCAGTGAAGCAATTGCTAATGAAAGAGTTCAGTGCGGAGTTCATTGTAAATGAAACATTTGCAACATTAGGAACTGAGTGGGTTGAGCTTCCACAAGCTACATATGAGAAAAATGGAGAAGTGATGGTACCGATTGCAAACGTAACAGATTGGCTGAATGGTAAGCTGAAGTGGAACGGCAAGGACCAATCATTCAAAGTTCAAATTGGTAAGAAAAACATGGATTTCAAAGTGGGCAGCAAAGAAGTGAAAGTAAACGGCAAGAAGCTTATGATGACATCTCCTGTAGAGTTGAAAAATGGAACAAGCTTTGTGCCTGTTTCCTTCATCGCCGAACAAATTGGCGCGAAAGTTGATTACAATAAAGAATATGGCACAGTAAACGTATACTTCGAATAAAGCAAAAGGACACCGTATGGAGAATTTCTCTCCACTCGGTGTCTTTTTTTACTCAATATTCACAATCCGAAACTTCGGCTGAGTCTTATTGGCTTTGTCTGAAGAAGTGGATTGTGTTTCTTCTTCTGAATCTCCGGTCTGTTCTTCGTCTTCTTCTTTCTCATTCTTGCTATCTTCCTCTGCTGATTTACCATCTTCTTCATTCGGATGTTGAGCAGGAGCTGATGTTTCAGCAGCTGTGTTGCTGCTATCCATACCTTGATTCGACTCACGTTCTTGAAGTAGATGCGGCCAAAGAAGCAAGTTGATAATAATTAAGGTCATAATGCCTGTACTAATGAGGGCTTTCTTAAGCATAGTAAACCTCCGAACTGTTAAGAGGCGGTTCGAACATTTGTTTGCAAGAACGCGCACCCTTATTTAATCGTATAGTACTCACGATGAACCAGCTTTCCGCTGTTATTGTAGCCTTGGACATAAAGTCGTTTGCCTTTCTCTAAGCCGGATAGACCCAGCTTATATTGATTGTCTCCTAAGTAGTGAAGTTCATAGCCATTCACTTTCACTTTCGACACATAATCATTTGCAGTGACGGTTACTTGGTTAACATAATCACCGAGCTTCACCTGGATATCGAACCCTTCTTCTTTAAGTGCTGGTTTATTCGAAGATTGGGTTGGGTTAGAGCTTGATGATGATTTATTTGCTGCTTTTACGTACTTGAAAGGCATCACTACAGTATTCGTAAGGTTATCGGCATTTTTGGATGTGACCCCATTTTTAATTATCAGGCGGTACATTTCTCCTTGCTTATATGTGACAAGCGGCTTTACTGTAATCGATTTGCGATCAGCTGAAACCTTTACCGTTGCTCTGATTTTTTCGCTATCACTGTTTGTAATATAGACAGTTCCTCTTGAAACAGTTGTCGGCTTAACCGGTTCACTGAAATGGATCTTCCATTCCTTCTTTGGGTTTTCTGTGAGCTGTTGTTCCCAACGTGAGAAATCAGCAGAATGAATAGGCGTTACGAACAAAACGAACATAGTCGCAGCTAATGTGAGCATACTAACAACAATTACCTGGAATTTTCTCATGGGATCACTTGCACCTTCAATTTCTGCATATCATTTTCCGTTAGCAGGTCATTAAAGTCTGTATCGTTTGCCAGTAGGTCATATAGTGTATAGCCAAGGCCTGCTGTTTTGTAGTCATACTTCTCGCTCACTTCTGAAAACAAATTATCATCTGCAGCAATCTTAATTGTTTGCTCATCAAGCTTTTCATTTTTCACATTGTAGGCTGTTACGACTAAATCGTAGGCTAATGGTAAATTTCCAAAGCCAATTGTATAGGTTTCTGTTTGCTGTTTATTATTGTTGTTTCCTGTGTCTTCTTCAAGAAGTTTTCCATTTGCTGAGTGCATCGTATGACCGTCATATTTAATTTTAATGAAAACACGGTTAATCTTAGTGTCTTCTTTTATGACGACATCAATGTTTGTTAATGAGTCGGTTACTTGTTGGCGCGCATCTTCTTCTACTTTTCCGCGTTTTTTGTGTAAAACAGTGATTTCTTCAATATATCGCTCAGGGGCGAATACTTTAAGTTCACGCGGGGTATATGTATTTAGGATGTTTGCTAACTTCGCGTCATTTACAACCATTAAGTCGTAGAAATCAATGTAGTTTGTTTCGAAGCGGATGGTCTTTTTGTTTTTGTAATAGTTTTTCCCTTCGATTTCAACGGCATTATCTTCTAACTCAAGCTTATATGTTTCATTAAATTCAAGGTATTTTTCGGGAATGATAATAAGCTTGTCAGCTGATTTGCGAATCTCTTTAATCGCAATCTCTTTATACTTATCACCTGTTTGTTTTAGGCCTAGTGAAATTTTTTCTTTATGAAAGTTTTTGATAGTGCCATTAAAAGTAATCGTCGGCTGAATATCAATCGGCACCTGTTTGTCTCCGTTATCAACATTCGTATCTTTAATCGTTGCATAGGAGGCAGCATTTGCCTGGTTTGATTGGGAAAAAGCAAAAAAGACAGATAATAGCAATAAAACACTCAGAAAGAGGGATGTCGCTCTCGAAAAAATGCTTGAAGCGTTCATAATTTTCTTACACACCTTTCGTTACTCTTTTTATCTAAAAGTTAAGTTTTTGATTGTATGGAAAAGATTTCTTCATCCATAAGTGTACTACGAAACAACTACTTGCACCATGGTTTCTTCGATTTTCTATTGGAAAGGACGATGCTTTCTTTTCAGGGTGATAATGACGAAACAACAACTAGAAAAGGACGGATGTGGAGAAATGAAGAAGCTGATCTACCCGCTAACATTTATATCGGTATTTTTTGTAGGTTTTTTTATTGTAAATGGCTTTGAACCTGAATCCACAACAAATTCATACGATGTTGTTGTGACTGGTGGGGAGCCAGAGGGGGTTGCAGCGGCTGTTTCAGCAGCTCGTAACGGTTCGAAAGTATTGCTCGTAGCTCCAAGGGAAGGTCTTGGAGGACTGATGACATATGGAAAGTTAAATTACTTAGATATTCCGAACGGTGCTGATGGGAACTCAGTCAGTGAAGGGATTTTCAAAGAATGGCATAAGATGGTGGGGGGGAAATCTGTATTTGACGTAAAAAAAGGTAAAAAAGCATTTCATAAGCTTGTGGAGGATGAGCCGAATATTACCCTTTGGACGAATACAGAAGTCAAAGAAGTGCTCAAAAAAGATAATCAACTAACAGGCTTAGTTGTGAACCGTAACGGCAATCAAGTGAGAGTTGATGGAAAGCAATTTATCGATGCGACCCAAGATGCCGATATAGCTGCAATGGCCGGCGTGCCATACACAGTTGGAAAAGAAGATATTGGCCTTGATAATCATAAGATGGCGGTTACCTTAATGATTCACTTAAAAGGTGTCGATTGGGATGGCATCAAGAAAGCCGTCAAAACGAAAAAGTTTGGGAAAGGCGGCATTAACAAAACAGCGGCATGGGGCTTCACCGACTTGCATCATCTCTATAAGCCTAATCAAGAAAGAGCTCGCCTACGTGGTTTAAATGTTGCAAGACAGGAAGATGGTACTGTCTATATAAATGCATTGCAAATCTTTGGTGTCGATGGATTAGACAAGCAATCAAAACAAAATGCCATTAAGCGCGGCAAGGTTGAAACAAATCAAATTGTGAAGTTTCTGCGCAAAGAGTTTCCTGGTTTTGAAAATGCGCAGGTTGCAAGCTATCCTAATGAGTTGTATGTTCGAGAAACACGCCACATCGAGGCTGAATATACGTTAGACATAGGAGATGTTTGGGAAAACCGCGATCATTGGGATCAAATTGCACTTGGCGGTTATCCTGCTGATATTCAAGCAGCCAATGTCAATGATTATGGGATGGTTGTCGTGAACCCGAAGCAATACGCAATTCCATTCCGCTCTATCGTTCCGAAAAAAGTAGATGGATTACTTGTTGCAAGCCGTTCAGCTGGCTATGATTCTCTCGCATCAGGAAGCGCGCGAGTCATTCCAACAGGGATGGCGGTAGCTGAAGCGGCAGGTGTAGCAGCAGACCTTGCAATTAAAGAAAATGTAACATTCCGTGAAATTTCAAAAACAAAATGGTTAATTGATACCGTGCAAGTGAGGTTGAAGAAGCAAGGCGCTGAGGTGAAAGAATACAAGCTATCTTACCCTTACAAAGGTAAATGGTTCTACCCATCTTTCAAGACATTGTTAGAATGGGGCTTAATTAAAGGCGGCTACAAAAATGACATTCATCCAGATGAAAAGATGGCAGCCTCAGAATTTGCAGCAAGCCTTCAAAATGGTTTTTCAAGAATTGCTGATAAGAAGGTTCTGACAGACAAGAGCTTGTGGAGTGACAGTAAGACGATTACTCGTGATGAAGCGGCTCAACTGATTGTAGCTAGCATAACGGGTGAACAAACAGAAGACCCATGGCAAACCGTCTATAATAAAGGCTGGGTTGACCATGAATTAACGAAACGTTTAGATAAAAACGAACCACTAACAAATGCTGAAGCGTACTACTGGCTCGGCTTTATCATGGAACGAGTCGAAACACAAAAGAATATGGTCATGCAAGGTACAGCGATGAATAAACTGCCACACTACCTTGTTTTCTCGACACTTTTTTAGAAAAAAGTAAGGCCGGATTCCTTCCTAAAGGAGTCTGGCCTTTTCATTTTTTTGAAAAAATTCCTTTACAGAACTTACCTTTATCGTTACAATAACAACTGTATTAAGTTAAATAATACAGTTAATACACGTAGTACACGTGAAAGATATAAGGGGGGCGACGATATTTGTTTGATTTAGACGTTCGCAGCAGAAAGCCCATCTATGAACAATTGGTTGAAAAGGTGAAGGAACTCATCATTAACCAAGTGTTGCAGCCAGACGAGAAACTCCCATCTGTACGAATGTTAGCAAAAGAACTGACGATTAACCCGAATACAATCCAGAAAGCGTACAGGGAGCTGGAGAGACAAGGGTACTTATATTCCGTTAAAGGGAAGGGAAATTTCGTGGCGCCTATTGAAATCATGAACAATGAAAATAAGCTGACAGATATGAAAGAAGAATTAATGAAATTATTAGCCGAAGCCGTCTACCTCGGCTTAACACAACAAGATTTATTGAAGCTGTTTGAAGAAGCACAGCAACGAGCGGAAGGGGGAAGTCAGGATGATTGAAGTGAAGCAAGTCACAAAGGCATTTGAACGGGAAGAAGCTGTTCAACAACTAAGCTTGTCTGTTCAGAAAGGCTCCATCTATGGTCTGCTTGGCTCGAACGGAGCAGGAAAGACGACATTGTTGAAGATGCTGGCCGGTATTTATCGTTCGAATAAGGGGAGCGTACATATTGACGGGCAGAATATTTATGAGAATGTTTCCCTAAAGCAGCGGGTTATTTTTATTCCGGATGCCCTTTATTTTCTTCCGCAGGCAACAATTAAGCAGATGGCTGAGTTTTATCGAAGCTTTTATGAGAACTGGAACGAGGAACGGTTTGAACGTTTGCAGCAAGTGTTTGGAATCGAACTGACACGTAAGGTTCACCGGCTGTCAAAAGGAATGCAGCGGCAAGTTGCTTTCTGGCTTGCGTTATCTGCGATGCCTGATGTACTTATCTTGGACGAACCGATTGATGGTCTGGACCCTGTCATGAGACAGAAGATTAAGAACTTATTATTCCAAGATACTGCTGAGCGCGAGCTGACTGTTATCATTTCCTCCCATAATTTGCGTGAGATTGAAGATATTTGTGATCATGTTGGCATTATGCATAAAGGAACTTTAATTGTTGAGAAAGACGTCGACGATTTGAAGGCAGATACTCATAAGGTCCAGGCGGCTTTTGCGGATGAAGAAACAGCAGATCGTGTATTAAACAAGTTAGATGTACTGTACCGAGAAAAGCGTGGCAGTGTGTTGCTTTGTATTGTTAGAGGGAGCGAAGCACAAATTCGTCAACAGGTTGAGCCGGCACAACCGCTTGTATTCGACTTACTGCCGCTCACACTAGAAGAAATTTTCATTTATGAAATGGGGGATATTGGCTATGAAATCGAAAATATCCTTATTTAATACAGGGCTTATTAAACAGGATTTAAGACAGCACGGGTGGATAAGTATCGTCTATTTAATTGGTTTAATTTTCGCCCTGCCAACACAAATGCTTATGATCGATTCAGACGAATATCGTGTTCTGGATGATATTGAAACATATTTTCATATTGAAGTAGAGCTTCAAGCATTTTTCTTATGTACCGTTCCGGTTGCGGCAGGTATACTGTTATTCCGTTACTTGCAAACAAAGGAAGCCGCAGATATGATGCATAGCCTGCCGATAAAGAGAGGTACCCTCTATTTCAACCATACATTAAGCGGAGTAATTATGCTGTTGCTTCCAGTATGGCTCACAGCTGTTATCACATTTTTCGTTAGCAAAATGGTGTCGTATTCTACTTTGTTAACAATTAACGATCTTATGAGCTGGACAGTTATTGTTTCCATGCTAACACTCTTTTTCTTTATCACAACAATCTTCGTCGGGATTGTAACAGGGATGTCAGTGGCACAAGGGATTCTTACTTATATCCTTTTATTCTTACCGACAGGATTGTTAGTAATGATTAATTATCAATTAACACAGTTTTTATATGGCTTTTCAGAGTATGCGATGAGTGCTCAGTATGAGAAGTGGTCACCGATTATTCGAATCTTTGAAATGCGTGGCGATACATTATCAGGAATGGAAATGATCTTCTATCCAGTCATGACAGTCGCACTGTTTGTGTTTGGATTACTTCTATACAAAGCTCGTCATATTGAAACAGCTACCCAAGTGATTACGTTCCAAATCTTACGGCCCCTTTTCAAATACGGTGTTACTTTCTGTGCGATGCTCCTAGCAGGTTCATATTTTGCTAGTATGCGGTCTGGAGAATCTGAGTGGTTGTATGTTGGCTATGTGATTGGGGCAATTCTTGGTTTCAGTGCTGCTGAAATGATTTTGCAAAAATCATGGCGGATCTTTCGCCCTAAGCTAGCCGCTGAAATGGCTGGTTATGCTGTTATTATTGCATTGCTGGTTGTTGCCGTTAAGGTAGATGTTTTCAATTATGAAACACATGTACCTGATGGAGAAGTCGTTGAAGGCGTCTATTACGGGTATAATGTTTACGAGTTAAGAAATTTAGTAGAAAATGATGAATTAGCATTTTCAAACGATGAGCAATACATTCAAAATATGCGCAGCCTGCATGAAAAAGTGGTAACGACTCAGCCTGAGGAGCCTGCTAATCATGTGCAAGGCCAACACTTTGTCATTGCTTATAAAATGAAAGATGATAGTATGATGGTTCGTGAATACACCGTGCCAACTCAGGTGATTACGAGTCAATTAAAGCCTGTACTTGAGTCAAAACCATATAAATACGGTCATTTTCAGCTTCACATTTTAGACAAGCAAGCGGATCAAATCATTATTTCACCTTCAGGCGTTGGCCGAAAGAGGGCAGTGATCGCTGAACCAAAAGAAATGGAAGAGTTGAAGCAAATTTTAAAGAAAGAAATTCTCTCACTCGAATATGAAGAGATGGCGAATGTTGAGAGAAACTGGGCTGATATCGAAGTAGTAGTAGATACAGAAGATAGAATGGTACAGCACTATGATTGGAAGAAAACCTATCAGAAACTCGAAGGCTGGTTGAAAGAAAAAGGTTACTTCGCAAACGCTCGAGTTCTCCCTGAGGATGTTCGTTCAATTGAAGTCGTCAAACAAGAAGACGCAAGTCAGTACTACTATTCACCATATGAAGTATTTAAAAATAAAGAGTCAGCTCAAAAAGTAATCACCTCGGATGAAGACCATGTGATTGTAGAAGCATTAAACGAAGCCGCCCAACACGGCAATGGTCAATATTTCGTGAAATTCAACTTAAACCACGGAGAATCCTTCTTCGGCGTATTCACAAACGAACACATGCCAAAATTCCTTTCGCAGGATGCTCAAGAGAACGCTGGCTAAGAGCGTCAGTCCTAATGCGTCAGAGGCGATAAGCAAAGAAAAGCCGTACCACTTCAAAAATGTGGTACGGCTTTTTTGCGTATTTTATTTCTGTTCCTGTTGAGGTGGATATGCCTTCCATTTGCTTAAGTCGATGTCTTCTTTTGTAAGAAGGGAAGCAGGGAAGATAAATGTCCATGGTTTGCTTGTGTTTGCTTTTACTTCGAATTCCCCGAGAGTGAAGCCGCCTTTTGCGATAACTTCGCCTGAAGCATCTTCAACTTGTAAAGGAAGCTGTTTTAAGTGTAAGTTCTTTTCACTTCCGTTACGGATAAGCATTGTGATATGCAAATCGCCGTTGTCTTTACGTGCTGCTTGAAGCCCCATGAAGTTCACTTCGCCCGGTTTTGGAGGCGTAATTTGGGAAACCATTTCGCCTAACTTTTGCTTATCCGCTTCAGCTAGACTTTGTTCCCAGCTTTCTGCTAAGTCAAGTTCATGCTTGCGAGAAGAAGGTTTAAGTTCAAATGCAAGCTTCCAGCCTTCTTTCGGAATTTCTTCTGTGAAAAGGTCCTCTTTCGGAAAGATGAAATGCCATGGTCTGCTGCTTCTCGCTGGAATTTCACCAATTTCCGCTAAGTCAAACGTCTTGCGGCCAAGCTTTTCATTTTCAGGACCGATTAACAGAAGCGGCGTTTCCTTTAAACGTACACCTTTAGATAGAGAGTTTCGTA
The DNA here is from genome assembly GCA_020524525.2 of Bacillus tianshenii. Taxonomy (NCBI): domain Bacteria; kingdom Bacillati; phylum Bacillota; class Bacilli; order Caryophanales; family Bacillaceae; genus Sutcliffiella; species Sutcliffiella tianshenii. The sequence goes on along the minus strand of CP129018.1, from coordinate 3,062,533 downwards.
CAAACGCTGTAACCCGTATATTTTCATCGTTTTCTTCTAGCTCAATACCTGACAGGGAAAGCTGATTTGGTTTGAGTGGTGCGCAGTCATTGCTTAAGAAACGGTATACATATAGCTGTTCCTCTTTCAGCTGCCAGCTTGGATGAACGGAAAGCTCCGTTTCGATCTCTTCATCCTTTGCGTTTTCGTCTTTTTCATTTAATAGTTCCTCAGACGAAACTGTACTGTCGTTACCTTCTTTCTTTAACTTTTCTTTGCGTTTTTTGAAAAACGATAGCATAAATGAATTCCTCCTAATATTGAAATCCGAAAAGGCGGGTAAGACCCGCCATATAGCTTATTTCTCTTCTTTTTGTTCTTGTTGTTCAAAAACAGGCTTCGCTAGGCGGGCAAGCTGGAAGGCTGCATCGCGTTCAAGCTCGCTGTATGACTTGCTGAACAGCTCAAGACCTTCTTTTTGATAGAGGCGCATTGGGTCTTCTTGCTGGTAATGGCGAAGACCGATTCCTTCTTTAAGACGTGTCATACTTTCCAAATGTTTCGTGTAGTGATGGTCGACCACCATTAACACAAGGCGTTTTAAAGCAAATTGAAGCTTTTGGTTTTCTTTTAACTCTTCAATGTTTGCTTTATAGCTTTCGACCTTACTTGAAACTTCTTCTTGGACTTCTGTTACATCAATAAAATTCTTACCTAAGTTCACTTGTGGTGAAACAATGATTTGGTTTAGCTTTGTTTCTAGTTCTTTTAACGGCCATTCTTCTGGGACAAGGTCCTCTGAGCAATACTCTTCCACCATTGCCTTGCTGTATGAATCAATCATTGGCGTAACAAGTGAAATAATATCTTCTTTCTCTAGAATGCGGTCGCGTAACGTATAAATAACTCCACGTTGTTCGTTGATGACGTTATCGAGTTTTAAGTTGTACTCACGCACTGCATAGTTACTGCCTTCGCAAATACGTTGGACACGATCGACGAACTCATGAATTTTCTTGTCTTGGATTAAGCCGTCGTTATCTGTTTTTACATTTTTTTCTCTTTCTTCTCAACTTCTTCCTTTGCAAAGCGACGGAACATGTCATCCTGCAGGGAAATGAAGAATTGGGTTTTTCCTGGGGTCACCTTGACGGCCTGAACGTCCTTTTAATTGGTTATCGATTCGGCGGCTTTCATGACGCTCTGTACCGATTACATATAATCCGCCTAGTTCTGCGACACCTTCACCGAGCATAATGTCTGTCCCGCGGCCTGCCATGTTTGTTGCAATTGTAATTTGATTCTTTTGACCTGCTAGTGATATAAGCTTCACTTCTTGTTCAATACTTTTCGCATTAAGCAAGTGGTACGGAAGCTTTGCCTCATCTAAGTATTCGGCAACCTTTTCAGATTGAAGAATGGAGGTTGTACCGACTAAGACAGGCTGGCCTTTCTCATGGCATTCACGTACTAAATTGACAACAGCTGTATACTTTTGGTCTTTCGTTGCGTATACATGGTCTTCAAGATCTTCACGAGCTCTTGGCTTGTTCGTTGGAATTTGAATAACGTCCATGCCATATAATTGTTGAAACTCGGATTCTTCTGTTTTCGCTGTACCTGTCATACCAGAAATAACCGGGTACATACGATAATAGTTTTGGATCGTAATCGATGCTTGTGTTTTGTTTTCTTCCGTTACTTCTAAGCCTTCTTTTGCTTCGATTGCTTGATGCAAGCCGTCACTTAACGTTCTACCTTCCATCGGGCGTCCTGTGAACATATCGATAAGGACAACTTTACCATCTTGGACAATATAATCGACATCCCGCTCAAACATCACATGTGCACGAAGCGCTTGAATCATATAATGATAAAGCGTCTGATGCTCTAAATCATAGAGGTTATCGATTCCAAAGGCGTTTTCGATTTTCTCAATTCCTTGATCGGTCAGGCTTGTTGCTTTCGTTTCGATATCGAACGTAAAGTCTTCTCCCTCTTTGAAACGACGTGCAACTTGGGAGCCTATATAATGAAGCTCTGCGCTTACCTTAGTTTTACCAGCAATGATTAATGGTGTTTTCGCTTCGTCAATTAACACACTGTCTACTTCATCCACAATGACGTAATGGTATGGACGTTGGACCTTTTGTCGTGGGTCAGCGACCATATTATCGCGCAAATAGTCAAAGCCGAACTCATTACCAACACCGTATGTAATGTCCGCTTGATAGGCTGCAACTTTCTCAGTAGGCTGCATCATTGGCACGTTCAAGCCAACTGTTAAGCCGAGAAATTGATGGATTTGCCCAATCATTTCGCTGTCACGTCTTGCTAAGTATTCATTGACCGTAATAACGTGAACACCTTTGCCTTCGAGTGCACGAAGGTAACTTGGAAGAGATGCAACCAACGTTTTTCCTTCACCTGTCGGCATTTCAGCAATATTTCCATCGGTTAGGACTAATCCACCAATTAACTGTACATCGTAATGACGCATTCCGAGAACACGCTTTGAGGCTTCGCGTACAACTGCGAAGCTTTCTGCTTTTATATCATCAATCGTTTGTCCGTTCGCTAATGCTTCTTTAAATTCGACTGTTTTCGCTTTTAATTCTTCATCCGAGAGCTGCTCATATTCTGCTTCTAAGCTATTAATCTTTTCAACAACTTTGTAATATTTTTTTAATTTACGCTGTTGCTCGTCGCCAAGAAGCTTTTTGATCGTATTTAGCATGTTTTTCGCTCCTTACAAAAATTCTAAATATAGTATATCATGTAATATAAATATGAACAGAGTTGTCGTGAATTGTTATTATTTGACTGAATGGAGGAAGAAGTTCCGTGAATAGGTCCTTTAGGATAAAAATGTTATTTCAGGCCTTTGTCCTATTTCTTTTCATGTTTGGCACTGCTTCAGCAGCTGACATTGATGAGATACGAAGTCTGATAGAGGAAAACTATGTCGATGAGGTGTCAGAATCTGTCATTGATCAGACGGAAATTGATACGATTTTGCAAGGTTTGGACCCTTATTCAACCTACTTTACACAAGAAGAATACGAGCAGTTTCAAAGTTCGATTAACCGTAACTATACAGGGATAGGTGTTGTCGTCAGTGAAGCAGAGGAAGGGATTGCACTTGTTTCTCTATTTGATGAAAGTCCTGCAAAAGCTGCTGGCCTGCAATCAGGTGACATTATTATCGAAGCAGATGGTCATTCATTGAAAGGAAAGCCTGCCGAGAAAGCGACAATGCTTATTCAGGGCCTACCTGGAACAAAGGTGAACTTGAAAGTTTATCGTCCTTCTAGTGAAAAGACATTTGATGTACAAGTGAACCGAGCTGAAATCCATATGCCAGTGGTTGAAGTAGAGAAGTTGTCTGGCAATATCGGCTACATTGCTCTTTATAGCTTTAGTGAAAATGCTCCAGATAAAATGAAAGAAGCAATCCAGTCCTTACAAGGTGTGGACGGCTGGATTGTTGACTTACGTGATAATGGTGGCGGTTACTTGAAGAGTGCTCAGAAGGTAGCAGGTTTTTTTCCTGGTGTGAAAAACTCTTTAATCGTTGAAAGTCGGGACCGTCAGCAACTTACATACCCAAGTGAAGCTCAAACAATCCAATTAAGTAAGCCGGTTGCTTTGTTAATCAATCAGTCAAGTGCGAGCGCTTCCGAAATTGTTGCAGGCGCGGTTCAGGATTATGGTGCTGCAACGCTTTACGGACAAACAACGTATGGAAAAGGATTAGCGCAAACATTGTTTAATGTGGAAAGCGGCGGCATGCTTAAGCTGTCTGTTGCCCGCTTCTATACTCCTGAAGGAAATGTGATTCACGAAAAAGGAATTCAGCCTGATGTGAAGACGACAGAAGAACAAACATTGTTTGCTGCACACCAAGCTTTGCTGCTCGCAACAGAAGGGGATGTCGTACAGCAAGATTCTGCCAAGCGGCCACGTTATCCAGTGTTTACTCTTCAAGTGAAGAATCCCTATGATGTTGCAAAATTAATGGAACAAATTAAGCTGAATGAACTTGGTGGCGATCAGGTGCCATTGCACGTTCACCCTGTTTCGTTTACAACCTTTAAGATTAGCCCGCAACAAGCGCTTAAGAGTAATGGTTCCTATCTCCTTACAATCGGTTCTGGTGAAACGAAGCGTGTTCTTTCATTTACAACCGTTAAAGAACTTGGCAGACGGGACCTTTCTTATGTACCGTTTAATGATTTGAAACTATCAAATTACTTCACAGGCCCTGTAGCTGTATTGAAAAATCAAGGCGTTGTGAACGGATTAGGTGATGGCAGGTATGGTCCTTATCATTACTTAACGAGGCAGGATGCAGCAGTCATGTTTGCGCGTGCTTTGAATTTAGACACTGAAAATGTAAGCAACCCAGGGTTTGATGATGTGAAGAAAGGTTCCTACTACTATGGAGCGGTAGCAGCAATGAAGGAAACAGGTATTATTAAAGGCCGTTCAGAAGACCGATTTGGTACAAACGAAATTCTAACACGTGAAGAAATGGCGGCACTTATTGCGCGTGCTTTTCATTTTGAAAAAAGCGGAACAGATGCACCGTTTCTAGATGTAGCTCAGTCACAATTTAAGGATGATATCGTTACAATTTATCGTTTAGGAATAACGACAGGAAGTTCACCAACGACATTTTCACCAAACAAAGTTGTCACACGCGGTCAGTTTGCAACCTTCCTGTATCGTGCGATGGTAATTGATAAAGGAAGTGCCCCGTTCGAAATTAAAGAAGTTAATTAAACGTTTGTTTAATGCCGTCGCTTATCGTGCGGCGGCATTATCTAGTTAGTAGCATCAAAACTATAGAAAAAGAGGGTTGAAGAAATGAAAAAGATGCTTTCATCGATTATGACAGTGTTCATCATAACACTCATACCAAATGCAATAACCGTATCAGCGGCTGGTTCCTACGAGGAGCAAATTCAACAAGAGATGAAAGAACTTCATGAGTTAGGGATTGTGGAGAAAGATGATAACAGTAGTGCTTATTTAAATGAGCAGTTATCACGAGGAGAGTTTGCTTCAATGATTGCCCGCTCTCTCGTTTTGCCAGATGGAGATGCCTCTTTCTTTGATGTCCCAGAAACACACCCATACTACACAGACATAAACAAAGCAGCTTCAAGCGGCTTGATTAATGGCATTGGGCAAGGAAAGTTTGCCCCAGATCGAACGTTAACACGTGAGGAAATGGTGGCACTTGTCGACCGCTCGATTCGCTTACGAGGGTTAAATCGCGAAATTACACCTCTTCCATTTAAAGATAAAGATAAAATTCAGCTTCTATGGCCTGTGCAGCATTTGTATCAATGGAAGATTATAAACGGCTTTCCTGATAATACATTCCGCCCGCAAGATAATGTAACTCGTGTTCAAGCTGCTCATACAGTTTATCGAATGCTCGGTTTATTGAAGGAGCATGAGCTGGAGAAGCAGCGATTAGAAGAAGAGAAACAACAAAGAGAAAAAGAACAACGTGAAAAGGAAAGACGGGAACGAGAAAAACGAGAAAAGGAACAACGAGAACAAGAAAAGCGTGAAAAAGAACGACAACAACGTGAGGAACAAGAAAAAGAAGAAGCAAATAGACCAGAGCAGCCATCTGAACCTGACGAACAGCAAGAGGAAGAACAAGAAGAGCCTCGTTATCAGTATGACATTGCAGTTATAGAAGCTGGAAAAGATCTTAAGAAACTTGCCACATTCAAGACATATGGGGAAGCGAAGGAAGAGCTTGAACAAGATGAAGACCAGGTTATTCTCAACAATGGTGAAGTTTTCTGGATGAAGGGTGGCATGGCAGTTACGAAGCAATTCACAAGAATTTACAATGAAGATATGAAGCAATATATGAACTATGTTGCAGAGGGTACAGAGTTAACATTCTTAGAGGCAGATGAAGAGAAAGTAAAAATAAAATTAGTTGATAATGTCGGCTATGTGCGCCATGAAGATGTCGTATTAATTCCAGAAATGATGGTTGGGGAGAACCGTGCCTACTATAAAGTGCAAGGTGGAAAGCTGATCCATGTTATCTATCGACGAACTGGCTTTGAAAGCTATGTATATGGGAAAGCTCCATCATTTTTAAAAGAAGGTGAACAAGCGCGCAGTGAAGATGGCGTTCACTTTGAAGATGGTGTCTATTATCAATACTTTAACTTCCTGCCACTACGAACAGAAACGAGCTACAGTGCAGATGATTTAGATCGCTATGTCGAAGAAATGAAGCCAGGGTCACCTCTTATTGGATTAGGGGAAGCATTCAAGGAAGCAGAGGAAGAACATGGAGTGAATGCCCTCTATTTGCTTTCACATGCGATTCATGAAAGTGCTTGGGGTATGAGTCAAGTTGCACAACAAAAGCATAATCTATATGGCATTAAAGCAATTGATGCGGATCCACTAAAGTATGCAACAGGCTTTAAAGACTTTGATGAAGGCATAGATTATGCAGGCAACTATATTAAGACTCGCTATTTAACGCCTGGTTCTGTCTATGGCGGTGGCTTCCTCGGTAACAAGGGCGTTGGGATGAATGTGAACTATGCTTCTGACCCGTTCTGGGGTAAAAAAATTGCAGGTCATATGTTCCGAGCGGACAGCTTCCTCGGTGGGGATGACTATGGAGAATATGAATTAGCAGTTGTAACAGTTAGCGGCTTAAATGTTCGTGAAGAGCCTGATACAGATGCTGATGTTTTGTACACAATTGAACGAAAAGGCACAACAGTTGTTGTACTGGACGAAGAAGAGAACAGTGAAGGTACATGGTTCAAGATTATTCCTGATGACAATGATGAAGAAGAAGGCTATATTTATGCGGATGGGAAATTAGGGACATTTGCGAAACGGATAAACATTGAATAAGCAACAAACAAAACGAAAGCGCCTGTCTTAGACAGGCGCTTTCGTGCTCGCTATACTTATAGTTAGAGGTTCGATTTCATTTTTTCTACTTCTTTTTCAATTGCACCTTGATATGAGCGCCCTCTGTCTGTTTTAATACGTTTGAATTCTTGGAATAATTCTTGTCCTACAAGACCTTCTTCAATTAATTCTTGGAGAAGGAGTTCAGCTGCATCTTGCTTCTTAACAATCATTTTTGCATCAAGAAGGATTTCAAGATGGTCTTCAAAAGCCTTTAGCTTTCTTATTGTGGCAGAGAATGGAGCAGGTGTGTTTGACTCTTTTGTGATAACGGCTTCAATGACAAAAGGTTGTTCCAATGTTGCAAGGGATTCGAAAAATTCAGCAGATTCATTTGGGATGAGCCCTTCAACTAACCAGTTTTCTTGCTCGTCCTCTTTGTTAATGATTAAGCCGTCAGTCAGCGGTATCAACTCTCGCGAGAGGTTCGAATCCTCCATCCATATGACTGATAAACCTTTTAATTTGAACGTTTTCATATTGTCCTCCTCTTTCCAGTTTGCCAATCGTCTATGTTGGTATTATCTATTATAACAAATTTGTTGGCAGGATATAGGGATAGAGTTTGGAGAATAGAATATATAGGAGTCAGACCAGCAGCCGATATAGGGAATAGTGACGATTAAGGGGGATGTGTTGTGAAAGTAAGAAAAGCGATTATACCAGCAGCAGGCCTTGGCACACGCTTTCTTCCCGCTACGAAAGCACAGCCGAAAGAAATGCTGCCGATCGTTGATAAGCCAACGATTCAATATATTATTGAAGAAGCCGTGGCATCAGGGATTGAAGATATTCTAATTGTGAGCGGGAGAGGAAAAAGGGCGATTGAAGACCATTTTGACAAATCATATGAATTAGAAGAGACGTTGGCGAAGAAAGAGAAATGGGGACGTCTTAAAGAAGTGCAAGATATTTCTGAGCTTGCAAACATTCATTACATTCGTCAGAAGGAACCGAAAGGCTTAGGGCATGCGATTTGGTGTGCACGTAAATTCATTGGGAACGAACCATTTGCGGTTATGCTGGGGGATGATATTGTTCGTTCTGAGAAGCCTTGTCTTCAGCAATTAATGGATGTCTTTCAGCGCTTCCACTCCTCAGTTGTTGGTGTACAGCCTGTTTCTGAAGAGAATGTCTCAAAGTACGGGATTATTGCTCCAAAGGGCCAGCAGGTAGAAGAAGGTGTGTTTCATTTAGATTCGTTGGTTGAGAAACCGTCTAAAGAAGAAGCACCATCTAATTATGCGGTGATGGGCAGGTATATTCTGCGCCCAGAAGTCTTTCATATTCTAGAGTCGTTGCCACCTGGTGCTGGTGGTGAAATTCAATTAACGGATGCGATTAAGCTTCTGAATCAGCAGCAAGCTGTCATCGCCTATCACTTTTCAGGCAAGCGTTATGATGTAGGTGATAAATTTGGCTTTCTTCGTGCTACGCTTGATTTTGCTCTAGAGCGAGAAGACCTGCAAAGTGAATTGATGAATTATATGAAAGGTCTGTTGAAGGAAGCAGAAGTAATAAAAGAAAAAATGTAATCTGAAATCAGACAGTTCGCGCTGTCTGATTTTTTATTTTCATATGCTAAATTCGTAAATCTGGTTTTTATGGAGTACCAATTTGCTAAATTGCCCTTAGGCGAATTTGCCATTTTCGGGTGTGATGAGGAGGTGAATTTATCATTTCTGTCCTTTGCTTTATAACTGGAAACTCAGTATCTTTAAGTTAATAAATAGCTTAGGAGGTGAAGACAGTGAAGTTTGAAACTGAAAAAGGCGCTGCTGAGTTCAAAGTAATTAACCCTCCCCGGATGAATGAAATTGAACAGGTGGTCACTTTTTCAGAGCAAAACTCCCTACAAAGTCAATTAGATACATTATCACTACAAATGGTGCGGCTCCTCGAAAAACAATATGACCTAGAACGGCGTATCGCCAGCCCCTCAGATTAACTTCATGTTCTTGAATTGCCTCAAAGTGTCCTCGTTTCTTCTGCCTGCTTTTCCAATACGTTTTCAGTTTCCTCTACCTCCCTAAGGAAAGCGCACTCCTACTGCTTTCCTGCTGAAAGCGGAAAAGTGAGGACGAAGAAACCTTTTCCTCAAAAGTCTTTTGGAATAACTCTTACTACTCATTACAACCTCCCAGCTCCCGATCTCGGGGGCTTTTTTTTGGTGGAAAAGGGGCGGAGCTACGCTCACACCGCCTTAATTGAAGATTCAAGGGTGTTAATCGAGGAAGGGAAAAGGGGCGGAGCTACGCTCACACCGCCTTAATTGGAGTTTCGAAGGTGTTGGTCGAGGAAGGGAAAAGGGGCGGAGCTATGCTCACACCGCCTACTTTGAAGCTGATTTAAATGTTAATGATTTTGTAACACATTTTAGGTTGCATTTCATATTTTTATCCAGTAACATTTAGTTCGTACTGACTGACCGGCCATTTTGCTAAATGAAGGGTCAATATATAAAGACCGCAGGAAGAGATAGGGGTGTCTGGATGCATGAAAAGAAAAAGCGTATGATTGAAGTTGGCATGCGTTTATTTGCAAATAAAGGGTTTCACGCCACATCAATTCAGGAGATTGCAGATTTAAGTGATGTGTCAAAGGGAGCATTTTATCTTCATTTTAACTCTAAGGATGACCTAATTCTTTCAATCTATCAATATTATTATGAAATGATGAAGGAGAAGCTTGGTGAAGTAGAAGCAGAAGAGCATTTAACACCTAGGGAGAAGCTTGCTAAGCAAGTGAAGGTTCATTTCGAGGAATTCTTGATGCGGAAAGAATTTGTTGTGATGCATTTAAGAGAGAACTTTTCACTTAATGAAGAAATTGATGCTTTTATAAGCAAGATGAGGACAGAACAACAGGCATGGCTTGAGGGGTCGTTGCGCAGCATTTATGGCGATTCGATTGAGACATCGATTAAAGATGGTGCTGTTATTTTAGAGGGTTTGATTTCAGCTTACTTAAAGACATTAATTTTTGAAAATGTTACTTATCAATTCGATGAACTTGCCCAATTTCTTGTCCGTCGCTTAGATGATTTAATGAATGGTCTTGGCAAAGAAGAGGCACCTGGGCCTTTAACTGTAAAATATATGGAGTCTGATTTTCAGTCTGAGCGATTTCATCCTTATAAAAGAAAAGAAGCAAAGGATATTTTCACAGATATGAAAAGGAAAATTCGTGAGCTGGATTTGTCTGAAGCAAAAAAGGATGAACTGTTAACAAGTGTTCACTTAATGGTGGATGAGTTAGAGAAAGAGGTACCACAGAAGGTTGTCTTTCAAGGTATGCTTGCAAACTTAAAAGGCATTAAGGAATTAGAGCACTCTCGAGAAAAAGTGAGTAAGTTATTTGAGTTGCAACTTTTGTAGCTTTCAATCGTTACATATAAAGGGAATAGAAGGGAGTAAAAAAAGTGAAAAAGATACAGAATCGTTTCAAGAGCAGCTTATTGGTCATGACGGCAGTTGTTCTCGTGTTAGCAGGGTGTGGTGCTGAAAAAGCGAGCACAACAGCTGATGAGAATGTGAAAAAAGAAACACCTGTCAAAATAGCTGTAATTAAGAAAGGGAATTTGCAAACAGAAAATGAAATAGTCGGCCAGGCGAAAGCCGATACGCAGGTTGAGGTATATCCGAAAATAGCTGGAGAATTATTAAGCTTAAATGTAGCAAAAGGTGATTGGGTAAACAAAGGCCAAGTCATTGGAAAAGTCGAAGGCTCTGACTTACAACATCAATTAAAGCTACAACAAGTGGCACTTGACCAAGCTCGTACACAGCTTGAAACGGCTAAAATTGCGAAGAATAGAGCTGAAAATGGCTTAGAAAATGCAAAGCTATCACTGCGTCAAGCAGAGCTTAGCGTGAACCCTAATAAAGAAAAGAAAACAAAGGAGCAACAACAAGCTGAATTAAACAGCAATCCTGATGCGCAGCCGCAAGAAAAGTCGTATACACAGTCAGAAATTGATCTTGAAACATTAAAGATTCAATGGGAAGATGCGAAGCAAAATGCTGAGCGTATGAAAGAACTGTATGAAGAAGGCGCAGTGGCTTTAAAGGAATATGAACAAGCAGCAATCGCAGAAAAAACAGCTCGCCTTAAATACGAACAAGGCAAGCTTGGAGAGCAAAATAGCGAGGCGTCATACAACCAGGCAGAGCTTGGTGTGAAGAATGCGAAAGAAACACTTTCAGAAGCTCAAGTTGGGATGAAGCAGGCACAAATTAGCGTCGAACAAGCCCAAGTACAAATTGCTCAAGCGAAAGACCGCATTGATGATACAATTATTCGCGCAACTCAATCAGGTGAAGTAGTCCAAGTAGGCGCGAAGGCTGGGGATACGGTTACATCTCAAGCTCCTGTTGTCACAGTTGTGTCGCTTAACCCGATTGTGATTCAAGCAACGGTCAGTGCAGACCAATTAATGCTTTTCAAGAAGAATCAACAAATCCGAATTCAAATTCCATCAATCGATAAGGATTTTAACGGTAAAATTTCATATATTGCATCAGTTGCAAACGAAGCTGGTCTCTATGAAGTAGAAGCGACAGTACCAAACAGCGGCCAAGCGATTAAGCCGGGAATGGTAGCAAAATTCATTATTGATGAAGTGCTTGTGAAAGATACATTGCTTGTACCGACAGATGCAGTGATTGATAATGGTGCCGAGCAAATTGTCTTCACTATTAAGGACGGCAAGGCAGTTGCGAAGAAAGTTGAAGTGATTAAGACCCAAACAGATTGGACCGCAGTACGTGGGGAATTACAACCAAACGAACAAATAGTCATCAAAGGGCAGAACACCCTCGCAGACGGTAACCTAGTGAAGGTTATTAAGGAGGATTAACGTTGAAACTTGTTGATGTTTCCGTAAAACGTCCAGTTGGGGTAATTATGATCGTGCTTGCCGTCATTGCCCTTGGACTTGTTTCGTTAAGAGATTTAGCAGTTGATTTATATCCAGACGTTGATTTTCCGATTGCTGTTGTTGCGACAAGTTATCCTGGCGCAGCACCGGAAGAAGTTGAGAAGTTAATTAGTAAGCCGGTTGAATCCTCCGTCTCAGCAATTGAAGGTGTTGAAACGGTGCAATCTCGGTCACAGCCAAATTCATCACTTGTAATCTTGCAATTTTCAACTGGGACAGACTTAGATAACGCATTGATTGAAGTGCGTGAGAAGGTAGACCAAGTGAAAGGCGCTCTCCCAGAAGATGCAAATGACCCATCTGTTCTGCGCTTTGACCCTCAACAAATCCCAGTCATGTATATGGGGTTAACAGGGGATAAACCTGAGAAGCTTCAGCTTATTGCGGAAAACCAAGTACAGCCGTACTTAGAGCGTGCAGAAGGTGTTGCATCTGTTTCAATCGATGGTGGGAAAACAAGAGAAATTCAAGTCGAACTTGATTCAGGAAAGCTTGCCCAATATCGGTTAACGTCTTCACAAATTGTTCAAGCTATTGGCGCTGAGAATGTGTCCACTTCAGCAGGCGTTATTTCCAAAGGGAGCCAAGAGCTGCAAATTCGTGTTGAAGGGGAATTCGAATCGGTTGACGATATTCGCGATGCGATCATTCCATTGCCACAAGGTGGAGAAATAAAGCTTGAAGAGGTTGCTACGATCATTGATACATATAAAGATGTTCAAACAATCTCGAAAGTGAACGGGGAAGAATCGATTGTTCTTTCAGCGCTTAAGCAATCAGATGGCAATACAATTGAAGTTGCGGATGCGTTGCTTGAAGCGATGGATGAGATTAATGAAGACTTACCAGAAGGCGTCGAGCTTTCTGTCGTGTTTGATACGTCAACATTTATTCGTGATTCAATTAAATCAGTAACGACAAACATGATTGTTGGTGGTGCATTAGCCGTCTTCGTCTTGTTCTTGTTCTTACGAAGTATCCGCGCAACGCTTGTTGTCGGAATGTCAATCCCAATTGCGATTATCGCTACATTTACGTTGATGTATTTTACAGGTGAGACAGTTAATATCCTGACGATGGGTGGATTGGCGTTAGGAATTGGGATGATGGTCGACAGCTCGATCGTTATTCTCGAGAATGTCTTTAGTTACAGGCAAGACGGCGCTTCGATTAAGGAAGCGGCAATGAAAGGTGCTTCAGAATTGGCATCAGCAGTTATCGCTTCTACGACGACAAGCTTAGTCGTATTCTTGCCAATCGTGTTCGTTGATGGAATTGCCTCTGAGCTATTTACGCCATTGGCATTGACTGTTTCTTTTTCATTGATTGCTTCACTCGTTGTTTCGTTAACATTAATACCGATGTTATCGTCGCAGCTTTTGCGGAAGCCGATTAAGGCAGAGAAGGAACAGAAAGGTTGGTTTGTCCGCATATTTGGTAAAATCAACAAAGTCTATGAGCGATTGTTGAACTGGGTGCTCGGGCATCGTAAAACAACGATTCTCGTTACAGTACTAGCAGTTGTCGGAAGCTTTGCCGTTGCTCCGCAAATTGGTACGGAATTTATTCCAGCTTCTGACCAAGGACAGGTACAAATTGATTTGGAAACACCGTCAGGCTCTAAGATTGAAACGACGGAAGCAGTTGCAGCCCAGATTACCCAAGAGATGGAGTCTTATGAGAAGGTTATTCAAACAAGCTATCTTTCAATCGCAACGGATGTGAACACAGGGCTTTCAGCTAGCGCAAATAAAGGAAGCTTCCAAATCTTATTGGTTGACCCTGAGCAGCGAGAAATGACAACACAGCAATTTGTAAGTGAAATGAAAGAGCGTGTCGCAGATATTCCAGGAGCAGAAATTACGGTTTCTGAAATGGAAGCTGGGCTTGGCACAGGAGATCCGATTTCAATTAATCTTCGTGGTCCAGAGCAAGAAGTGTTAACAGAAATCGGTGACCAAGTTGTGTGGTTGCTAGAGGATATTAAAGGGGTCCAAAACCCAGAAAGCTCTGCTTCTGAAGGCAGACCAGAAATTAACGTAACAGTGAATCGTGAAATTGCTTCGAAATTTGGTCTCACGTATCAACAAATTATGAGTGAGGTTGAACTAGCCTTTAACGGTAAAATCGCAACTCTCTATCGAGAGGGCGGCGATGAGTTTAATGTACGTGTCCTACTTCCAGAAGAGGAGCGTTCAGCCATTAGTGATTTAGAACAATTAAAGATTCGTACACAAAACGGGACGATGATTCCACTTTCAGCAGTTGCAGAATTAGAGCAAATCAAAGGTCCAGCGCAAATTAACCGCGAAAATCAGCAGCGTCAAGTACAAGTGACAGCTGGTGTAGAGGGGCGAGATTTAGGAAGTGTCACAGCGGAAGTGAAACGTGCGCTTGAAGGCATGAACTTTCCTGATGGCTATGACTATCAAATTGGTGGTCAATCAGAAGATATGCAAGAATCTTTCCAGAATCTTGCGTTAGCATTGATTTTCTCAATCTTCCTTGTATATACGGTAATGGCAGTTCAGTTTGAATCATTTGTCTATCCGTTTATTATTATGTTCTCCATGCCGACGATGCTTGTCGGGGTATTAGTAGGGCTGTTCGTGTCAGGTCAGCCGTTTAGTATTCCAGCATTTATCGGGATTATTATGCTCGCCGGTATCGTTGTAAATAACGCGATTGTGTTAGTGGATTACATTAATATTCTACGTGAGCGAGGATTCGACCGGGCTGAAGCGATTTTAAAAGCAGGTCCGAGCCGTTTACGACCGATTCTAATGACTGTGTTAACGACCGTACTAGGGATGGTACCGCTTGCGTTAGGATTTGGAGAAGGCGGAGAGTCGCAAATTCCACTTGCCGTTGTAATCATCTTTGGATTAACAACCTCAACTTTCTTTACACTGTTGTTAATTCCAGTGATGTACACATATGTCGATGATACCGCACGTTGGTTCAAAGGATTATTTACAAAGCGTCGTAAAAAGAAGCAAGCGAAAAATAATGATTTACCAGTTAATTAAGAGCAAGGCTATCGTGCCTTGCTTCCCCTTAAGAGGGGGCAATTAAGAAAGGTGGATACCATGAAGAAACGAACAGCAGTTGGATTATTAGCAGCGGCAATGCTTATTCCTGTGTCATCGTCTTTGTCAACAGCAGATGAGGTGCAAACCTACAATGTTGAAAGTGCTGTCCAAAAAATCAAAACACAAGACTATAATACACAGATTACAGCAGGAAATGAGACAGAGCTTTCTTCGAAAACAAAGCAGTTTCAATCAAACTTTTCAGATGAGCTTGAAGAGCTACAAGCGAAAAGTAATGACTACCAAGATATTCAAACAAAACTTCAAGCCGAAATGTCAGCTTATGATGACCTTTATAACTACTGGATGTTAAATGAAAGCTTAAAAGTGAAGAAGCAAAACGTAGAGTTAGCTGATAGTGAATATAACATTACCTTCAGTAAACGTAAGCGTGGAATTGTAAGTGAAATGGATTTAATTCAGGCCGAGATGAAAGTGAACAATGCCAAAGCAGAAGTAGAAGGCATGCAGGACGATCTGAAGACAATGAAATATAAGCTGAATCAAAGCTTGAAAAATTCAATTACAAAAGAAATGCAAGTTCGCGTTCCGGAATTCTCCCTTCTTAATCAAGGAGAATACTTACCGAGCAAAACAACAGAAAAAGTTCTAAAAGAACATGATTCCTTAATTCCGCTTAATACAGCAGTGGCAACCTACGAGGAAATTATTGATGATGCAGAAAACTTAAAGGTACCTGGCGAAGACCAATATGAAAAACAAATTGACGCAGCGGAAAAAGCTGTTCAACAAACAGAAGCAGCACTACAGCAAGCGAAGGCAAGTCCAACGCCTGACCCGGCGCTTATTCAAGAACTAACTCAAAAGCTTGGTTCTGCCCAAGCACAGCTAGCAATGGCTGAAGACCAATATGATGAGGCGAAAAGTGGCCGCAGTAAAGCAGAAGACGAGCTTCAAGACTATTATTCTGAAGAATTAGATGAAGCAGAAGTGAAGCTGCTTCAACAGAAAGACCGCCTAGAGCTACTAAGCTACCGTTATGCTGCTCAATTTGATAGCATGCATGAAGAATTAAAGCTATATAAAGAAAATTTGAAGATTGCTGAAGAGTTATATGAAGGAACGAAGAAAACGTATGACAAAGGCTTAATTACTTTAACAGATGTTGAGCAAGTACGTTTGCAGGTTCAGCAAGCACGTTTACAAATCTTAAACAAACAAAAAGAATATGCCGTTCTGAAAGAGGAATTCCGTTTATTTAAAGAAGGCTACATGCCTGGTGCATCAGGCGGAGCTCCTCAATAATCAAAGGAAAGCTGACGTATGAATTGCGTCAGCTTTTTTGCTGTAATGAAAGGTAAGGAACAGTATGCTATTATGCTAAAAAACTTTAATTGATTGTTGTTTTTGTGTGAAATTGGCTGGATTAGGGAATTATCCTTGAATTCCTATTCATTTAGGTTGAAAATAAGGATAATATTTTTCGAAAATTTGAACATTGAAGGAAGTGAAAGACGATGGTACAAGGGGTGGCTACTACTGAGAAGTATACACCGCGTGACCGAAAATTTTGGATGGCGCTTTCTGCACTAGGAGTCGCTTCTATTTTGACATTTTCAAATTTATATATGGTACATCCGATTTTGCCGGCTTTTGTTAAGGAGTTTCATATTTCACCGACAACGGCTAGTTTATCACTGTCATTATCCGTATTATCGATGATTTGTGGATTATTGTATTTTGGCTTTTTATCTGATCGGAGCGGCAGGGTAGGTTTAATGAAGGTGACATTGCTGCTCTCAATTCTTCCGTTATTTATTATTCCATTTTTATCGTCATTTTGGCTTATTCTTGTTTTTCGATTTATCCAAGGGTTTTTCATTGCAGGTCTGCCTGCTGCTGCGATTGCTTATATTGGGGAAGAGTTTGAGCGACGCAGTGTTGGGATTGGTATCACCGTTTATATTGCTACCAATGCGATTGGTGGTATGGGCGGCAGGGTGCTTGTCGGATTTGTATCTGATTATACGTCATGGCAGACTTCTATTCTTGTATTGGCTGGGATTGGCTTGGTGTTTTATTTGTTATTTTATTTTCAATTGCCGCCGTCTCGTGGCTTTGAACCGAGCACAGCTAGTATGAAGGATGACCTTACAGGAATGTTTGTTCATTTAACAAATCCATTGCTAATCCCGGCATTTCTACTTGGTATCACGCTTCAAACATCATTTACTGGAATCTGGACATACTTACCCTTTTACTTAGGAGAGCCGCCATTTTCATTGTCGATAAAGGAAATTTCCCTTACATATCTTGCGTATTCCATGGGGGTTATTGGCTCACCGATTGCTGGAAGGCTTACTGATCGCATTGGCCACAATACATTTATTATGTCTGGGGCGATTATTTTAATAGTTGGCTCAGCGTTGACAATGGTGCCTTCTGTTTTCGTTATTTCAGTTGGTTTGTGTGTATTATGTCTTGGTTTCTTTATTGCTCATTCCATGGCAGCGGCACTTGTGAACATGCGGGCAGAGCATCATAAGGGCGGCGCATCATCGCTTTATTTGGTCAGCTATTATATTGGTGTTGCATCTGGTGGTACAGTTACAGGCTTTATTTGGGACGGATTCGGCTGGATTGGGATTGCATGTGTGGCTGTTCTATTGCTACCAATTATCTATTGGCTGAATGCATATCGAAAAGCTGAAAAATTAAAGCAAAAAGTGAATGCGCCGAATATGAATTAACGCAAAATAATAGAGTCATCGCTGATTTGTTGGTAAAATGTGCATATAAAAGCTTTAAAATGAAAGGCGAGCACAGCCATGACAATTATTTTGCTTATTATTACAGCGCTTATGTCACTTTCGGCGCTTTTGGTTATATTAAAGGGACAGTTAGACAAGCGGTTACGGAAGGTTGCTAGTGTGTATGCTGGTTTGTTCGGCGCGTTATTTATCGGAATTGGTGTGACACATGCCATTAAACAAGACTGGTTTGAACGGCTTTCATTACCTGTGGTGAACGAGGAGCAAGAGCTTGAAGAGGGGATTTTTGCTGGAGAGGGCTATGAAGGTGTGTATGAAGTTTCGAGCGAGATTGAACGCCTGTATGGTAAGGAAATTAAGCCTGAAGACTTGCCTGAAAGTGTTAAGTTTGAAGCACCGCTCATTCAGCAATACCCAGAGCTTCCGCGTGGTTGTGAAGTAACAAGCTTAGCAATGATGCTGCAGCATGCTGGGGTAGATGTGACCAAGACGAGACTTGCGAAGCAAGTGAAGAAGGATGCAACGCCGTTTAAAGTTCAAAATGGTGAAGTATATTTTGGTAATCCCAATAATGGATTTGTAGGGGATATGTATAGTCGTGACAATCCTGGCTACGGTGTCTATCATAAGCCAATCTATGAGCTTGCACAGCAGTATTTGCCCAATCAAGTGCGGAATTTAACGGGAGGTAGTTTTACAGAGGTCCTCTATCATGTTAGTCGACGCCGGCCTGTATGGGTGATTACGAACACGTCCTATCAACCACTTCCACAATCAAGCTTTCAGAAATGGAAAACACCTGACGGCCCAATCAAAATAACGTTCAAAGAGCATTCTGTCATTATCACCGGCTATGACAGCAAATATATTTATTTTAACGACCCGCTTCACCCTAAGAAAAATAATAAAGCGCCTCGAAAAGAGTTCAAGCAAGCTTGGGAACAAATGGGCAAGCAGGCAATTACCTATATACCATAAGAAAGAGCGTACCCACTATGGATACGCTCTTTTTCTATTTGTGTAGACGTTCTTATTGCTTTACTTCTTCGCGAGATGTTTCAGGGGTGAAGAATGAATGTTTCTTCTCGATATAGACTTGATGCCATAGCATGAACATGAGAGCTGTCCAAATTTTACGGCTGTAATCGTATTTGTCTTGGCAATGGTCTTCGAGTAGTTTAAGGATGACTGATTTTTCAATTAGGTGATCTGTATTGCTTTCTTTGATCAGGTTTACTGCCCAGTCATGCAGCTCATTTTTCAGCCAGTGACGAATTGGTACTGGAAAGCCGAGTTTTTTGCGGTTAATGACGTGTTCTGGAATAATCTCAGCCATCGCTTCGCGTAAAATATACTTTGTTGTGTTATTGGCGATTTTCAATTCTGGTGCAAGCTTAGAAGCTGTGTTGAACACTTCCTTGTCCAGGAATGGAACACGCAGCTCTAGTGAATGGGCCATTGTCATTTTATCTGCTTTCAATAAAATGTCGCCGCGCATCCACGTATGAATATCGATAAATTGCATTTTATTCACATCATCATATTGCTTAATTTGCTGATAGAACGGTGCAGTGACTGTTTGGTAGTGTGCATTTGGGTTGTATGCTTTCATTAAGCTGCGCTTTTCGTTCTCTAAGAACATCTTTGCATTTCCGACATAGCGTTCCTCGATCTTTGAACAACCGCGCTCGATGAAGCTCTTTCCTTTAACGCCTTCAGGTAACTGCTGAGCTACCGCTTTCAACAATTTCTTCCCTGGTTCAGGCAAGTACGAGAACATCTTTAATGAATAAGGCTCACGGTAAATGTTATAGCCGCCGAACAATTCATCTGCCCCTTCACCTGAGAGAACAACTTTCACATGCTTGCTTGCTTCACGTGCTACGAAATAGAGCGGTACAGCTGCTGGGTCAGCGAGCGGGTCATCCATATGCCACATAATCTTCGGAAGCTCTTGAATATATTCCTCAGGTGTCACAACATATTGAATGTTCTCAACGCCAAGCTTATCCGCTGTTTCCTTTGCCACATCTACTTCACTGAAGCCTTCACGTTCAAAGCCGACAGAGAATGTCTTAATGCCAGGGTGGAATTCCTTTGCAATGGAAGCGATCGCAGTTGAATCAATGCCACCTGAAAGGAATGAGCCGACCGGCACATCACTACGCATATGTACATTTACAGAATCGTACATGACGTCTTTGATTTCTTTAATCGCTTCTTGTTTTGACAAGTTTACTGGTTTGAACGTTGCTTGCCAATATTTCTGAATGGTCATTGGCTCGTCGATTTTCTTATGAATAAAGTGACCTGGTGTAAGCTTGCGAATGTTTTTTGACAAGCTTAGTGGGTCTGGTACGTATTGATACGTAAAATAATGCTGCAATGCTTCTGGGTTCACTTCATCCTCGTCCATAGCTGTCAGAATGCTTTTCTTTTCTGATCCGAAGAAAAGCTTGTCATCCTTCTCCATGTAGAAAAACGGCTTAATGCCGAACGGGTCACGAGCAGCGAAAATTTCCTTTTGCTGTTTGTCCCAAATGACGAAACCGAACATGCCGCGCAGCTTCTTCACTGCTTCCCGGCCTTCTTCAGCATACAGGGCAAGAATCGTTTCTGTATCAGAATCTGTTGCGAACGTATGACCTTTCGCTTCTAATTCCTTTCGAAGCTCAACATAGTTATAGATTTCACCGTTAAATGTAATCCAATAGCGTTGGTTTTCATATGACAGTGGCTGATGACCGCCTTCTAAGTCGATGATGCTTAAGCGGCGGAAGCCCATTTGGATATGCTCATCCTCATAGTAGCCTTCATCATCAGGACCACGATGCGTAATAATGTTTGTCATATTCATAAACGTATTTATCGGTAACGGTTGTCCCGGTTTATTCGATAGTACTCCTACAAATCCACACATATTTGCAAATCCCCTTTACTCTATATACTTCGCAATTGGAAGGATTTTATGCACATAATTGATACTGCTTTAGGTTAAGAGGCGGTATTTCTTTCATGCACATTCATACTCAATTGTATCGTATATTCTGCAAAAGGTTTATAGGTAATGATAAAGATTTTTTCAGTCTAAATGGTATTCTAGCAATATTTTTAATAAAAACCCGTCAGTGAATGTTACGCCATGTTTACATTTTTGTTTCTCCCATCCTCTGTAATTATTAATCAAACGTTTAATTAACCGTTGAAAATGCTGAATTATCAAGGTTTGTAGCTTTGTAATATTTTGACGTCTTATCACTTATGGATCTTATTCCCTATTAAACAACCAATCATTGGCATGGTAAACTTATTTTGTTGTGGAAAGGAAACTATTTATTAGAAAGAAACGTAGTCATTTCCAGATAGAATAGTAGTTTTTAGAAAAGGGAGAGGAAAGTATGGCAAGAAAGTTGTCGGCGTTTTTCATTGCATTGACTTTAGTGATGTCGGTGCTGGGTGTTGAAACTGCCCTAGCAAGTCCGCTTTCATATAAGGTCTCTGAAAGCAAAACAAAAGTTTCGCCAGGTGTTGCGCATGTGGAGTCAATATACAAAGGTGATAACTTAAGAAACAGTGTACATATGCTGGATGTGAATTTGGCAGACCCAACGACTACACTTGAAGTTGGGGTTCCAACACCTTTTAACAGTCTTAAAAGGGTAACAGACCAAGCAAAAGCAAATAGCTTAGATGGTCATCATGTTGTTGGAGCAACGAATGCAGGCTTTTTCGACCCGAAAACAAAGCTGCCAATCAGCCTGTTTGTGAAAGATAACAAGGTTTATAACTTTGGGTTAAATGGACTTTCAACAGACAGCCCGCTTAATTCACAAGTAGCCTTTGGTGTAAATCAAGCTGGAAAGGCAAAAATTGAGCATTTCAAGTATTCAATACATATGGAAACAGATGATGTGGATGTGACGACACACCGCATTAATGAACCACGTAATGAAGAAGAAATGGTCGTCTTCACCCGCCCATATAAGCGTTCTTGGGCAAATCATTGGGGCACAGAATTTGTCTTAACCAATTTAGAACCAAAGCTTGAAGATATTGAAGCAGGTCAGCCTGTTACAGCGACGGTAAGCAACCTTACTGGAATTGGGGATTATCCATCAAGCGCTGTGCCGGAAGACGGATTAATCGTTTCAGCGCATGGGAAAGAGTGGGCTGAAAAGTTAAAAGGCCTTGAAAATGGAGATGAAATGACAATCACGTTTAACTTAAACCCAACGTGGCAGGATGCAAAATACGTGATTGGAACAGGCCCATTGTTAGTTGATAATGGCCAAGTATCGATTTCGATGAATCAAGGTGATTACTTTGCAAGCGGTCGTGCGCCGCGTACAGCAATTGCTGTTGATAAGAGTGGAGAGCGTGTTTTTGTCGTCACGGTTGACGGTCGTCAATCAGGTTACAGTGACGGGGTGAACATGCGTGACTTAGCACAATACTTGATTAGTCAAGGTGCGTATCGTGCAATTAACTTAGATGGCGGTGGTTCTACTGCGATGGCAGTACGTGAGCTAGGTCAGTTCGTTCCAACGCTGCAAAATCGCCCGTCAGATGGATTTGAACGCTCTGTTTCCACAACATTACTAGCAGTTAGTAACACGAGAACAGGCGAAGCAAAGCAAATGAAGCTTTCCAAGCAAGAAGGGAAAGTGTTTATCGGCACAAGGCTCCCTGTTCATGTGAAATACGCGCTTGACCAATATTTGAACCCTGTTTCTGTGAATGAAGGAAATATTGCGTGGAGTACAAGCAACGACCAAGTTGGTGAAATGGATGGCGACACATTTGTTGCCAAGAAAGCTGGACAAGCTACGATTACAGCAAACTACCAATCAAGTACAGCACAAGTTCCAGTAACAGTCGTTGATCGATTTAAAGAATTGAAAGTTTCACCGCAGTCATTGCGAATTGGAACAAGTCAAACAGCAACATTTACTGCGAAACCATTAACAGATGACGGTGACCCGATTATCTTTGATAATTCAGCTGTAAAATGGCGTGTTGAAGGAAATATCGGAACAATCTCAAGCAATGGTGTTTTCACAGCGAATTCTACTGTTGGTGAAGGGAAAGTGATCGCAACAGCAGGTGCAATGTCTGTTTCCGTACCTGTAAAAGTCGGCCTTGAGCCTGAAGTGTTCGAACACTTCAATTCAATCAGTAATTGGTCCAGCGCTTCAGCGAGAGCCAATACTGAAATAACAGGTAGTAAAGCACCTAGCCCTGTGTATGAAGGAAGCGGTGCACTTCGCATAAAGTATGACTTCACAACAAAAGAAGAAGGTATTAAAGCCTCTTATGCTGTTGCTAAGAATAAAATTACGATTCCAGGTAAACCTTTAGAGCTTGGAGCTTGGGTTTACGGTGATGGTGGCGGCCATTGGCTTCGCGCAAAAATCATCGATGGCACAGGTAAAGAGCATACAATCAGCTTTACTGAAGAAGGGGAATTTGATTGGAAGGGCTGGAAGTACGTAACGGCCAAGCTTCCAAGCGGATTTGCGGCACCGATTAAATTTGACCGCATTTATGTAGCTGAAGCAATTGCTGATAATCAAAACAGCGGAACGGTCTACGTTGATAAGCTTCAAGCTGTTTATAACCCGAACCATACGGAGCCGCGCTTTAAAGATATGACAAGCAAGCATTGGGCATATGGCGCGATTGTAGAGTTAACAGATGACAGCATCATTACAGGGTTTCCTGATGCAACGTTCAAGCCGGAAGCTTCATTAACACGTGCACAAGCAGCGATTATGATTGCTCGTGACTTGAGCTTACCGCTTTCAAGCGTGGCAGACCCAGGCTTTAAGGACCTAGAGCGTGACCATTATGCATATCGTGCTGTAGCAGCGGTTGCGGAAGAAGGCATTATTCGCGGAATGACGGAAGAGACATTTGCTCCAGATGAGCCGTTAACACGCGCACAAATGGCAGCTATTCTTAAGCGAGCTTATGAACTAAGCGGTACTGGGAACAAAGCATTTAACGATTTAAATAAAACACATTGGGCATATGAAGCCATTCAAACGCTAGCGGAAAACGACATTACTGGCGGTTATCCTGATGGCTCGTATCGTCCAGAAAAAGCAACAACACGCGCTGAGTTTGCCGCATTCCTCATTCGTGTAACAAAATAGTCGAACCAATCGTCCGATACGATGTTATCGGGCGATTTTTTGATTTTTGCAAATGTGTGCTTTGTATGTGTATTTATATTCTGAGAAAGAGGGTTTTAGTTGCCTTTATAGAAGAAAGTAAGTACCCCTTTTATTTCCACATCTACGCTTCATTTCACTTCCTTCAGAAGCGATGATTTTCCCGAATTTGTTGTATAATAAGAGAAAGGAGAAGTTGTTTATTGACAACTGTATATCAAGATCATGACCGTTGGTTTAAGGAACTGTTAGGCACGTTTTTTGAAGAGTTCTTCGCTGCGTTCTTTCCGCATGTGTCAGAGGCCGTTGACTTTGAAGCGACCACATTTCTGTCGGAGGAATTGTTTACGGACATACTAGAAGGAGAAAAGCGCCGTGTAGACTTATTAGCAAAGGTGCGCCTGCGTCAGGATGAGGCAATTGTCATTATCCACGTTGAGCCGCAAAGCTATAAGCAGGAGGCCTTTAATGAGCGGATGTTTGTGTATTTCAGCCGTTTGTACGAAAAGCACCGCAAGCCGATTCTGCCTGTTGCTGTATTTAGCTATGACGAAAACTATGAAGAGCGGGATACGTTTGAAGTCACCTTTCCATTTAAAGAGGTGCTGCGCTTTGCCTTTGACAAGCTCGAGCTGCGAAAGCTTAATTGGCGTGACTACTTGAAAGCCCCAAACCCAGCCGCGGCGGCATTGCTTAGTAAAATGAACTACAGTAAGGCTGAACGCGTCCAAGTAAAGAAAGAATTCCTGCGCATGCTTGTTAAAATGGAGCTAGATGACGCAAGAATGACCCTCATTACAGGCTTTTTCGAGCGATATTTGAAGCTCAATCCACAAGAAGAAACCGAGCTTCGAGCCGAAATCACCACCTTACCCGAAGAAGAGGAGGAAGCTGTTATGAAGATTGAGACATCTTGGCATAAGAAAGGAAGAGAGGAAGGATTGCAGGAAGGAAAGCAAGAAGGGCTGCGAGAAGGAATACAGGCAGTAGCGCGGAAGATGTTGCAAAAGGGTTTGACAATAGAAGAAATTAAGGAATTTATTGATCTGCCAGAAGAAGAAATTAAGAAGCTTAAGGGGGAGTAACGCTTAACCGCTAAGAAACAATTAAAAAATTGAAATAAGAGGGGAGACGCTTGGGCGATAGTGAAGCTCAAGCGTTTTTTTTTTTTTGTAAATATGCACCATTTTCTCCCCGGAGTTTCAGCTCCTCACGTTCGAAGGAAACCGATCACCATTTTTATTACAAAAAATTTCTAGCAAGTTTCCTTGAATCTCTGATAAAATGAACAGTTAGGGACAATTATGAAAGAGCTATGACGAAAGATAGAATGTCTGTCAAAAACTTGGATGATTTTTTTATCGATAAAACGACAAATTCGAACTTAATTTGAAAAAGATGGTGAAACATTATGGAGAATCGATACGTCTCAATATTAGGAGTTCCATTTTTACATACAACAATGGAAGAGATGACCCAGCGCGTTGTGAAGCATTGGGAGTCGAATGAGAAGGCGTTTGTCATTACGGCAAACCCTGAAATTGTGATGAAAGCACGAGAAGAACAAGTCTTTCAAGAGATTGTCGGGCGTGCGGATTACATTACTGCTGACGGAATTGGCGTTGTAAAGGCTGCTGAAATGCTTGGTGACCCGCTTCCAGAACGTGTAGCAGGGTATGACTTAATGCATGAGCTATTGAAGAAAGCAAATGAACGCTCCTTAAACCTTTACATGCTTGGGGCTGGAGAAGATGTGATTGAGGAAGCTGCAAATGCTGTAAAGCGCCAGTACCCTAATGTGAAGATTGCAGGTTATCATCACGGCTTCTTTGATTGGGAAAGCGATGCAATTCCGAATCAAATTAATGAAGCAGGTGCCGATCTTGTATTAGTAGCGCTTGGTTGCCCTCGTCAAGAGCAGTGGATTGACCAAAATATTAACAAGTTTCATAAAGGGGTCTTCATTGGAGTTGGTGGGAGCTTCGACGTATTAGCTGGTAAGGTCGAACGCGCGCCTGAAATGTGGCAAAAGATGAATGCAGAATGGCTGTATCGTCTTGTCAAGCAGCCATCCAGATGGCGAAGAATGTTAGCACTGCCTCGTTTCGTTGGCCATGTGATGAAGGAAAAGGCGTCAAAGCGTCATGGCTAATTCGTTTGTCAAAAGTACAATTATCATTACGATTGCCACATTTGTTTCAAAGGTACTAGGCAGCGTCTTTCGAATTCCGCTGCAAAACATTGCCGGTGATGAAGTATTTGGCTTATTTAACATCGTCTATCCTGTCTATATGATTGCATTGATTTTGTCTGTTGCAGGCATTCCAATTGCAATCTCGAAATTAATCTCAGAACAACGAGCAAAGAATGATAAAACAGCCATTCGAGAAATTTTCGTTTCAGCAGGGATTTTAGGTCTGCTGTTTGGGTTTATCAGCTTTATCTTAATGTTTGTTTTTTCAGGGCAAATTGCAATTGCCCTTGGTGTACAAGAGACACGTCTAGCTGTTGCGGTCGTGTCGACAACATTGTTGTTTGCACCATATATGGCTGTTTATCGCGGATTCTTCCAAGGTTATGAAGACATGCGGCCGACAGCTGTTTCGCAAGTATTAGAGCAATTAATTCGTGTAGCGCTTGTTGTCGGGCTGGCATATGTACTTGTAGCACAAGGTCAACAATCTGACGTCATTGCCGGTGTTGTGATGATTAGTTCAGTTGCAGGCGTACTCGGTTCACTCGTCTATTTGCGTATAAAATATATGCGCTTTTCAGAACGGCCTAAGAAGGGTGAGCGCCTTACGTGGCGGGCTTTTCGTAAGTGGTCAGTGGTTATCCTACAGCTGTCACTTCCAGTAGCATTTGGGACATTGAATATGGCGTTGTTAAATATGATTGATTCCTTAACCATTCCGCATGCGCTTAAGTGGCATGGATACGGGGAAGAACAAGTAAAATGGCTGTTCAGTATTTATAGCCGCGGTCTAACACTTATACAAATCGCGGTCGTTTTTTCCAGCGCTATCATCCTGCCGTTAATTCCGAAGATTTCAAAATCAACCGCCGAAAACGATCTAGAAGGAACGAACCGATATATTGGTCGCTCATTAAAGCTTGCTCACTTGGTCTCTTGGCCAGCAGCGCTTGGATTAGTGGCCTTAACATTACCGATAAACTATGCGTTATTTAAAGATATGGAAGGCAGCGCCGTCTTGGCAATCCTCCATTTCAGCTCATTATTTACATCGTTTACCGTTCTTACAACTGGGATCTTACAAGGCTTGAATCGTTCAACCTTAGCAGCTCTTATTATTGTTGGAAATGCTATTTTGAAAGCTGTATTAAATCTATGGCTTGTCTCGTCATTCGACTTAATTGGAGCGGCGTGGGCAACAGTGATTGTGTATATGATCATTACATTATTAAATGTCGTCTTTATCCTTCGGGCAACAAGCTATCCAATCAAGATTTATTCAAAGCTTGTCATGATGATTGCGAGTATTTTTATGGCAATTTTGTTAACTCTTCCGTTTTATTGGTTCAATATTGAGGTATGGTCAAGAATGAATGCCTTAATTTATACGATGGTTGCTGTGCCTGTGGGAGGAGTGATATACGGAATTGCTGTATTAGCTGGAAAAGGATTAGAAGCTGAAGAGCTACAAGGCATACCTATAATTGGTCCACGGTTGTGTAGGATCTTAAAATTACGGTAAACTATGCAGAGGAGTTTTGTCGTTTCTTACGACAAACTGTCATTAATTTTTAATAATGAGCGCAAAAAAATGATTACCGCTTTTTTTGTTCTATGATATAATCACTTTGATGTAAATTGAATTGTATGCAAATGGAAAATAAAGAAAAGATTGTAGATCTAGTAATAACAGACTGAATTTGAGCGATTAATCAGTCTAAAAAAAGATTTGATTCCTAAAGAACTAGGGGTGTCATTATGATTGTTTGGACGGCAATATTGTGCTTTATCTTAACGCTATTGTTCACGCCGTTAGTAAAGAAGCTAGCAATTAAAATTGGAGCAGTCGACCAGCCGAATCAACGTAAAGTCCATCAACGGATTATGCCGCGTTTAGGCGGGTTGGCGATATATTTAAGTGCCATGATCGGGTTGCTTATTATGATGCCTGATAATGAATTTACATGGCCGCTGATTATTGGAGCAACCATTATCATCATTACAGGTGTGTTTGATGATATGTACGAAATTTCTCCGAAAGTAAAGATGCTTGGCCAATTCTTGGCTGCAGCAGTCGTTATTTTCGGTGGGGTACAAATTGATTTTATCAACTTACCATTTAATTCAACGATTCACTTTGGAATTTTCGCAGTTCCATTAACATTCTTCTGGATTATCGGTATTACAAATGCCATTAACTTAATTGATGGCTTGGATGGTCTTGCAGCAGGTGTTTCGTCAATCGTTGTGTTGACGATTTCAATTATGGCGATTATCGTGCCTAACCCATTCGTAATGGTTGTCGGCTTTATCTTGCTTGCAAGTACAGTTGGATTCCTATTCTATAACTTCCATCCAGCGAAGATTTTCATGGGAGATACAGGAGCTCTTTTCCTAGGGTTTATGATTTCAGTTATTTCTCTATTAGGCTTTAAAAACATTACGGTATTCTCGCTATTATTGCCAGTCATTATTTTAGGCGTACCGATTTCGGATACATTCTTTGCAATCATTCGCCGAATTGTGCATAAGAAGCCTTTATCAGCGCCAGATAAGTCACACTTGCATCACTGCTTACTGCGTTTAGGTTTCTCACACCGCACAACAGTATTAATTATCTATGGCATGAGTGCATTTTTCGGACTTGCTGCCATTGTATTATCAAAATCAACCCTTTGGGGCGCAACTTTGATTATTACGTTGCTGCTGTTTGTAATCCAATTCGTTGTTGAAAAAGTCGGCCTGGTACACGAAAATTTCCAGCCGATGCATAAGCTGTTCCGCAAAATGGCAAATACACGACGTTAAATAAAAAGCTTTTAAAAGCTGAAACGGGCATCAGTTTCTTAAAACTGGTGCCGTTTTTATGGAAATGGATGTACCCTCGTCTTGCCGCCTTGATGATTTAACTTGTAATTGGATTAATTAAGTCAAAAGAATGAAATAATGTTAGAATGTCAGTGGGTTTAATCATTATATGTATGAAGCACCTACAGTGTGAATGTACTACATAGATGACTTTCGCCAAGTATGTGTGAAACGGTGGTAAGTCAAGCTTCTTAAACGAAAGGGTTGTTCGCGTTGAAGAAAGTTTTAAATCTTGTGATTATCTTAGCTTTGCTCGCTACGATTCCTTATATTTATCAACGAGCCAGCGCAGAGCTCACAAATCAATCGTATGAAATCATTGTTCCGCACGATGAAATCGAAGCACTTTCAGACACAGGCATGCCTGAAAATGAGATTTATCAGAAATTAGCTGAAAAGAATGAATACGGGGTCCAAAGGGTCCAAGCGATTTCATTTGAGCCGGTAACATTAAGCAACTTAATGAACAGAGGCATTGTCGACGTGTATGAGCAAGAGGAAATTGCTTCTCTTGCAGGTGAAGAAAATGCGTCTGCTTTTCCTGAAGAAGCAGGCTTATATTTCAAATTTGATGGGGACAAGCCTGAGTTTCGTCAATCCTTCTTGAAGGCATTTGAAGAGCGCGTTCGTGAAGTACCTGGTGTTGAAGTAGATGACGAGCAAGTTTATTTCGTTGAAGGTTTCCCAGAGAAAATGATTTCAGAAGGAAGAGGATGGATTGAGAATGCTATTCTTTCCCGTCCAATCACATATGACCTTTCTGCAATCGAAACCGCTCATGAGAACGGCTTTGATGTTGTATTCCGAATTAGCAATGAGATTACTGAACATAACACGTTTATTGTTGATCAAATGCTTAATTTGAAAGAGAAATACAATGATACAGCACAAGATATTCTTTTTTCTGGAACAGAAGCGTTAGGACATGAAAATGAAGCCACACAGCCTTATGTGAAGAAGCTAGATGAGGCAGGCTTTAATATTATGTCGATCGAGTTTTATAATCAAAAAGGCTTTGGCGCTTACCAAAAGAATTTCGACAACCGCTTTATTCGCTTGCACAGTATTGATCCTTTCGACGGCTGGGATGGTCACGTAGACCGTGCTGTTCGAGCGATTAATGAACGAAATATTCGTGCGGTATTCTTCCATATCGTTCATAAGAAAAAGCTTTACAATGAAGCATTAAAACCAACGGAAATGCTGGACGAAGCTGCGAACATGATTGATGATGTTCATCACGACATTATGAATCAGAAATTTGCTGACTTCCAGCCTGGAGATGCATCTGCTTACCCGAAAATGAACACATCCTTGCTCATAACACTCGCAGCACTTATTGGAGCAGTGGCGTTAATTGCGAGAGTTGCATTGATGGCTTCTCCACTATTAGCTTGGCTTGTTATCGCTGGTGGCGGGCTTCTAACGCTGGCCTATGCAGCGACGAAAATGGAAGTCATTCTCCAAGCGATGGCGTTAGGTGCAGCTGTTTCTGCAGCAACATTTGCAGTGCTTTCTGCTGAAAATATTGAAAAGACAAGCCGTATTTGGCTGCAGTATTTATACTCTGCAGGTATTGGCCTTGTCGGAGCATGGTTTGTTGCAGCGCTGTTATTTGGAAATGAATATTTAATGAAATTTGTTGAATTTAGAGGCGTTAAAGTGCTTTATTTACTGCCGATTCTGTTAGTGACAGCTCACGTATTACGGCACAGCATTAAGGCAATCGCATTCGCGCCGGTTCGGTATTATCAGCTTGCACTTGTTGGTGCTGGTTTGCTCGTCGTTCTCATCTATGTAGCACGAAGCGGGAATGACCCTGGTGTTGGGGTAAGTAGTATTGAGCTAGCAGTTCGACAATTATTAGAGAATACATTAGGAATTCGCCCGCGGACGAAAGAGTTCTTAATCGGATTCCCGATTTTCATCTTAGGAATGTACCTTGTCAGCAAAGGCTACCGCTATGCACACTTTATCTATGTAGGTGCAGCAATTGGATTTGTGTCGATGGTCAATACGTTTACGCATTTACACATTCCGCTGTACATTTCATTTATCCGTACGATTTACGGTTTAATTTTCGGAGCGATTATCGGTGTTATTCTAATCGCTTGCTTCAAAGCAGTGAAGAAAATTTGGCCAAAGATCCAAGCGAGGTTTTAATATGAATGTTGTTTTATCAGGATATTACGGGTTTCACAATGTTGGGGACGAAGCGATTTTGCTGTCTATTATCGAAGCACTACGCAAGGAGCGACCTGGCATTGGGATTACCGTACTATCAAATGACCCAGAATATACAAAAGAAACTTACAGTGTAAACGCCGTGAACCGCTGGAGCATGGGCGATGTGCTTCAGGCACTGCGTTCATCTGATGGATTGATTAGTGGCGGCGGGAGCCTTCTGCAAGATAAAACAGGCTTGAAAAGTGTTCCGTATTATCTTGGTATTATGCAGATGGCAAGGCTGCTTAACAAGCCGTTCTTCATATATGCACAAGGATTAGGGCCGATTGAAAAAGCCTGGAACCAGAAGATGACAAAGCAAGTCCTTTCAAAGGCCGCTTTTGTTACTGTGCGTGATGAAGAATCACAAGCCTTATTAAAGTCTTTTGGATTTAAGAAAAATATTGAGCTTGTGCCAGACCCGGTTGTTGGGCTGGATGCAGAACAATTTGAAAGCACATGGTTGAAGGAAATGGGTGTGACAGAACCAATCCTTGCTGTATCCGTACGTGACTGGCAAACAGGGCAACCGTATCTTAAGAAGGTTGCCAAGGTGCTCGATAACTGTGCTGACCAAGGATTAAAGGTTTTATTTGTGCCAATGCATGATAAGCAAGATGCCGTCACTTCTGAGAAAACCGCTTCCTACATGAAGCATGATGCACTGATTGCGCCATACGACGCGTCAATTCAAGAAAAAATTGCGTTCATTAAAGAAAGTGATGTGTTGTTTGGAATGAGGCTGCACGCCCTTATCTTTGCGGCAGTTGTTTCCACACCAATGGTTGGCTTGTCATATGACCCGAAAATCGATTCCTTCATGAAGCAAGTTAATCAACCTGTTGGTGCTCATGTTGATGAAGATTGGCTCGAAGTGAAGATGACTCAATTAATCCTTGAACAATACCGAAACAAAGAATCAGAATCAGCTCGACTAGAAAAACAAGTTACCGACCTAAAACAACAAGCAAATCAAACCGCCAAGCTTGTCATTGATTCGCTTGCATAACGAACAACGTCTTGTCCTAATGGCAAGGCGTTTTTTTGTGTGGATTGGTATTTTCGAAGATGTCTAGCTGCGGCGAATAGAAACTTGTGTTACTTCACCCTCCCACTCCGAGGCAAAGAGCGCCTCTATGTGTGAAGGCTCCAGTAAACAAGATTTCTGAGCGATTCGCCTCCGCTTTTCGATACTTTATTACAAAATTTTTACAAAAGAAGGTCAATTGTCTCAATTTGTTGGCAAATATCCAAAAAGTCTTGATCATTGGTTATGGAGGAAGTACATTGAAAATGTGGTAATAGAAGAAGGAGGGGCAAAATGTGCTATGAGGAATAGAAAAATCACATCATTTGGAATAGGCATAATCCTCATGCTGGTCTTTTTTGCAGTAACATCTATTCACACTGCTGCAGCATCGGCTGGTATCGTAAATGCAGATGACCTGAATGTTCGAAGCGCACCCTCGGTGAGCGGGGACATCTATGGTCAACTGAACACTGGGGACAAAGTGACGGTTCAAGGTACATCAGGTTCGTGGTTGAAAATTGATTATCGAGGGCGTACTGCCTATGTACATAGCAACTTTGTGAAGTCAGTCTCATCAAGTGATACTGATGTGGATGTCTATGTCAATCGAGAGAAAATTTCACTTCCAGTTGAACCACCGATTAAGCATGGTCATGTATTAGTGCCATTTCGGGAAATTGGAGAGTCAATGGGGATACAAGTATCTTGGTTAAAAGAAACACGCCAAGTACGTGCTGTAGACAATGGTAAGGAAGTTTTATTTACAATTGATAAAGGGAATGTGAAAGTCGATAACAAGAGTTTTACTGTAAGCCCTGCTCCGACAATTGAAAAGAACTATACAGTATTGCCACTGCGTTTCTTTGCAGAAGCGTTTGGCGCAACGGTTGGATGGAATAATGATACTCGCACAGTATACATTACCCGTGACCAAGAAGAGTTAAACCAAGATGAAGAAGGAACAGATGATTCTGTATCAGCTCCGCCTCAACCGGAACCAACTCCGGAACCGAAGCCAGAGCCAAAGCCAGAGCCAAAGCCAGAGGTTCCTTCATCTGAGATTATTGGATATGTACTTGCCGACCAACTTAATGTTCGTAGTGGTCCGGGAACTGAATATAGAAGTATTGATTCATTAAGCGAAAATCAACAAGTGGCTGTTCTTAGCTTTTCTGATAACTGGGCGAAAATTAACACTGGTTCAGAAGTTGGGTATGTTCACTCTTACTATTTGAAAATGAAGCGCAATGGCAACACATTTACAAGCCTATCTGTGCCAAAGGTTACAAATGGAGATCATCGTTATGAACTGACTTGGACAAAGAGAGGCCGTGTCAATTCAGCACATAACTTAACAAGCAATGGTGTCTCAATTAGTACAAGCACAGGTGTTGTGGAGCCATTAGAACAAAGCCATCCAGCAATTAAGGATATTTCTTATCATTCTGCAAATGGTGGAACGAAGATTAATATCGCACTTAATGACGGCTGGCAATATGTAGCTCGTCATGACGGAAATCAAGTACGAATTACACTACTTCCAAGAGGATTAGAAGGCAAGCGAATTGTGATCGATGCAGGTCACGGCGACCATGACCCAGGTGCAAGAGGTGCAACAGGTCTTCTTGAGAAAACCGTGAACTTAAGTATTTCACAGCGCTTGGCAAAGCTACTTGAACAAGCTGGTGCAGATGTAACGTTAACACGTAATGATGACCGTTTTATAACGTTATCAGGTCGTGTGGACATCGCGCATCGTAATGGAGCAGATTCATTTATGAGTGTGCATTCTGACTCCTTTATGTCAACATCAAGAGGCTCAACAACGTTCTATCATATTGGCGTGAATCCAAGTTGGGAACAAAGCAAGCAGCTTTCAGATATTGCGATTCAGAAGCTGACATCCAAGCTTGGCACGTATAACCGTGGTTCACAGAGCAAGAGCTTACATGTTATCCGTGAGTCCAACATACCAGCAACACTTGTAGAGATTGCATTCTTATCAAATCCAAGTGAAGAAGCACAATTAAAAACAGACAGCTTCCGACAAAAAGCTGCTGAAGCATTGTACGAATCATTTGTGGAATATTATAAGTAAGAAAAAAAGAAGCGACCTAGTGGGGTCGCTTCTTTGCTATTCAATAACCTCTAATTCTAAATGTTGCTTGAACTCTGTCGAGATATTTTCCACTGATTCATCGTTTAGTAAATAATAGTAAAGGTGGTCAATACGGCTTGCTTGCCCTTCCATCGAAAGCATTTCGACATCTAGCTTACTTCCTTGGTAGGCATAATCATGGAATGCTGTCATTTCATCGAATGACATGTTTGTTGTTAAGTTTTCGCCGATTCCTTTAAGGACATCATCATATTTTGTAACGGACTGAATGGAGACGGTTTTTTGCAGCAATGCTTTCAACAATTGCTGCTGACGATGACCACGTGCAATGTCACTGTCATATTTTCGCGTCCGAACAAACGCTAACGCTTCCTCACCATTCAAGGTTTGTAACCCTTCATTTATATGAATGGCATTCTTCTCATCTTCGCTATTTTGTTCATAAATTTCGAATGGCACATCGACTTCAACACCATCTAAAGCATTAATAATTTCTACGAACGCTTCAAAGTTTACGCGAACGAAATAATCAACAGGAATTTCAAATAAATTTTCAACTGTATTCACAGCCATATCAATTCCGCCAAATGCATGGGCATGTGTGATTTTGTCCATCGTGTTGCGGCCTGCTAATTCGACACGCGAGTCACGCGGAATGCTGACCATCTTAATTGATTTTTCCTCTTCATTAAATGTTGCCAAGATCATTGCATCTGTACGAGTGGCAGAGCCAAAGTTTCTCGTTGAGCTATCATCGACCCCTAGAAAGAGGATGGAAATATTATCAATAGAAGGATCCACCTTTGTAGAGCGCATTTTGGACTTTCCTTCATGCTGGCGTGTTTCCAGCTCCTGTTGAGCTCCATCTACAAAGTTCTTCGCTGTATTTGTTAAATATAATCCATAAGCTGCCGTTCCTGCGAGCAGGAGGCCAAATATTGTTAGAGATATAATTATCCACTTTTTCCAACCGTTCTTTCGTTTTGAACGATTCGAACGTCTTCTTCGGGTCATGAAAAGATTACTCCTTTAAATGTACTACTTCTTTTTATTAGCTTATCCACTTGAGACAAATCTCACGCCTGTTCACCAACATTTGACGATTAGTCTTATGACAAGGTTACATCTGTTTCCAAATATTCGACATCACCTTCCGAGATTTCTCCTTGACCATTTGTCAATTCGGTCATCCATTCTACAAACGAATTCTTTTCATCCTCAGCTACATATGTTTCGATTTCAACACTTTCTAAGTAATGGATGTCTTTGATTTGGAAGCGTGATGAAGAACGCAGCTCATTTTCTATTTTCCCTAACCACGTATAATCAACCGTTGTGCGCATAATTCTCATTAGTTTACGCTCGACAACCCCGGTTGCATTGATTCCTTCGGAAGTTGCTCCTCCGTAAGCGCGGATTAGTCCGCCTGCTCCTAATTTGGTACCGCCGAAGTAGCGAGTGACAACGACAACTGTATCTTTCAGCTTTCTCTTTTTTAATACTTCTAACATCGGTACCCCCGCTGTTCCGCTCGGTTCACCGTCGTCATTTGCTTTTTGAATAAGATCATTCTCACCAATCATATATGCTGAACAATTATGGGTTGCATTCCAATGTTTTTTCTTAATTTCTTGAATGAATTGTTGAGCTTCCTCTTCTGTTGTCGCTCGATTAATATAACTAATGAAACGAGATTTTTGAATCTCAATTTCATGTTCGCCATAGCCTTTCACAGTATGATACTGTAGTAACATGTCGAAACGAGACCCCCTATTTTTGCTAAAAACTCTAATTTTTTGATAAAAATCTGTAAACGATAGCTAAATTACATTATAATTTTACTTAGGTAAGTGAGCAAATCCTTTTAGGTTATTCTTGATACAAAAGTTGTAATAGTGTAAAACAAAAGAAACTTTTTTAATAAAAAAGCAAGATAAATTGAAATTTTAGACAATATTTCATCGTAAGGTACGAAGTTTATAATAGTCATATTTATGTAGCAGACACAGCGATAAGCTGGAGGAATGTCCATGTCAGCAAAAAAACTAAATGAAAATATTCTCGACAATATTCTCGAGAAAATGATCGAAACAGTGTCGAGTAGTAAAAAAGAAATTTTCCAAATTGGTGAGCAATCACGTCAAGAGTTTGAACGAATTGAAGAAGAGTTGAAGGAAATTCGTAAGCTTGTGACAGAG
This sequence comes from Bacillus tianshenii, assembly GCA_020524525.2. NCBI lineage: Bacteria > Bacillati > Bacillota > Bacilli > Caryophanales > Bacillaceae > Sutcliffiella > Sutcliffiella tianshenii. The sequence goes on along the minus strand of CP129018.1, from coordinate 3,026,008 downwards.
ACGATTGATGAAGGCGATCGAATTGAAGTGCACGAACGATTGGCCCGCATGAGGTTAACTGAAGTAAGCAGACACTTTAAAAGCTATAGTGAAAAAGAAGTTCGTACTGCTTATGAGAAAGCACATGACCTGAATATGCAATTGTCAATGAATCGTCAGAAAGAAAAGCAGCTCCGAGAACGAAGAGATGACTTAGAGCGTCGCCTGCGAAATTTGGGAGATACAATTGAGCGAGCAGATGCTTTAGTTGGCCAGGTGACCGTTGTCCTCAATTATTTATCAAGTGATATTAAGCAGATGAATGAATTAATTGAAGACGCCAAAGAGAAGCAAGAATTTGGCCTTAAGATCATCGAAGCGCAAGAGGAGGAACGCAGGCGGCTGTCACGTGAAATTCATGATGGTCCAGCGCAAATGCTTGCCAATGTGATGATGCGTTCAGATTTAGTTGACCGCATTTTTCGAGAAAAAGGCGCAGATGAAGCCCTTAAAGAAATTAGGGACTTGCGCAGTATGGTCCGCTCAGCGCTTTATGAGGTTCGCAAAATCATTTACGACCTCCGTCCAATGGCATTAGATGACCTTGGTTTAGTGCCGACATTAAGACGTTATTTGAATACTGTTGAAGAGTACCATAAAATAACGCTACAATTTGAACACCTTGGCAAAGAGCAGCGCCTAGCCCCGCGCTTAGAAGTGGCCTTATTCCGTCTTGTGCAGGAAGCTGTACAAAATTCTTGTAAGCATGCAGCACCAACGTATATTCATGTTAAGATGGAAATTACAAAAAAGCATGCAACAATGGTCATCAAGGATGATGGAAAAGGATTTGACACGTCTAAGAAAAAGCAGAATGCATTTGGTTTAATTGGAATGAAAGAGCGGGTAGAGCTTCTCGAAGGCCAACTTACAATAGATTCTAAATTAAACAAAGGAACCGTCATCATCATTCAAGTTCCACTCGAAACTTAAAAGGTACATATTTTTAAATAATAAAAAACAAAAAGAGTTAGAAGAGAGAGAATCAGGAGGGAAAAATATGACAACACGTATCGTAATTATCGATGATCATCAATTATTCCGCGAAGGTGTAAAGCGAATTCTAGACTTTGAAGAGGACTTCAATGTTGTAGCTGAAGGTGATGACGGAACGGATGCTGTTAAGCTTGTCGAACAGCATCAGCCAGATGTTGTTGTCATGGACATTAACATGCCGCATATTAATGGAGTGGAAGCAACACGCCGTCTTGTGGAAAAGTACCCTGACACAAATGTACTTATTCTTTCAATCCACGATGATGAAAGCTATGTAACCCATGCCTTGAAAACAGGTGCACGCGGTTATTTACTCAAAGAAATGGATGCCGATGCTCTTATTGAAGCTGTAAAGGTTGTAGCTGAAGGCGGTTCATACTTACATCCGAAAGTAACCCATAACTTAGTAAACGAGTACCGCCGCTTAGCATCAGGTGAGCAAAAAGCATCTGGCAATTCACTAGGCGATATCGAATATCGTAAACCGCTACATATACTAACGCGCCGCGAATGCGAAGTCCTTCAGTTGCTTGCTGATGGTAAGAGCAACAGAGGAATCGGTGAAACACTATTCATTAGTGAAAAGACCGTTAAAAACCACGTAAGTAACATTCTCCAAAAAATGAATGTAAATGACCGTACACAAGCCGTTGTCGTTGCAATCAAAAACGGCTGGGTGCAAGTACGATAAATAAGCAGAAGCAGTTATCCAGAAAAAAGGATAGCTGCTTTTTTTATTGGGAAAAGGGACTGAGCTGCGTTGCTGAGGTGTCCTGAAAGGAATGATATGTTTTTCCTAATGCATAAAATTCGCGCTTCTTTAACCGATATAAGGATTACGAATGTGAACGTAGGAGCGTGAAACGAATGCAGGTTCAAATTGGCCAACAACAAATTGCAAAGCAATCAACCGGTTCAGACCAACCGTTAGAGCTAAAAAAAGGCGAAGTCTATCGAGCTCAAATAAAAGAACGAATTTCTGATACAGAAGCAACTCTTAATATAAGAGGAAAAGAAGTGCGCGCAACATTTGAAGGCAAAGTGCCAGCCCAAGAGCGTGTCATGATTCAAGTGAGCGGTCAAAATGAGCAATCCGTCCAAGTCAAACAAATGGCCGAACCAGCAAAAGCCCCAACAACAGCACCGACGAACGAAGCGACCAAAGTGCTACAAAACATGGGCGTGAAGTCATCTGTACCTGAATTAAAGCAGGCTGTCCAAGTACTGATTGATAAAGGCATCCCCCTTACAAAAGAATCAGTAAGTGAACTGAAAGCTTTTTTCGAAAAAGCAGAAGGAACAATAGACCAAAAGCTCAAAACTGTCCAAGCACTAGCAAGTAAGCGGTTAGAGGTCACTCAAAATCACCTAAAACCAATTCACGAAGTGCTAAACGGAAAGCCGTTAAACCAAGTGCTAAGCGATCTAGCTAAATCCATTGACCCAAATTTCGATGTGAAAAAATCAGCTCCAAAAGCAGCAGCTGACCCACAAGTAGAAGCTGCCCGTCAAGCAGTGACAAAAACGCGTGAACAAGTTGAAAAAGCACCAACACTCGCAAAAGCAACTCAAGTGGTTCGTGATGAATTACTCTCAAAACCAGAATTAAAGAAAGAACACGTCGAAAAAATCGAAAAAGCCCTTTCCCAAGCACGCCAGCTTCAACAAAGTGGCCGCTACACCGCAGCAAAAGAACAAGTCGTCCGCGCTTTAAAAGAAGTTGAGCAAGAGCTAGGAGCAACCAAAGAAGCACGCCCTCAGCAAGAAGCAATACGTACCACAGCTCAAGGAACAACCGAAGGACGTGCTGGACAAAGCTCTGCAGAAGCTCGCCCAAGCGAAGCAGTGCGTCAAACGCGCGAGCAAGTGCAGCGTGAGCCGAATTTTCAAAAGGCCGTGGAGCAGGTCCGCGACAAAGTGGTGAATAACAGCCAAGTGGATCGCGAAGTAGCGCAAAAGGTTGAAAAGGCAGTCCGTGAAGCTGAGCAATTACAGCGTATTGGTCGGGAGCAAGCTGGCCGAGAGCGAATCACGCAGGCATTGAAGCAGGCGGAAACGGAATTGTCTCGTGTTGAACAATCACGCACGCAGGAACCAGCCCGTTCAGCTGAAACGCAACGTTCAAGTGAAACTGTCCGCCAAACTAGAGAACAAGTGCAACGCGAGCCGAACTTCCAAAAGGCAGTAGAGCAGGTCCGCGACAAAGTGTTGAATAACAGTCAAGTGGATCGTGAAGTAGCCCAGAAGGTAGAACGCGCTGTCCGAGAAGCTGAGCAATTACAACGTATGGGGCGTGAACAGGCTGGCCGAGAGCGAATCACGCAGGCATTGAAGCAGGCGGAAACGGAATTGTCTCGTGTTGAAACTCGCACGCAGGAATCAGTTCGTTCATCTGAAACGCAACGTTCAAGTGAGACTGTTCGTCAAACGCGCGAGCAAGTGCAACGTGAGCCGAACTTCCAGAAGGCAGTCGAGCAGGTCCGCGAAAAAGTGGTGAATAATAGCCAAGTGGATCGCGAAGTGTCACAAAAAGTTGAGCGCGCAGTTCGAGAAGCTGAGCAATTACAACGAATGGGTCGTGAACAAGCAGGACGTGAGCGAATCACACAGGCGTTGAAGCAGGCAGAAACGGAATTAACTCGTACTGAAACTCGCACGCAGGAACCAGTTCGTTCATCTGAAACGCAACGTTCAAGTGAGACTGTTCGTCAAACGCGCGAGCAAGTGCAACGTGAGCCGAACTTCCAGAAGGCAGTCGAGCAGGTCCGCGAAAAAGTGGTGAATAATAGCCAAGTGGATCGCGAAGTGTCACAAAAAGTTGAGCGCGCAGTTCGAGAAGCTGAGCAATTACAACGAATGGGTCGTGAACAAGCAGGACGTGAGCGAATCACACAGGCGTTGAAGCAGGCAGAAACGGAATTAACTCGTACGGAATCTCGAACACAAGAACCAGCCCGTTCATCTGAAACGCAACGTCCAAGTGAAGCTGCCCGCCAAACGCGCGAACAAGTGCAGCGCGAACCAAACTTCCAAAAGGCAGTAGAGCAGGTTCGCGACAAAGTGGTGAATAACAGCCAAGTGGACCGCGAAGTAGCGCAGAAGGTAGAACGTGTTGTTCGAGAAGCTGAGCAATTACAGCGTATGGGTCGTGAACAAGCGGGAAGAGAGCGAATTACGCAGGCGTTGAAGCAGGCAGAAGCGGAATTAACTCGTACGGAATCTCGAACACAAGAACCAGCCCGTTCATCTGAAACGCAACGTCCGAGTGAAACGGTACGTCAAACGCGCGAGCAAGTGCAACGTGAGCCGAACTTCCAAAAGGCAGTCGAGCAGGTCCGCGATAAAGTAGTGAACAACAGCCAAGTGGATCGCGAAGTAGCGCAGAAAGTAGAACGTGCTGTCCGTGAAGCTGAGCAATTACAGCGCATGGCTCGTGAACAAGCGGGAAGAGAACGAATCACGCAGGCGTTGAGGCAGGCGGAAACGGAATTAACTCGTACGGAAACTCGAACGCAAGAACCAGCTCGTTCAGCAGCTCGTTCAAGCGAAACCGTCCGCCAAACACGCGAACAAGTGCAGCGCGAACCAAACTTCCAAAAGGCAGTAGAGCAGGTTCGCGACAAAGTAGTGAATAACAGCCAAGTTGATCGCGAAGTAGCCCAAAAGGTTGAAAAGGCCGTTCGCGAAGCCGAGCAGTTACAACGTATGGGTCGCGAACAAACGGGAAGAGAGCGAATCACGCAGGCGTTGAAGCAAGCAGAAGCGGAATTAACTCGTACGGAATCTCGAACACAAGAACCAGCTCGTTCAACAGAAACACAACGTCCGAGTGAAACGGTGCGCCAAGCTAGAGAACAAGTGCAACGCGAACCAAATTTCCAAAAGGCAGTAGAGCAGGTTCGCGACAAAGTAGTAAACAATAGCCGAGTAGACCGCGAAGTAGCCCAGAAAGTAGAGCGCGCAGTTCGAGAAGCTGAGCAATTACAACGAATGGGTCGTGAACAAGCGGGAAGAGAGCGGATTACGCAGGCGTTGAAACAAGCAGAAGCGGAATTAACTCGTACGGAATCTCGAACACAAGAACCAGCTCGTTCAACAGAAACACAACGTCCGAGTGAAACGGTGCGCCAAGCTAGAGAACAAGTGCAACGCGAACCAAACTTCCAAAAAGCAGTAGAGCAGGTCCGCGACAAAGTAGTGAATAACAGCCAAGTGGACCGTGAAGTAGCGCAGAAGGTAGACCGCTCTGTTCGCGAAGCCGAGCAATTACAGCGAATGGGTCGCGAACAAGCCGGAAGAGAACGAATCACACAGGCATTAAAGCAGGCAGAAATGGAATTAACTCGTACTGAAACTCGAACACAAGAACTAGCACGAACAACAGAAACAACACGTCCGAGTGAAACCGTCCGCCAAACGCGCGAACAAGTGCAACGTGAGCCAAACTTTCAGAAGGCCGTAGACCAAGTCCGCGACAAAGTGGTCAACAACAACCAAGTTGATCGAGAAGTAGCGCAAAAGGTAGACCGCGCTGTCCGTGAAGCTGAGCAATTACAAAGAATGGGTCGTGAACAAGCGGGAAGAGAACGAATCACGCAGGCATTGAAACAGGCGGAAACAGAGCTATCTCGAACAGAATCCCGTACTCAACAAACATCAACACCTGTCTCTTCTTCATCAGAAAGTCAGAGTGAAGATGTTCGCCAAGCTCGTGAACAATTTCAAAAGCAACCAGATTTACAAAAAGCTGTACAGCAAGTTCGAGAGTCTTTGCAAAATAACCGTACATTGACTCCGGAAGTGAAACAGCAAATTAGCAAAGCACTGAACGAAGCGGAACAGATGCAGAAATCTGGTCGGGAAATGACTGCACGTTTGCGCTTAACAAATACATTGAATCAAATTGAGCAATCTCTTAAAACTCAAGAAACACCACAAAAAGCAACAAATAATGTAAGCAGTTCCGTTACACAAGCAACTAACAATACAGAAGAAAACACTTCAAGCCAATCAATAAAGCCGGCAGAAAAAATGCCGAGTGAAGTGCTGAATCAAATCAGTAAGCAGTTCCAAAAGGAAGCGAATATACAGCAAGCTCTTCAATCAGCAAAAGAAAGTGTATCATCAGCTGATTTTGATTCAAAGACAGCAACTAAATTAACGGAAGCGTTAAACAAAGCAACTGAGTTCCAGCAAAATGGTCGGGAGCTGGCGGCACGCCAAGAGATGGCAAATGCTTTTAATGAAGTGGGCAAAGAACTGGCTGCTCAAGAAGAAAAGATGTCAATGAATGAGGCGAAGCGTTTAACGGAATCACAGCAATATGTATTAGATGAAGCTTTTCAAACGAGTGTGAACTTTAAGGCCAAAGAAATGATTGTCAGCAGGGTGACGAAGAAGTTAGCACAAGCGACTGAGCAATTCCGTGACTTAAAGCGTGACATTACAAAGAACTTAGACAATGTCCAGCGTCTGATTCAGCAATATAAGAAAAGTGCCTACCCACAAGTGAAGCAAGTGCTGGAAACAACAATCAGCAAGCTTGATAATGCGATTTTGAAAAGTGACATGATGCTGTTAACAGATATGAAAACAGAAAAGCAGTTAATGCAGGCGAGCGGACAATTAGCTGAAGCGAAAAAACTCCTTCAAAAAGGGCAGCATTCTGAAGCCTATAAAATTGTGCAAGATGTGAAGACCATGATGGATAAGTTAAAATTCCAGCCATCAGAAACGAAAGTTCAACGTTTTATTACAAAAGAATCAGAAATGATGGAAACACGTCCACCGCAACAGCAGCTATTAAAGCAATTTGAAGAAACATCTCGCGGCTTCGTTCATCAAGAGCCTTCCGCACGGCAAATGTATGATGCGGTTCGTTCAATGGGGCTTAACCATGACAGTGATTTAGCACGTTCCTTAGTATTTAACCAAAGTGATGGGGAGCCATCAGGTGAACAGCGACAGCATCAACAAAATATGAAGGCAGTATTGATGCAGCTTCTTCGTGGTGAAGCTGACGGTCAGAGCAAAACGGCTCAGCAAGCGGAGCAAGCACTTAACAACTTGACAGGACAGCAGCTGCTCAGTAAGCCAGATCCAGGTGCTAATTTGCAGACAATGCTATTCCAGCTGCCAGTTTTATTAAATGAACAAACTTCTGACTTACAAGTATATGTCAACTCTCGTAATGAAGGGGAGCAAGTGGATTGGGAGAACTGTAATCTCTACTTCTTAATTGATACGAAGAAATTAGGCGAAGTAGGCATTATGGTAAACGTGGCTGAGCGAAACCTATCCGTCACGATCAAAAATGACCAACCAGGCTTCGCAGATAAAATGGGTCCTGTGGCCGCATTGACACAAGAAAAGTTAAAAGAAGTTGGATATAACGTCGGTGATATTAAATTTGCCCAGTTAGCAACCGATAATAAACCTGTAAATGAAGAGAAAGAGCAAGAACAAGCTGAACAGAATTCATTCATCCCAATTTTTACGGAGGAAGGAATGGACTTTAAAATATGAGAGTTTCCAAGCATTTTAATCAAAAGCGCCGTCGCGACCTTAATGGCCCGACGGCTGCAGTTATCAAATATGATGAGGACGGTGGTGGCGGTCCTCAAGTTATTGCTTCTGGTAAAGGTCATGTCGCCAATCAAATTATCGAACTAGCAAAGCAGAACAACATCCATATGCAAGAAGACGCAATGCTTGTCGAGAACCTTCTCGATATGGACCTAGGAGACAACATTCCGCCACAGCTCTATCAAGTGATGGCTGAAATTCTTCTACTAATCGAAGAAATGGACCGAAACTACTAGAAAAATAGTTAAACAGTTTTTGTAAGCTACCGATAAAAGAAACAGATGAAAAATTAGCGGGGGTGACCTAAGGTGTCAAACCTATTCACAGAGGATGCTCTGCATAAGAAAAGTCCTCAAGAAATTACATCATTGTTGTACGAAGCATGCTTAACGAATCTAGACTCTGCGATTGCAGAGATTAATGATAAGAATTACGTCGTTGCAAATCGTCATCTGCAGAAAGCGAATGATATTATTTACCGCTTAGGCGCTGGCATTAACTATGAAGCTGGCATTGTTGCAGACCAACTTGATACGTTGTATAACTACATGGCTGACAAGTTAATTGAAGCCAATCTTACAAAGAACACTGAAATAATTGAAGATGTTCGCAACAACTTACAAGTGATTGCTCAATCATGGAACGAAGCAATGGCTAAAAAGCCTGTTAGCCAACCAAATGGAAACCGTCGCAAAGCAATGGCATACGAAAGAAGCGTCATGTTAGAAGGACAAGATTAATAAAAGGAGCTAATTATCATGAGAATTAATCATAATATTCAAGCATTAAATGCTTACCGTAACCTATATCAAAACCAATTCAACACATCAAAAAACTTAGAAAAGCTTTCTTCTGGTCTACGTATTAACCGTGCAGCCGACGATGCAGCAGGCCTTGCAATTTCCGAAAAAATGCGTTCACAAATCCGCGGTCTTAAAATGGCAGAGCGTAACTCCTTAGACGGCGTATCACTTATGCAAACAGCTGAAGGTGCAATGACAGAAGTTCACAGCATGCTACAGCGTATGCGTGAGCTTGCAACACAAGCAGCGAATGATACAAATACAACAGATGACCGTGAACAAATTCAAAAAGAGATTGACCAACTTCTAAAAGAAATCGATAGTATTGCTGCTAAGACAGAGTTTAATACTCGTAAGCTTCTTGATGGTTCAAGTGCTGTTGATACGCAGTTCTTTGCAACATCTGGGGTTGCTGGAAACGGAATTAACATGAAAGACGTACCAATTGTAGATGATGCAAATATGGCTACTGGAAAATATGCCGTGGAAATCTCCAGTTCTCCAACTTTTGTGAAGTCATTAAATCAACCAGGTGCTGGGGTTGCAGATGTAGGTGTAATTGCAAGTAGTGGAGGGGATTTCTCATCTGCTAGCGAGAGCTCGAATTTAAAACTTGGAGAATACACAATTGTAGCTACTAAGTTTGAAACAGCTTCAGGAACATCAAGTACTTCTATTGAAGTCTTTGATCCAGATGGTTTCTCACTAGGTTCTCGAGCAGCAGAAATAGGAGCTAGTGGAGGTGGTGTAATTACCATTGGTGAAACAGCTGGAAACAAAATCAAAATTGACACTTCAAAAATCACTCAGGCAGGAACGGCAAAGGTACAATTAGAGGCAAAAGTAGATGTGTCTGTCTTGAAGTATGGGCAAGATCAAATTAATGCCGATGGTACTTTGAAGGCTGGTGCTAGCGGGACTGCGATCACATTTAATAAGTCAATTACTACTCAGAATGGTGTTCTTAATCATGGCGGATTAGAGTTAGAGTTTGGTGTCAATGTGAAATCAGGCACTGCAAACTTTGACCTTACAAATAAATCATTAGCTTTCCAAATCGGAGCAAACACAAACCAAAGCTTGAACATTGATGTTCCGCAATTAAGTGCAGTTAAATTAGGAATTGATGATATTAATGTGTTGAACCATAAAGATGCTAACGATGCCATCTTTAAATTAGATGAAGCAATCAACCAAATCTCATCTGTTCGTGCAAAGCTCGGTGCGACACAAAACCGTCTTGAACATACAATTAGCAACTTACAAACAACTCACGAAAACCTAACAGCTTCTGAGTCTCGTATTCGTGATGCGGATATGGCATTGGAAATGACTGAGTTTACGAAGAATAATATTCTTAACCAGTCAGCTCAAGCGATGCTTGCGCAAGCAAACCAATTGCCACAAGGTGTTCTACAATTACTACAATAATCTTAGTCATCAGAGGGGGACGATCGCAACGATCTTACCTCTCTCTTTTTTTTGGAAAAAGGGCGGAGCTGCACGCTGAATGTTCGTAAATTTCCAGTTTGTCAGCAAAAATGAAATATAGCGCTCTCCCTAGTGGATACATTGTTTCGCTCACACCGCTTTTATTAAGTTGGTACTGAGCTTACTCTTAATGTATCTTTCTCTTCTATGTAACTCGGACAACTCAATAATGATTTATGTTAAAATAAGTTAAAAGCTAGTAAAGGCGTGATATCATGGATGTGCAAAAGGTTAATAAAGCCGGTTTAAATAAAATAAATCAGAAAAAGCAAGGCGTTTCTGAAAAAGTCTCGTTCCAGGAAGTAATGCAAAAGGGCAGAGATGAAAAGAAGTATGAGCAGCTTTCAGCAATGATGAAAGAGATTGAGAAGCAAGGAAAGACGCTATCTGAGAATCGAACGGTTGAAGAGTTTCGTAAATATAAGAAGATGGTCAAAGAGTTTATGGAAGATGCTGTGGAATTTGGCTTGAACTTAGAAGAACGACGTGGATTCAACCGCCGTGGCAGAACGAAAATCTATAAGATTGTTAAAACCGTTGACCAGAAGTTAATTGATTTGGCTAATGAAGTGTTAAATAAGGAAAAGAAGCAGCTTGATATACTCAACTCTGTAGGTGAGATTCAGGGGTTGATTATTAATTTGTATACTTGAAGGTGTGTGTTGACCGTAGGGAAATATAGTTTATTCAGGGTGAGGGGTGCAGACCCCTCACTTTGGTATGTGGCTACTGCGAGGCATAAATGGTGACTATCTTTTTATGGTTCGGAGGAAGTCAGACCCCTTGGCTTTTTTCCTTTTGTGAGAGTTGGACCTCTAAAATCCTCTTTTTTTCCGCGCATGCAAATTCCCGATAAATAAAGTAAAATGAACAAGAGATTCTTTACATGAAGGAAGGTTATAGATGAGAACAGCTGTAGTTACAGACAGTACGGCCTATTTACCGAAGGAGATTCAAGATAAGTATGATATACATATTTGTCCGCTTAATGTGATTTTTGGACAAGAGTCTTATCAAGAAGAAGTGGAGTTAACAGCGGATGAATTTTATCGAAAAATAAAGGAAGTAGATGAACTGCCGAAAACATCGCAGCCAGCTTTTGGGCTAATAACTGAAACATTTGAGAAGCTTTCAGCCGATTATGATGCTGTTATTTCGGTTCACTTATCAAGTGGCATTAGTGGTACTTATCAATCAGCTATGTCTGCTGGAGAAATGGTTGAGGACCTTGATGTTCATGTGTTTGATTCTGAAGTAAGCTGTATGATTCAAGGATTCTATGCCATTGAAGCTGCAAAGATGGCTACTGAAGGAAAGCACCCGGAACAAATCATGGCTCGTCTTCAGGAAATGAGAACAAATATGCAGGCGTATTTTATGGCAGATGATTTGTCTCATCTTCATCGTGGTGGTCGTTTGAACGGTGCGCAGGCGTTTGTCGGTGGTTTGCTTCAAGTTAAACCAGTTCTACATTTTGAAGATAAAAAGATTGTTCCATTTGAGAAGATTCGTACTCGCAAGAAAGCATTAAAACGGATTTATTCTTTATTTAGTGAGGATGCGGAAAAGAAGCAACCGATGAAAGCGTCTGTGATTCATGCGAACCGGGAAGAAGAAGCGAGGCGGATAAAAGAACAAATCGAAAGTGAATTTCCTCATGTGGAAGTCATCCTCAGTCATTTCGGACCAGTGATTGGGACGCACTTAGGTGAAGGCGCGATGGGGATTGGTTGGTACATTGAATAATAAAAGTCTTCCCGTCATTCTTTGGCGGGGAGCTAAATAAAGGAGCTGAAAGATGAAATTTATTAAATCAAATTTAAATAATCAAGCTGTTATTGAGCCAAGTAAGGAACAAGAGGCTAAGCCAATTTGGCAATGCCAGGTTGAAGAATCATTATCACCCAATCCGCAGTTTTCTCCATCTAAATCTCTCCAAAAAAACCTTCAAGGCAAACGTCTTCCCTTAAATGAAATTCCTTACTCACCGAAACTTATTCATTCCCATTATCTAAATGGTTTTATCCGATATCAGAAAGGTATTGAAATTAGTTCTGATAAATATCAATGCATAAGATGCGGAAACGAAGACCAGCAATTATTTGGTGTTCTGCCCTGTGCAAGGTGCGATACAGACTGTGTTTATTGTCGGAAATGCATTAACATGGGGAGACTTAGTGCATGTACACCTTTAATCAGTTGGTGTGGCCCGCCAATCAGTTCTTTTACTCAAAAAGTTCAATGTACCTCAAAGGTCCAGCTTTCCTCAGGACAACAAGAAGCCTCTAACAAAGTTGTCCAAGCCATTAAACAAAAATCCAAATTACTCGTCTGGGCTGTGTGTGGATCTGGTAAGACAGAAGTGTTGTTTCAAGGGATCGAATATGCTTTAAATCATAATTTGAACCTGTGTATCGCGACTCCAAGAACAGATGTCGTGCTTGAATTAGGTCCCCGCATGAAAGAAGCTTTCCCCACTGCAGAGCTCATCGCGTTGTATGGCGGCAGTGAAGATAGAGGAAACATCGCTCCGTTTGTCCTTTCTACGACACATCAGTTATTAAGATTCTATCGATATTTTGACGTCATTATTATTGATGAAGTTGACGCCTTCCCTTACAGTGTAGAACCAATGCTGACACAAGCTGTACAACAAGCATTAAAAGCAGAATCCGCGCTAATTTATTTAACAGCAACACCTGACCAAGCATTCACGAAGCAAGAAGAATTAGAGGTTGTCACCATCCCCGCACGCTATCACCGTTATTCTCTGCCTGTCCCTATATTTCATTGGTGTGGAAATTGGCAAAAGGGGTTAAGCAAAAAGCGTCTTCCTCCTAACGTTCTCAAATGGATACAGAAAAGGCTCCAAAATAAAAAACAAACGTTTCTGTTTGTACCTCAAGTAAAAATCCTCAAGCAGGTTGTCCAAATCCTTCGCCACCTCGACAAACGAATTGAAGGTGTTCATGCGGCAGATAACGATCGAAAAGCAAAGGTAGAGCGGTTTCGAAATGGTGAAAGTCCGATTTTAGTAACGACGACAATTTTAGAGCGTGGTGTGACTGTTTCAAATATTGATGTTGCTGTCTTAGGAGCGGAAGATCGTATTTTTACAGAAAGTGCGTTGGTACAAATCGCGGGAAGAGCAGGACGGAAAGCAAATTATCCAACAGGTGATGTGGTCTATTTTCATTATGGAAAAACAAATGAAATGGTCAAAGCGAAGCAGCAAATTGAGCGTATGAATAAAGAAGCTCTCCAGAAAGGGCTGATTGACAGATGACCTGCTTAATTTGTGAAGCTTCTATTCAAGAGCATATCGGATGGCGCTCGTTCATTCATAAACAGCAGGAGAGCGTCATTTGTGAAGAATGCCAAAATAAGTTTCAACTGATTCAAGGTGAAACATGTAAAGGGTGTGGGCGACCTTTAGCAAAGCTTGATGCTGCGTATCATAAAGAAGGCCTTTGCTTTGACTGTGAGCGTTGGGGAGATGAGAATTTTCTCCGTAATCAATCTGTTTTTGAATACAATGAATTTATGAAGGAAGTGGTCGGCCTGTGGAAATTTCGTGGCGATTATGAGCTAATAAAAGTGTTTTCACCATCCATTAAAGAGGCTTTCAATCAAAACGAAGTCATTCTAGTTCCAATCCCTTTAAGTGAAAAGCGTCTTTATGAGCGAGGCTTCAATCAAGCGATGGCGATTGCTGAGCAGTTAGGTCATCCAATTGAAAACCTGTTAGAAAGAACTGAAAGTGAGCAAAAACAAAGTAAGAAATCCCGAGAACAACGACTTCATTCAAAGTCTCCATTCATTCTTAATCAGACGTCTTGTCAACTTGCCGATAAACATATCATTCTAATAGATGATATCTACACAACAGGTACGACTCTCCGGCATGCGGCTAAAACTCTCAAACCTCTTCATCCACATTCAATTCAATCATTTACCCTAGCAAGAAGTTAAAAATTTAATCTAAATTTCCTGTTTTGTTCAACATAGTTAGATTTATCCGATATAATAAGATAAGGAAATGTATCGAGATGGGAGGACTTCACAATGGCTGATTTAGGAAATTGTCCAAAGTGTGGAAGACTATATGTTAGAAATTTAGCAGGGATTTGTGATATGTGCAGAAAAGAAGAAGAGAAGCAATTTGACCTTGTTTATAAATATATAAGGAAGAAAGAGAATCGGAAAGCAACGATTGATCAAATTGAAGAAGATACAGGTGTATTGAAAGATACAATCATGCGCTTTGTGAAAGAAGGGCGATTACGGACGTCTCAGTTTCCAAACATCGGGTATGGGTGTAAAAGGTGTGGAACGGTTATTCGAGAAGGAGAGATGTGTTCTCGTTGTGTTTCGTCAATAAAAAATGACCTTCAAAGACATGACAGAGAAAAAGAACGAGAAGCTGCAAAGAGTGCTAATCACACTTATTTCTCTTCTGTTGATGATAAAATCAAAAGAAAATAGACATTACAATTAAATATTTTTTGTTAATAACCGATACTATTGTTAAAGTAGTATCGGTGTTTTTTACACCTAAAGAGGATAATATAAGACTATAAATAGATAAATTAAATCGATGAGAAGAGGTGACAATGTTGAAAATTAACCCACTTCAATCACTACGTGTAAACCCATATCAGAAACAGCAATTCAAACAACAAGAGTTGCAGCAAGCGGAAAAGAAAAAGGATGAATTGCAGATTTCTTCAGAAGCAAAAGAGCTCCAGAAAGAAAGTCCAATTCAAACTCAAAGGAATGAAAAAGTAACTGAACTGAAAGAAAAAGTCCAATCTGGCCAATATGAAGTGAATCCGAAAAAGCTTGCTCAGAAGATGTATGACTATTGGAACGAGCAATAATGAAAGGAGCGCTTCGTTTTGTCAGCTGAACGTTTAACGAAAGCATTAGAAACGTTAGTTGGACTGCACGAGCAGCTCAACAAGATCGCAGTTCAGAAGAGAGAGTTCGTTAAAAATAACGAACTTGAAAACTTACAAGAACTTCTTAAGGTTGAAGGTAAATTTATTCAAGCAGTACGGCAAATTGATCGTGCAAGAGATGAAGCTGTGAATGAAATTATACAAGATAGTACTGTGGATAAAACGTTTTCGAATTGTCTTAACTTCGTAACCCAAGAAGAAAGGGCCCAACTACAATCTCTGCAGCAAGCCCTATTAAATGAGCTACAACAGCTTCAACAACAAAATCAATTAAATCAAGAACTACTGCAGCAATCACTACACTTCGTTAACTTTTCAATTGAAATGATGCTACCTGAACCAGAAGAATATAACTATGAGCGCTCGGAGAAACCAGGTCAATTCTCGATGGAGGGGCGCTCAATTTTTGATTCGAAAGCGTAAGAGATGGGGGAAATATAAATGCGTTCGACTTTTATGGGATTAGAAACGTCGCTTCGAGCATTACACACGCAACAGGCTGCTTTGCATACAACAGGTCATAACATCGCAAATGCAAATACGCCTGGCTATACAAGGCAGCGAGTGAATTTCGAACAAACAGAACCATATCCAGCACCAGCTATGAACCGCCCGGCCATTCCTGGACAAATGGGTACAGGGGTTAAAGCAGGGGATATTCAGCGTGTTCGTGATGAGTTCATTGATATGCAATTTCGAGGAGAGAATTCGAAATTCAGTTATTGGGAAGGAAGAAGTGAGGTTCTTTCTCAAATGGAAAATATCATGAATGAACCAACAGATGAAGGTCTTGCTAATACGATGGACCAATTTTGGAATGCCTTGCAAGACTTAGCGGTAGAGCCTCAGAATTCTGGAGCAAGACGTGTAGTGCGTCAGCGCGGAATTGCACTTGCTGAAACATTTAACTATACCTATGATTCTCTGAAAGCTATTCAAACCGACTATCGCAAAGAAATCGATGTAACCCAAACAGAAGCAAACTCGATTATTCGACAGATCAATCAAGTTAATAAGCAAATTGGTGACATTGAGCCGCACGGTTATTTGCCAAATGACTTATATGATGAGCGGGATCGTCTAGTCGACCAGCTTTCGTCTATTATGAATGTGAAAGTGAAGCGTGTAGATAGCGGCGGAAACCCATCAAAGGCAGCTGAAGGATTATATGATATCTATGTAGCAGATCCAGAAGGGAATATATTAACAGATAAGAATGGCAGACAAATTAAATTAGTAGACGCCAATTCCCAAACAGCAACCGGCATCCATATTCAATATGTAAATCGCGCAGAATCGGATAGTCCAGTTCAAGAAATCAAGTTCTTCGAGCTAAACGAGAATAAAGAAGGATTTAAAGGCATAACTGATCCAGATACTGCAACAGCAAATTATCACTTAGAAAGCTTTAATGACTTGAAAAGCAACGGAAAGTTAAAAGCATATATTGAAGGCTACGGTTATCTGAAAGATCCTAGCCCTTCTACTTCTGTTGAAGGGATTTTCACAGAGATGATGAGTGATCTTGATGAAATGGCATTCACATTTGCCGATCACTTTAACTTAGTACATCAAAGTGGTTGGAGTATTAATGATATTGAAAATGGTACCCAGAGTGGAACTGACTTCTTTTCGTATTCTGGGACAATAAGTCCAACAGAAGACGATCCAAGTGGGGCAGCTTCAAGAATTCAAGTTTCTCAAGATATAATAGACGATATTGATAACATCGCAGCGGCTGCTGAAGGGAATGTTATTGCTGGGGCGATGGAACGTGAAAGTGTTGACCCGAATACGGTAGGGAATCCTGGGATTACAGGAATTTTCGATACTTCTGTATTGACTACAAACCCAAAACAAGTGCGAATCGATTTAACACATACTCAAGGTAATACACCGCCATGGACATATACCTTATCTGAAATCGATGAAAGTGGTAATATTTCAGCTACCTCTTCACCTGTTGATATAACAGCTGCAGATGAAAAGGTTACAATAAATGGTGTTAAAGTGGATTTCAGTAATGTTGAGATTGATACGGGAGGTAATTCGGTAGAAACCTGGACATTCACCTTCCCCGCAGAAGGGGTTAAACCTAGTGATGAAGCATTTGTCGGAAATGGCTCCAATGCACTTGCTCTAGCAAATGTAAAAGATGCAAAGCTAGATTATGACGGCAGTCTTACAAGTGTACAATCATTCTACCAAGGTATGATCGGGGATATGGGGGTTAATGCTGCTGAGTCAAATCGTTTGGCAGATAATGCATTGACGTTAAAGGATTCGGTTGACAAGCGCAGAATGTCAACTAGCAGTGTCTCATTAGATGAAGAAATGACCAATATGATTAAGTTCCAGCATGCTTATAATGCAGCAGCAAGGAACATGACGGCTGTCGATGAAATGCTAGATAAAATTATTAACGGCATGGGCTTAGTCGGCAGATAAGGAAGGTGAATAGCTAATGCGTATTACACAATCAATGCTGACACAGAATAATTTAAGATATATTAGCAAGAACTATGAGCGAATGGGCAGCATCCAAGACCAGCTTGTAACAGGTAAAAAAATCACACGTCCTTCTGATGACCCAGTAGTAGCGATGAAAGGTATGCGTTACCGAAGCCAAGTAGTTGAAGTTGAGCAATTTAAGCGAAATATTGGTGAAGGGTTTAGCTGGATGGAGAACGGGGATGCTGCACTTGATGAGACAGGTCAAGTCTTGCACCGTATTCGTGAACTAACTGTTCAAGCTTCCAATGACAGTTATGATGAAAGTGCTAGAAAAAACATTTCCAAAGAGATTACTCGTCTACAAGAGCATCTTGTTGCACTTGCTGAAACAAAGGTCGGGGATAAGTATATTTTTAATGGGACAAATACAGATGCTTCACCGGTTGACGCGACAAAAATGAATGTAGACTTTGAAGGCTTTAAAACAAAACTTGCTACTCCTTCGAATGCTGAAAATTATTCTATAACCTACAAAGGAAGAACGTATAAGTACGATTCCGATAATGGCAGCGATGAATTTAAGTTTAAGTATAATGACAATGAATCAATTACCATTAATATTACGAATTCAAAGGTTGAACATAGCATATTTGAAAAAAGAAAGTTAATGCCGGAAGAACCTGCCGTGGAGACGATTACTGAAATTGCAGATAGCGATTTAGTTATATCTCATAATGAATCAGTTTCTTTCAACAATCAAGATGTTGAGATTGAAGTGTTAAAAGGTGTTACGATTCCGATAAATATTCGTTCACAAAATGCTTTCTCAATTAATATGTTCAGTGGGATTGAATCAATTAAGAAAATGTTAACGAATCCAGATGTGGAATCTGCGGATATTAGTACTGCCATTGATGAAATTGATCGTTTTATGGATGATGTTGTTTCTACTCGCGCAGAACTTGGAGCGCGAACAAATCGGGCTGAAATGGTTGAAAATCGTCTCTTGAAGCAAGAGGTCATTGCAAAGCAAACAGTTTCTGAGAATGAAGATATTGATTTTGAAAAAGCCATTATTGACTTGAAAACCCAAGAAAGCATCCACCGTGCTTCTTTAGCAGCTGGTGCTCGGATTATTCAGCCAACACTTATGGATTTCTTGCGTTAATAATTAAGAAAGCTGCTCAATTTAGGGCAGCTTTTCTTTAATGAGGTGATACCTATGCAGCTTCCACGCCTTGAGATACAAACAGAACAGGCGCACCTAGGTATGAATCAACGTAGAGCCAACATTGAAATTCGTCAACATCATGCAGACATTCAATTAAAGCAGCCACATGCTGATGTGAAAATTCATCAAAAGCATGGCAAAATTAAAATTGACCAATCAGCAGCGTTTGCAGATGCAAACCTAAAAGGGATTTTTCAAAGAATCAAAGAATGGACACAAAAAAAGACCGGATACTGTTAAATTTGCACAGCAAGGCGACCAAATGATGAAAATTGAAAATGGCTACGGTGCAATCCAGCGAATCGTCAAAGCTAATAGTGACCTAAAAACCTATGAATTCAATATTGGATTCATTCCCAAAAGTGCTTCCCAAGTTAAGTTCCAATATGAACCTGGAGAAGCACAAATCAATATTAAACCTAATAAAGCATTCATAAAAATTACACCAAACAAGCCAGAAATAAAATATAACCAATGGGTCACGGAAATTTATATGAAACAAAAGAATTCTATCGATATTACAGCCGTTGGGATCAACATTAATAAAATTTTCTGATAAAATGACTTTAAAAAAGTGGTGAAAAAATGCAATTACAAACGAAGTATAATGGTGAAGTCCAAGTGAAACAAGAAGACATCCTTCATTTCAATCAAGGCCTGCCCAGCTTTGAAGAAGAAACAGAATTTATCTTATTGCCTTTCGCAGAAGGAAGCCCGTTTCTAATCTTGCAATCAACGAAAACAAAAGAGTTAGCATTTGTACTAGTAAATCCGTTTGATTTTTTTCAAGACTACCAAGTTAAAATCGAAGATGCGGTTAAAGAACAATTAGAGATTAATAATCGGGATGAAGTAATGATCCTCGTTCTATTAACATTGCAAGAGCCATTCAAAAAAACGACAGCCAACCTGCAAGGTCCTCTCATTATTAATGTAGCCAAGAAGCTGGCTAAGCAGGTTATCTTAAATACAAGCAATTATCAAACAAAGCACTATCTATTTCCACAACAACCTTCTAAAGTACAGGAGGGAAAATAAATGCTCGTCTTAAGACGCAAAGTGAATGAATCCCTCAAGATTGGCGATGACATCGAAATTACCATCCTTGCAATAGAAGGCGAACAAATCAAACTAGGCATCGAAGCACCAAAGCATATCGAGATTCATCGCAAAGAAGTGTACCTATCCATTCAACAAGAAAACAACGAAGCCGCCACAAACTCATTAGACCTACTTCAACAAATTAATCAAAACATAAAAAAATAAATTTTTTCTTCTAAAGTTATTAAACAGTCTCGTTCTCGGTCGATATAGTAAGTGTAAACAACAGGAAATAAAGGCGGCCGACTTTATTCACTGTTTACCAAAATAACCACATGGATGTGGGCTAAATTTCAAGGAGGAAATTATCATGATTATCAATCATAACTTACCTGCGATGAACTCTTATCGTCAATTAGGTATGAACCAAGCAGGCGCTGCAAAATCAATGGAGAAGCTTTCTTCAGGTCTACGCATTAACCGTGCTGGCGATGACGCTGCTGGTCTTGCAATCTCTGAAAAAATGCGTGGTCAAATCAGCGGTTTGAACCAAGCACAACGTAACTCTCAAGATGCGATCTCTTTAATCCAAACGGCTGAAGGTGCTTTGAATGAAACTCATTCAATCCTTCAACGTATGCGTGAGCTTGCTACTCAAGCATCAAACGATACGAATACAGATCAAGACCGTCAAGAGCTTCAAAAAGAGCTTAACCAATTGACTTCTGAAATCAACCGTATCGGTAACAATACTGAGTTTAACCAAAAGAAACTACTTAATGGTTCTCAAAGCCTTAAAGCGGGTGACTATGTAGCATCTGCTGGGGATGTGCAAAGTGGCAATGGTTTAAAAATGCAAGTAGGTGCAAACAGCATGCAAAACTTCACTGTAGATATCTTTGATATGCGTGCTGAAGCATTGGGTATTGCTGGAAGTGGAGGAGCGACGGCTCAAATTGGTTCATCTTCTATGGCAGGACAAACAACAAATGCATGGCAAGATTCTACCAATGAAGTATATTATGATGAAACAGGAGCGAAAACTTCTGGTAAAACTGTAATCACAGAAAATGGAACAACAGTCGGAGCTGAGCAAGTTGCGAAGTCTTCTGACGCGCAATTTGTTTCTGGCGCATCTGCAGCAGATGCAAATAAGCTTACTGATGTAGGTAACTCAAGCGGTAGTACTGTATATGCATTAGATATTCAATCTCATAAAACAGCTACAGCTGCAATTTCTGTAATTGACGCAGCAATCAACCAAGTATCCGCTGAGCGTTCTAAGATGGGTGCCTTCCAAAACCGTCTAGAACATACAATTACTAACCTTGGTAATGCTTCTGAAAACTTACAGGCTGCTGAATCTCGTGTTCGTGACGTAGATATGGCGAAGGAGATGATGAGCTTTACGAAGAATAATATTCTTTCTCAAGCATCTCAAGCTATGTTGGCTCAAGCTAACCAACGTCCACAATCTGTACTTCAATTACTTGGATAATTTTAAATACTCAAAGAAGTTCCAGCGTTGCTGGAACTTCTTTTTTATAGAAATTTATTACCTATTTAGTAGGGAATGTTGGTAGGAAAAAGAATCTTTATTTAACGGACAATCAAATTATGGCGCATTACGTGGACATATTGACCAGCTTGCATGTGCTTTCAAGGCATTAGGACATGATGCAATAATAGTAGACTTTATTGAATCTATAATTTTTTAAGTATGATTCCACTTCACTCTGATTCAGAATACAGACAAATTGGATTGTTATTAACAGGGTTACAAAAATTTACAGACATTTATAATCGTTATTAGAAAGAAGTGCCCAAGGTTGAAAAATTAACATACTCACAAATGGTGTCATAAAACTTAAAAGGTTGTCGAAATTGACGATATTATGTGTGATACCAGCTAAGGATAAACTGGGGGTTATAAATTGAAACTTACATTATTTGAAAAGACGTTTGATTATGAAAACGCACTCTCCTCTATTGAAGAGATGTTTAAAGATATTAATGAAGAAATTGAAAAATCCGATTACTTATTTAGTCATTTGGAAATAGATGGCGTTGAAGTGTATACAGACCATGATATATATATATCTGAATATATAGAGCATATTCAAAAAGTTAATGTCAAAGTATTAAAGCCTGAATCAATGTTAGATGATATGATGCTGCAACTTGAATCATATTTAGAAGGTGCTTTGCCTGAAGTCCAATTATTAGTTGATGATTTTTACCAAGGACCATCAGAAAAGTCTTGGGGAAATTTTGAGCTTCTATTGGAAGGCTTACAGTGGGTGAATCAATTTATCGGTACTGTAGACCAAATTATTGAGGATATGAACGAAAAGAAACAGTACCTTGTTCATCAAGCATCATTAGTAGAAGAGTTTAGAAACCTCGAAGAAGCTATCGAAGCAGGAGATACGATTTTAATAGCTGATATTATTCAATATGAAATAGTACCAGTTATGGAATCTGTAAAAAAAGAAATTACAAAGGAAATTGACAAAAAGAGTATCCGGAAAGATGTTAATTGAAAGTAGTGAATAAAACGTGTCAAACATCTATAAAGGTAAAAAAATACTTATCATTGGTGGTACAGGAACAATAGGACAGCATTTATTAAAAACTCTTTTGACTCATCAACCTGAAGTAATCCGTATTTTTAGTAGGGATGAACATAAACAATTTGAGTTGCAGCAAAAAATGTATAAACATCGTAATATTCGTTATCTAATTGGCGATGTACGGGATGAAAAACGGCTAATTAGAGCAATGGAAGATATTGATTATGTTTTTCATTTAGCAGCTATGAAGCATGTTCCTGCATGTGAATATAACCCATTTGAAGCAGTGAAAACTAATGTTATAGGTACACAAAATGTCATTCAAGCCGCTACAACTATGGATGTTAAACGTGTTCTGTTTACAAGTACGGATAAAGCGATTGCCCCTGCAAATACTTACGGGGCTACAAAGTTAACGGCTGAAAGGTTAATATCTGCTGCTGAATATCAAAAAGGTCCCAAGCAAACCATTTTCAGTTCAGTCCGTTTTGGTAATGTGATGGGTTCTAGAGGATCCGTAATCCCGCTTTTTAAAAAACAAATTGTAGAAGAACAACGTATCACTGTTACGAATCTAGATATGCTACGGTATATGATGACACCATCTCAGGCAATATCGCTTATTCTTGAAGCAAACGAAAGGGCTTATGGTGGAGAAGTATTTGTTTTGAAAATGCCTGTTATTAAGCTTAAGGATTTGGTGGATATTATCATTGAGGAAGTATCAAAAAAACATAATATACCTAGAGGGAGAATTGATATTCAAGAAATAGGTCTTCGTCCAGGTGAAAAAATGTATGAAGAGCTAATGACTGAGGATGAAGCGCGTATAGCTCTCGAAGATGAAGAAATGTTCGTTCTTCAATCACCATATAGAAATGTGGAAGCGCAATATGTAAAAAAGTTAAGTCTTATAGGAAAAGCTCCTGCTCCACTTCAAGAAAATGTAATTGATAAAGAGACGCTACGAAAGTGGTTGATTACTGAACAATTGATATGATTATGGGGGATTTACCTAATGTTAATTGAAAATAAAGATTTTTTAAGAAAGCACTATCGACACATTCGAAATTTATTAAATCAATTTGAAGAACAAGAGAATAAGCAAACAGTTGAACTTATTGATACCAAGATTGGGGAACCGACTGCAATGGTATACAGTGATAGTCGTCCCCAATATGTTCACAGCAAATATGATCCTATTAAAGAAGCTGAGCGATTAGTTGAGCAATACAGTGATCAAATTGATAATTATGAGCATGTTATCTTTTATGGAGTAGGATTCGGCTATCACATTGAAGCTTTTATGAACCGTTATCCTAAATATACTTACACGATCTATGAACCTAGTATTGAAATGTTTTATCATTTCATGTCAACTAGGTCTTTAAAAATACTTCATTTGAATCGACTAAATGATATTTTTATAGAATCTTCACCTGAAGAAGGAAGTTTTTATTTAAGAAAATTGACTGATCAAATTCAGCAACGAATATTGATGATCCCGTTACCTAGTTATGAACGTATTTTTGCAAAACAGTATGAACATTTTTTGCAAAATTTTAAGGAAGGTATAAAATCAAAGCGCTCTAATTTTATTACAGACCTTTCATTTAGTACACGCTGGACATTCAACAGCTTAGCTAATTTACCATACACATTTACCACCCCAAATATTTTAAAAGGTTATAAATCGATTTTTCAAAACAAGCCCTTAATTATCGCAGCAGCAGGGCCTTCCCTTGAAGATGAGTATGAAAATTTACGTTATATTAAAGAAAATAAGTTAGCATATATTTTTGCAATTGGTTCTGCAAACCGTGCATTGGTGGCTAAGGGGATTCTTCCTGATGCAGTTTGTACATATGATCCCCAACAGCATAACTATGGTGTATACCAAAAAATGATGGAACAAGGCATCGATAAATCTGTACCAATGATTTATGGAACAAGTGTAGGCTTTGAGACATTGACAAGGTATCAGGGGCCCAAATTGCATATGATTACAAGTCAAGATACCGTTTCGCAATATTATTTAAAAGATAAAGAAAACACCGCTATTCCAATAGTCCAAGATGCACCAACAATTGCAGCGGTTACTTATCAACTTGCATGTCAATTAGGGTGTAATCCTGTTATACTAGTTGGTCAAAATTTAGGCTTTAGATACAATCAATATTATTCTAAGGAAGTTGGCTATAATACAAAGGACCGAACTGTAAATGTTATGGAGAAAGATAAAAAAGAAGTCATGAAAGTAAAAGATGTATACGGTAATGAAATTGAGACAAACCCATCATTTGAAAATATGAGACAAAATTTACAAATATATATAGCTAATAATTCTCAAGTTAAAACTATTAATACTACAAAAGGTGGTGCTGCAATAGAAGGAGCACAATTTGCACCATTAGAAGAATTGATAGAATCAAGCTTACATGAAAAAGTGGTGGTGGATGAATGGTACAAGAAATCTAATCCGTCATATGATTTAGGATTTACGGTAAATAAAATAACCAAAATAGAGAAGAATTTACAATTATTTCGTAAACAATACAAGGAATTAAAGAAGCTCTTCGAGGAAATGAAAAAAAATATTACTCCAAGTAAAAAAGTGAATAATAGTAAATTAATTGAACGATTTGATAAACAGATAAAGAAGTTTACAGCTAACGATTATTATAATGTTTATGTTCTTCCTATTAATCGAACACATTATCAAGCATTATCAATAAAAGCCTCGAACATTCGAAAACAAATAAATGAATTTGAAAAAATAAAACTGATTTTAGATGCATTTGAACCTTTTATTGAGAAATGTAAACAGATCGGAGAGCAAGTTGCTTGGAGTGTGTTTAGCGTCCATGATGAAATTAATAGCTCATTGCAAGAAGAAGAAAATAAGTACTATCCATGTGATAGTGGCGTGTTTCAATTTGAAGGTGAATGGAAGAGATATAATTTTGGTCCTGGTGTTGATGTTGAGAGATATTACCTTCAATTTGGCACATCTGAACCGGAGTCAATCATTCGTTTTAAACTTAGAGGTACATCATTAAGAATTTACGGCATGAAATTTAGGAGTTCTACCCAAAATATTGAAGTGACAGTGGATAGTAAACGTTATAAAGTATCAACTAAAGATGTAAAGGTAGATTCAGAGGTAGTAAATAAAAGTCAAGTTATTTTTGAAATAGGAAGATTGGATGACGGTATCCATAACATAGAAATTAAGGTATTAGATGATAATAGATTTATGTTTTCAGGAGTTCAAATTAGTAAAGATAGTCGTATTTACCATATAAATGAAGTGGAAGAGTTAAAGGAACTAAGTAAAGGAAAACGCATTCGTTGTCACTATGAATCTACTCTAAATACAGTTGGGTTTTTTAAGGGAATTGGAATGGAAACAACAAGTTTTATACCTTCAAATTCAAGTCCACTACCTAGTGGGGATTTTTATTTTGTAATGGTTGAAGAAGGGAAATGTATCGCTGATAGGAATTTGCAAAAAGATATAAGCTGGGAAAAGCTTCATGGAAAAGGTCTAACTAATATAAAAGGAGTACCTCTTAGCAATCTTAAAGAGAAACTTAACATAAGACTACTGACAGGAGGAAATAATATAAATACCAAAGAAAATGAATGGAATGATTATATTAAAGATCCTACCATTCCTTATGATAATAGTATATTTTGGAACCTGACAGAGGACCAATTAGTATGGTGTATAGAGAACAATGAAGATAAGAAAACAGCTGTTGCTAGAGGGAGGTATACTTTAAAAGGCAAGTCGTATGGAAGTAACTTACACTCATTTCATGAAATCCCTAT